>CAKKSC010000050.1 GCA_919902985.1 Desulfuromonadales bacterium | reverse complement strand
AAAGGTGGCATATGCTGCTTAAAATTTAGATATTTAATTGCCGGAGTAATAATACATTGGCTTCTTAAAGATTAGCCCTTCCTTTTCCTCTCTACGATTAAGTGTCAGCTTCATGTTTCTTCTCCTTCTTTGAGTTTTTATTAAATATCATGCCTAAAATGTTTCATCCCCTAAAGTGCTCCCCATTATCAAGACATGGAATTCAGGGAACACCGTCTTTAATTCACCTCCTTTTTGAATAAAGTCCGTATGTATACAATGTTTTCTCATGAAGAAAGAAGTCGTTATAACCGCCCGTGTTACCGTTAAAATGAAGGAAATCATTCAATCCCTCGCCGACAAAGACGAACGCACCCCTGCCTGGATAGTCCGCAAACTCCTCACCGAGGCCCTTGAAGCCAAAGGGTTGCTTAAAAAAACCAAACAGAAATAAGGGGTACATGCTGGATTCCCGATGGAACCTTTCGGGAATGACATTTTTGAACCTTTCGAGAATAGGGAATGAGATAATTGGTGGGCGCAGCCCACCCTACCATGATGGATTTTTACAAAAGAATAGAGGGAAAACGAACGGACGTATGGAAAGGGAACAGTAAGCGGAGATATCCTCCCGCCAAAGAAACCTCCGCAGGCTTTTAGAGATGGGTTTTGTGAGTGAGTGAGTGAGTGAGTGAGTGAGTGAGTGAGTGAGTGAGTGAGTGAGTGCCATTTAGGTGCCACAGAAATCCCCCAAATTAGTGCATGACGAATACTAATCTCGATTGTTAATTGAGGACTTACTGAAGCACAGAATCAAACTTTTATCAAGCGTTTTTTATATTTCTATTTAGCCTTAAATATCAAGCGTTATAAGATTCCAAGAAATCACTGAAAGCAAGATTGTCTATGTGCAGTGAGAAAAACCCGGATTGGCAGGTTATTAAGCATTGGTGCAATGCTTTGCTATCAGGTATCATAACAGTTTAACGCTGCGCATAACCAACACTGTGGCCTCGTTACAAGGAAGCTCAGAAGTTAGTCAATTCCTTTTAAGCGACCTCACTCTTCACCCTTATCCTCGCCACCCTCCTGCCTATTACCCTTTCTACAGTAAATTTAATACCATTGTGTGTTATCGTCTCTCTCTCATTCGGGATCCTTCCCATGATGGTCATGACAAAGCCGCCTATGGTAGTATCTACATCTTCAGACAGGTCAAGATTAAGCCTTTCATTGACCTCTTTTATCGTGGCGCTCCCGTCTATCAAAGCAGAGCCGTCTGTCAGCTCTATCACCTTGTCGGCCTCCTCGTCATGTTCGTCCTGTATCTCACCGACAATCTCCTCCAGTATATCCTCCATTGTGGCAAGTCCCTCAATCCCGCCGTATTCATCCACAATTATTGCTATATGGCTCCTGTTCTTCCTGAACTCCTCCAGAAGTCTCTCCGCCTTGGCCGAATCAGGAACGAAAAACGGCTTCCTCATCACTTGGGTCAGGGTGAACGGTCTTTCCGTGTCCCAGAAATTCATCACATCCTTTACATGAACGACCCCGACTATATTGTCCAAGGTGTCCTTATACACCGGCATCCTTGAGAAACCGGTATCTTTGAAAAAGCCAACTACCTCTTTCAGGGGCGTCTCCACCTCTATGGCCTTCATCTTTACCCTCGGGACCATAATCTCCCTGACATACAGGTCACTCAACTCCAATACCCTGTGAAGAATCCTCCTCTTTTCCTTTGGCACCACTCCCTCTTCTTCACCCATGCGGATAATCGTCTTAAGCTCATCCTCGGAAAGAGAAGGGGCTGAAGCGATCTCACCTGCGCCCATGAGCCTGAGTATGGCGTTGGAAAAGAACGTGACGCATTTTACAACAGGGGTGAACAGGATCAGCCAGAAGTAAGTGGGCCAGGCCAGCCACAGGGTCACCCTTTCAGGGTGGCGTGATGAATAACTCTTTGGCACCAGCTCACAGAAAAACAGGGTGACAACTGCTATAATGAAGGTGGCATAGAGGATACCCCTTTCCCCGAACCATTCAATAGAAATGGCGGTTATAAGGGCTGAAAGGGCCGCCTGGACGAGGTTGTTCCCTATAAGAATAGTTCCAAGGAGCTTTTCGGGGTGTTCAAGGATCTTTATGGCAAGGACTGCCCTTTTAAGCCCTGAAGAGGCAAGGTGTCTAAGCTTGAAGCGGCTGGAAGCCATCATCCCTGTCTCGGCTGCCATGAGAAAGGATGAGAAAAAAACGAATACAATGATAAGAAGAAGCCAGATATGAGTCCAGTCCATCTTTACTGGAACCTCGTGACGCGGATACCTGCAAACCGCATATTCCCGACATACTCAAACAGCCTGACAGATTTTACGGTTCCGTTACCCTTGGAATCGGCGCTGTCTTTTTGTCCACTGGCATGAATAAGGTAGGGCACACCGGCCCTGACTGAGATTATTCCTATATGTCCCACTATCTCTCCTACAACCCGCTTTGAGGGTTCTTTTATGAAGAATATGATGTCCCCGTCCCTGAACGGAGTACTCATTCCCCCAACGTCCAGATTAGTAATCATAGCCAGTTCGTCTTTTGGAATTATGACAACCTCGTTCCTTCCCCTGCTCCCCTTTATTCTTACGGTCCTGCCGAGGTCCGAGGTCATCTCTTTGCCCCACTTCCCGCTGTCAATCATATCCTCGCCGTATTCAAAACGGTCATCGTAGTTAAGTACCCTCTCGCCATCAAGCCGCCCCTTGCTGCGGAACCTCAGATTAAGGGCATTTTTCACCGCATCTTCCGGCGCCATACTCAAGGCAAGTTCAACTGTCCTGAAGGTCAGGTACATGCAGTCCACTGCATCATCCGCCACAATCCGCTCTTCCCGCACATACTTGCCAAGAGGGTCTGTATCATAAGGAGTTCCCACAAAGGCCTCTGCCCAATGCGCGATCCTTTGTCCTACAGATTTCTCTCTGAGTTCCGAACTCTCAATGTTGAGGTTAGGAATTAAGGTATCGGCGAGGGTTGGGGATGATCCGGCGAAATAGATTGCCGCTAAGATCATAAAGATTAGTCTACATCGGGGTAACATATGTTTTTTGAATATTATCACACCTGGAAGTCTGATGCAAATCCACCCTACCATTTTATGACTGCAACTGCCAGGGCATTCCTCTGCTTGACAGCCTCTACAAAGCGGACTAGTGGCTGTTCCCCTACTTTTTTGTCCGCCTGATAAGATCGTCTCGAAAGAAATGGTTGCCTCAAAAACCATTAAAAGCTATGATGACCTATAGACACCGCTTCGTAAAAGTAATTGATTTATAAATGGCCATCCTATATAATTTAAAATTCAAAAATGGCTGGGGGTTTGCTGGTGGCAGACATAGGGGAACTTAGAAAGAAGATAGATGACGTTGATGACAACATCCTTGAACTTCTGAACAGGCGTGCTGAACTTGTCAAAGAGGTCGGGAGGTTAAAAACTCAGGGGAAGGGGGACTTCTACGTCCCAACCCGTGAAAAAGAGATATACGAACGGCTGATGAGAAATAACAAGGGGCATTTTCCTAACGAGTCGATAAGGGCCATCTTCCGTGAGATAATCTCTGCATCACTTTCCCTCGAGCATCCTTTAAAAATAGCCTTCCTGGGCCCCCAGGCGACATACACCCATCTTGCGAGCCTCAAACAGTTCGGACATTCTGCAGACCTTATCCCTGTAAAGGGGATAGCAGATGTTTTTGAAGAGGTTGAAAAGGGCAAGGCTAATTACGGTGTCGTCCCAATAGAAAACTCAACTGAAGGGATAGTTACCCATACCCTCGACATGTTTGTGGACTCCAATCTTCAGATTGTAGCTGAAGTCATGCTGGAGATATCTCATTTCCTGCTTTCCAGGACAGGAAGGATGGAGGATATAAAAAAGGTCTATTCCCATCCCCAACCTATTGCCCAGTGCAGGAACTGGCTGGCAAAGAACCTTCCCAACATACCTGTTATGGAGACGGCAAGCACGGCTGTGGCTGCCCAGATGGTTGCGGCAGACGCTGAATCAGCAGCCATAGCCAGCGAATTTGCCGCAAGCATCTACGACCTGAAGGTAGTCAAAAAGAGGATAGAGGACAACGTCAACAACTTTACCAGATTCCTGGTCATAGGCAAAAAAAGTTCTGATAAGAGCGGCTCCGACAAGACATCGGTTATGTTTGCGGTCAAGGATGAGGCAGGAGCTCTGTACAGGATGCTGGAGCCTTTTTCCAAGCATAACATAAACCTCGCGAAGATAGAGTCAAGACCGATGAAGACCAGGGCATGGGAATATCTATTCTTCCTGGATATGGAAGGACACATATCAGAACCTCATGTAAAAGGCGCCATAGATGAGCTTTCGAAGATATGCCTCTTCGTAAAGGTCTTGGGGTCGTATCCGAGGAGTAAATAAACAAGGTCAAAAGGTGAAGAGGCAAAAAGGAAAAAAGGTTTAATTCATCTGAGCCTATTAACCTATTAACCTGTTAGCCTTTTAACCTTTTACCTGTTGAATATTATGAAGCCATTAGTTCCAGACTACATAGCCAATCTAACGGCATACCCCCCTGGAAAACCTATTGAAGAGGTTGAAAGAGAGTACGGGATAAAAGGCTCCATAAAGCTGGCGTCGAATGAGAACCCGCTGGGGCCTTCGTCCAAGGCTGTTGAGGCTATTCAAAGGCATGTTGCGGCTATCCACAGATATCCTGACGGGAGCTGCTATTATCTTAAGGAGAAGCTGGCCGAGAGGCTTGGAATTCCCAAAAGCAGGATGATACTGGGTAACGGCTCAAATGAGATAATCGAACTCATTGTGAGGGCATTTTTAAGATCCGGAGATGAGGCGGTAATGGCCCATCCAGCCTTTATCGTATATCAGATGATAGTCCAGGCAGCAGGCGGAAAGAATGTGATACTGCCTCTTAAGAATTTTACCCACGACCTGGAGGCAATGGCTGGGGCCGTTACTGGAAAAACAAGACTTGTTTTTATTACAAACCCCAACAATCCCACTGGAACCATCGTTAAAAAGGATGAGTTTGAGACGTTTCTGAACAGGATGCCGGAGGATGTCATTGTTGTCATGGACGAGGCGTACTTTGAATATGTATCAGACCCTGAATACCCGAACGGGATGGATTACATAAATGACAGGCTTGTCATCTCTCTCAGGACATTCTCAAAGATTTACGGTCTCGCAGGATTGAGGATTGGTTATGGTGTCGCATCAGAGGAGATCATAAGCTATCTTGAGAAGATCAGGCAGCCCTTTAATGTCAACTCCCTTGCCCAGGTTGCAGCAATGGCTGCCCTTGATGATCAAGGACACGTGGATAAGTCGGTCATGATAAACAGTGATGGACTATCATATCTATATGTCGAGCTTGACAGGATGGGCCTTGGTTACGTCAAGACCCATGCCAACTTCCTTCTGATTGATATGAATGGAGACGGTGCAAAGGTATATCAGGAGCTTATGAAGAAAGGGGTTATAGTCAGGCCAATGGGTATATATGACCTCAAGAATTATCTTAGGGTAACGGTTGGATTACCGGAGGAAAACAAGAGGTTTATTGAGGCGTTGAAAAAAGTGACGAGAGGATGAGAAAGTGGGAAGATGGGAAGATGAGGTGATTCTCAACCGCTTAACTTCTCACCCTCTCAACTTCTTAAAAATAACTGGGAGGATAGAATCATGATTGTAGTTATGTCTCCAGAGGCAACGGAACAAGAAATAAGCCATGTAGTGCAGAAGATTAAAAGTTTGGGCCTTACACCACACGCTGAAAAAGGTGAAGTGCGTACTGTAATTGCCATCATAGGGAATGTAGCCATATTAAGGGAACATTCACCAGAAGCCTGGCCGGGAGTTGAAAACGTTATGCCAATAATGAAGCCGTATAAACTGGTAAGCCGTGAGTTTCAGAAGCACGATACCATCATAGATGTGAAGGGAGTCAAGATTGGCGGGAAACAGGTCCATGTGATGGCCGGCCCATGCTCTGTGGAGACAAAGGAAGGCCTTATATCTGTTGCGAAGGCGGTCAAGGCCTCCGGAGCAACGATTTTAAGAGGCGGCGCCTTTAAACCAAGGACGTCCCCTTATGCCTTCCAGGGACTTGGAGAAGAGGGGCTCAAATACCTGGCAGATGCCAGTGCAGCTACAGGCCTTCCGATAGTTACGGAGCTGATGGACCCCAGGGACATTGATATTATATGCAGATATGCGGATATAATTCAGATAGGGGCAAGGAACATGCAGAACTTCCGGCTCCTCCAGGAAGTTGGTAAAACCGACAAGCCGATCGTTTTGAAGAGAGGACTTTCCGCAACCATCCTTGATCTCCTTATGTCCGCTGAATACATCGCGTCCGAAGGGAACAGAAAGATCATCCTTTGCGAGAGGGGCATCAGGACCTTTGAAACGGCAACAAGAAACACTATGGACATAAGTGCGGCGCCTGTGCTGAAACAGCTTACACACCTCCCTGTCATAATTGACCCGAGCCACGGTGTGGGTAAGTGGGACCTGGTGGCCCCGATGTCCAAGGCCTCTATTGCCGCCGGCGCAGACGGTCTTATCATTGAAGTCCATCAGAACCCTGAAGACGCCTTATGTGACGGCCCCCAGTCCCTGAAGCCAACCAAATTTGATGTGTTGATGAAGGAGTTGAAGAAGGTCGCGGAGGCGGTGGGGAGGAGTATGTAAAACAAGTGGCCTGTGATCGGTGGTCGGTTTTCACTGACCCCTGACCCCTGACCCCTGACTTTTATGGAACCTTACTTTAAAAAACTAACTATTATCGGTGTCGGCCTCATAGGCGGCTCTCTTGCTTTGACCCTGAGAAAAAAGGGGATGGTAGGGGAGATCGTTGGTGTAGGCAGGAACATCTCAAACTTAGAACTGGCGGTAAAGCTTGATGTAATTGACAAGTTCACCACCGACCCTGCTGCCGGGGTTATGGGTGCAGACCTTGTTGTAGTCGCTACACCTGTGGCATCTATGGCAGAGATGATGAAGAAGATTGCCTCCTATCTTAAGGAAGGAGCCCTTGTTACAGACGTTGGAAGCGTCAAGGGCTCCATAGTAAAGCAGGCTGAACATCTTCTCCCGGCCGGAGTTGACTTTGTCGGCGGACACCCTATTGCAGGGACAGAGGAGTCAGGGGTATGCGCAGCATTCCCGACCCTTTTCGAGAAACACAGATGCATATTAACACCTACTGCAAAGACGGACAGAGAGGCCTTGAGGAGGGTAAAGGGGATATGGGAGGCAGCCGGCTCAGAGGTTATACTCATGGACGCTGAAAAACATGACAGCATACTGGCAGCTGTAAGCCATTTACCCCATGTAATAGCCTATTCACTGGTTAATACAGTCGATGACGTAAAAGATTTTGAGGAGAGCATCCTGGGCTACTCAGCCGGCGGATTCAGGGACTTTACGAGGATCGCCTCCTCATCCCCTGAGATGTGGCGGGATATATGCCTTATGAACAGAGAGGCGACACTTGATATGATAACAAGATTTGAGAAAAGCCTCTCAAGATTGAAGGTATATATAAAAGAGTCGGACGGTCACGAGATTTTTAAGGAGTTTGATAAGTCAAAGAAGGCAAGGGACTCGATAGCTAAGGAATGAAAACAATTACAGTAAAAAAAACAAAAGACCTGAAAGGCGAGATCACTGTCCCCGGCGACAAGTCCATCTCTCACAGGGCCTTGATGTTTGCCTCTATCGCTGATGGAGACACAAGGATAAAGGGACTCTTGAAGGGAGAGGACAACCTGGCTACCCTGAAGGCCTTCCGGCAGATGGGGATTTGGATTGAAGAACATGGTGATATCGTGGTTGTGCATGGTAATGGCTTAAATGGTCTGAGAGAGCCGGAGGACTTTATAGATGCAGGAAACTCTGGGACTACTATAAGGCTCATTACAGGACTCTTAGCAGGACAGAACTTCTTTTCAAGCATCACAGGAGATCAATATCTCAGAAAAAGACCGATGAAGAGGGTCATTGACCCATTGAGTCAGATGGGGGCAAGGATATTCGGGAGAGAAAACGGGAACAAGGCGCCGCTCGCCATTGTTGGATCAAAATTGAAAGGTATAACATACAACTCACCCATTGCAAGCGCCCAGGTTAAGTCTGCAATACTTCTTGCTGCTCTTTATACCGACGGCCTTACTACTGTGATCGAGCCGATGTTATCGAGAGACCATACTGAGAGGATGTTGGCTTACTTCGGAGCAAAGGTTGAAAGAACAGATAATTCAGTCAGTATTGCAGGTGGGCAGAAACTTGCCGGTGGGGGGGAGATTATAGTCCCCGGAGATATTTCATCCGCGACATTTTTCATGGTTGCCGCCTTAATAACGGAAGGTTCCAGTCTTACAATCAGGGATGTCGGAGTGAATCCAACAAGAACAGGAATAATTGATATTTTGAGAGGTATGGGAGGCAACATTGAAGTCCTGAATCCAAGAGAGATATCAGGAGAACCGATTGGGGATATTCATGTGAGATCGAGTTTGCTTAAAGGTATTGAGATTAGTGGAGAAGTAATACCGAGGGCCATTGATGAATTGCCGGTTGTGGCTGTTGCTGCTGCATTTGCAGAAGGGACAACGAAAATCAGAGACGCAAAAGAGCTTAGGGTAAAGGAAAGTGATAGGATTGGTACCATGACCGTTAGTCTGAGAAAGTTGGGAATAAGAGTAGATGATAGCTATGAAGATGGGATGGATATTGAGGGAGGAGAACCTAACGTAACGCCCGGCTCAGACTTTAATAGCTATGGCGACCACCGAGTGGCTATGTCAATGATTGTTGCTGGACTTACAGCAAAAGGCGACCAAATGCTTGTCCGAGATACGGAATGCATTGACACATCATTCCCTGGTTTTGAAGAACTAATTAAAAGGATCAGCGTCCAATGAAGAAGATAATTGTTGCCATAGACGGGCCTTCAGGGTCAGGGAAGAGCACGGTAGCCAAGCTCCTGGCCAAGAAGCTTGGATATACATACATTGACACAGGGGCCATGTACAGGGCTATTGCGCTTCAGGCAAAGCGGGAAAATATTAATATCAACAGCGGTGCTGCCCTGAGCAACCTATGTGACAGAGTGCAGATTGGGTTCGTCCCCGATAACGACGGGCTCCGTACTATTCTGAACGGAGTCGATGTTTCGGAGGAGATAAGGACACCTGACATGAGCATGGCAGCATCAGATATATCTTCAAAAAAAGAGGTCCGGCAGTCCCTGCTTTCCCTTCAGCGCAGAATGGGTGAAACTGGCGGAGTAGTCCTTGAAGGAAGGGATGTAGGCACAGTCATATTCCCGAATGCGGAGGCCAAATTCTTTCTTGATGCATCCCTTGAAGAGCGGGGGAAGAGGCGTTACAAGGAACTGGCAGCTAAAGGGCTTGATGTCACCCTTGAACAAACTATAGAGGACGTAAAGAAAAGGGACATTAACGATTCTTCAAGAGACATCGCCCCTCTAAAAATGGCCGCAGATTCTATTTTAATCGATTCCACGAACGTTGGCATAAAGGAAGTGGTGGAGAAGATGATACGAGTGGTCAACGAAAAAGTGGATAGGTAATGTAGGGGGCGCATGGCATGCGCCCAGTGAGGACGGACGCCGTCCACCCTACATAAATTTATATGGAAATTATCTTAGCAAAATCTGCCGGTTTCTGTTTCGGTGTAAAACGTGCAACCAAAATGGCGTTTAAGGAGGCCGAGAGCGGCAACCCTGATACATATACCCTCGGTTCCATTATTCATAACCCGCAGGTGGTTGATAAACTGGCATCCGCCGGGGTAAGCGTGAAAAAGGATGTTGAGAATATAAACCAGGGCACGGTAATTATACGTTCCCACGGTGTAACGCTCGATGAGATAGACAGGGCAAGGAAGAAAGGGCTCAGAATAGTTGATGCCACATGCCCTTTTGTCAAAAAAGCCCAAGACTTGACGACTCTTCTAAGGAATGAGGGATATTTTGTTGTCATAGTTGGGGACGAGGCACACCCTGAGGTAAAGAGCATAATAAGTTATGGCGGAAAAGACGTAATAGTGGTAAACTCACCAGAGCAACTGGGAACTTTCCCGAAAAAGAAAAAAATAGGGGTTGTGGCCCAGACGACACAGTCATTTGATAATCTTAAGGCTATTGTAAATGAGTGCCTTGGCAAGGTTGGTGAACTGCGGGTATTCAATACTATCTGCGGAGCCACCGCCATAAGGCAGGACCAGTCAAGGGACATCGCTTTGGAAGTTGAATGCATGATAGTGGTGGGTGGTTACAGCAGCGCCAATACAAACAGGCTGGCCGAGATATGCAAGAGTATACAGCCGAACACCCATCATGTTGAGGTAGCTGCTGAGCTTGATTCTGCATGGTTTAGTGGTGTAAAAAGGGTTGGTGTGACGGCAGGTGCATCTACTCCCGAGTGGGTGATTGACGAGGTTCTGGAGCGGATAAGGAGTTATGAAGAATTGCAAAGTGCAAAGTGCAAAGTGCAAGTTGCAAAATAGAAATTCGGATTCTCAGTTTTGCACTTTTCACTTTTCATTTTACAATTTGCATAATTAAACAGGGGGTAATGGGTTAATGGATAAGGCAAAGGCGCAGTTTCAGGAAGATCAGGAAGAAAGGCCTGAAAAAGGAATGGAAGAGGAGTCTTTCGAGGCCCTTTTCGGAAAAAGCATCAGTGAGCTGACTGAAGGGGAGACAGTTACGGGTGAAGTAGTAAAAATAACCTCTGATTCCATCCTTCTCGATATAGGGTACAAGTCTGATGCAATAATTCCGATTGAGGAGTTCAGGAAACCTGACGGAACTGTAGATGTTAAGGTAGGCGACAGTATCTCGGCCATAATTGAAAAGCTGGAAGGTAAAAACGGTCTGGTCATACTCTCCAGGAAAAAGGCCGCCAAGATGATTGTATGGGATGATATAGTTAGATCCTGCGATCAGGGCGGTTTTATAGAGGGAAGGATAACCGGAAAGGTCAAGGGTGGTCTGTTTGTTGATTTGGGTGGAGTCCAGGCATTTCTTCCCGGATCCCAGGTAGATCTCAAACCTGTAAAGAGCTTGGATGAACTCTTAGGAAAGACATTCCAGTTCAAGGTATTAAACTATAACAAAAAAGCAGAAAACGTGGTTGTTTCCAGAAGGGCCTGCCTTGAAGAGTCAAGAGAAAAACAGAGAGAAAAGACCCTCGAAGGAATGCATGAAGGTGCGATAGTAGAAGGTGTTGTGAAGAACATCATGGATTACGGCGCCTTTGTAGATATCGGCGGTATAGACGGCCTGTTACATATAAACGATATTTCATGGAAAAGGACAAACAAGGCGTCAGAAGTCCTGAAGATAGGAGATAAGATTAATGTCCAGATATTAAAGCTCGATATGGCAAATAAAAAAATCTCCCTCGGTATGAAACAGACAACTGATGACCCTTGGAAGGATGTCATAAATAAATATCCGGTTGGAACAAGGGTAAAGGGAAAGGTTGTAAACCTCACTGATTTCGGCGCCTTTATTGAGCTGGAAGAAGGTGTGGAAGGGATGATACATGTCTCTGAAATGTCATGGACGCGGAAGGTGAAACATCCTTCATCAATCCTGTCACTTGGAGAAACCGTTGAGGCTGCGGTTCTTGATATCGTTCCATCCAGCCGTAAACTCGCGCTTGGGCTCAGGCAGACGCTCCCAAATCCCTGGGACACCCTGGAGGCGAAGAATCCTGTTGGCAGCCATATAAAGGGTACCGTTAAAAGCATAACTGATTTCGGTCTCTTTGTAGAGGCGGGAGAAGGAATAGACGGCCTTGTTCACCTTTCCGACATCTCTTGGACTAAAAAGATCAAGCACCCTTCCGAACTGTTCAAGACCGGAGACGATGTCGAGGCTGTTGTACTTAATATAGACAAGACAAAAGAAAAGCTCTCACTTGGGATAAAACAGCTTACAAAAGACCCCTGGCTGGACATACCTGCGAAATATCCGAAAGGAGCGATTATCAGCGGGAAGGTAACCAGTGTAACGGATTTCGGCGTATTCATTGAAATAGAAGAAGGAATAGAGGGCCTGATTCACGCATCTGAGCTTGTAAAAGAGAAAGAGAAGAAACCTTCTGACGTGGTTAAGGAAGGGGAGGTCCTGACGACTAAGGTTCTTGGTCTGGACATCGCCGACAGGAAGATATCTCTAAGTGTAAAGGCGCTTGAAAAGGACGAGGAGAAGGCCGCAATAAAGGAGTTTTTTCATAAGCAGGGAAGCGGCAAGACAAGCCTCGGAGATGTCTTAAAAGATAAACTCAATAACACCGGTAAGGAATAAACATGATAAAGAAGGCAGTGAGGTTTATTTTCATATCCGCAGCGAGCCTTTTCGGCCTCATCCTCCTGATAGCTGTCGTATCACTCTTCTTTGGAGACGGGTTTGGAAAGGACAAGGTGGCGGTTGTAACGGTAAAAGGGATAATTACAGACTCAAAGTCAGTAATAGAACAGCTCCACGAAGCTGATAAAAGCTCGGATGTAAAGGCGATCGTAATACGGGTAAACAGTCCAGGCGGTGGTGTGGGGGCCTCTCAGGAAATATACAGGGAGGTTTCAAAGATAAAGGACAAAAAGGTCGTTGTCTCTATGGGCTCCGTTGCAGCATCAGGAGGCTACTACATCGCGTGTGGCGTTGAGAAGATATATGCAAATCCCGGGACCCTTACTGGGAGTATTGGCGTACTTATGGAGTTTGCCAACTTTGAAGAGTTGTTCGGAAAGATTGGGCTTAAGGGTTATGTGGTTAAGAGTGGGGAGTTTAAAGACATCGGTTCTCCCCTGCGGCCCATGTCCGACTCGGAAAGGGAGCTATTGCAGGGAGTGATAGACAATACATACAAACAGTTCGTGGGGGTAGTTGCAAAAGGGAGGAAACTCCCGGAGGATTACGTTAAGGGGCTTGCAGACGGCCGGATATTCACGGGGGAACAGGCGAAAGACCTGAAGCTGGTTGATGAACTCGGCAACCTTGAGGATGCTATAGACGGAGTATCAAAGATGGCAGGGATAAAGGGTAAACCATATATCAAGTATATGGAAAAAAAGAGATTCTCCTTTTTCAACCTCTTCCTTGGAGAAGAGGCAGATTCCATATTCAACGCCTTTAATAACCAGATGTTCGGCCTGAACTATCTCTTCATACCTGGAAAGACCTTCTTTAAAGGAACCCCGTAAATAATTAAGCCCAGACAAAATCCAACTTTTAATCAGTCTCAGAGGTTTTCCATGAATTTTAAACCAAGATGGCTGGCAACCGGAATCGGGAGTCTTCCAGTTCTTGACCCTGAAGAGGCTGTAGCACTCGTCCTTGAGTATCTGCCTGAAATACCTATCTGGCCCCAGTTGCCCCAGAGAGGTCCTGTTGAAGGGATGGTGTGGCAGTACAGCGAAGGAATGCCGAGGATACGCGCTGATGTCAAATCCAATAAGATATGGATCGATGCAGCGGGTGACCTGACGCCAGAGCTGGAGACCTTCTATGAACATTTCTATGCAGGAGATGCTGACTACTTCGCATTGAGCCAGGAATTTGCTCCAGGGTATTATGCCATGGTTAACAGGCTTAAATCAGCTCTTCCCAAGGGGGTTGCAGCACTGAAGGGGCATATCACAGGCCCCATAACATATGGGATGGGTATGAAGGACCAGCAGGGAGGGTATGTTATCTATAATCCCGATCTCTTTGATTCGGTACTTAAGACCCTTCGGATGAAGGCCGTCTGGCAGATCGAGGGACTCAGCAGGTTTAACCTCCCTGTCATTATCTTTATGGATGAGCCTGCCATGACCTCTTACGGTTCCGCATATTTTAATGTATCAAAGGAGCAGGTAATAGATTACTGGAATGAGGTAATAGACGGGATCAAGGAGAAGAACGGGATATCAGGGATTCACTGCTGCGGGAACATGGACTGGTCGCTCCCTTTTGAAAGCAGGATAGATATTGTCAACTTCGACGCTTACGGATATGTAGAAAAACTGGGAATGTACCATGAGGAACTGAAGAGGTTCCTTGAAAGGGGCGGTATCCTGGCCTGGGGGATTGTACCAACCGACAGAGGCGGCAGGATGGAGGTAGAGTTCCTTGTAAACCGGCTGGAAGGGGCAATTACAGATCTCGTTGCGAAAGGTATTGACAAAAGGGTTCTTTTTGATCAGTCCATGATCACACCAAGCTGTGGAATGGGGTCCCTGACCGAAGAAGAGGCTATTGAGATATTGAAGACGACTAAAGAGGTTTCAAGGATAATGCGGAATAAAACGATATGATAGTGCAAATTGCAAAAAGTAAGGTGTAAAACGCAAAATAAGTCCACTTTGAACCTTGCACTTTGCAATTTAAATTTTGCATTCAGAGGGGTTATATGGAACGAATCTGGGCTCCGTGGAGGATGGAGTATATCGAAAGATGCGACGAGCAGAAGGGGTGCATATTCTGTGAACTCCCGAAGAAGGAGAGCGACAGGGAGAACCTGATACTGTTCAGGGGGCAAGACTCCTTTGTCATTATGAATAAATTCCCATATGCCGCGGGGCATTTGATGGTTGCTCCTTACAGACATACTGCCGACCTGAACGACTTCTCAGACAAGGAACTAACCGATATATCGATCAATGTCAGGAGATGCATCAATGTCCTTAAAAAGGCAATGAACCCGCAGGGGTTCAATGTAGGAGCAAACCTTGGACACGCAGCAGGGGCCGGGATTATAGACCACGTTCATTATCACATTGTCCCACGCTGGAACGGGGACTCAAACTTCATGCCTGTTATAGGAGATATAAGGGTCGTATCGGAAGGCCTGGAAAAGACCTATGACAAGCTGAATCCAGTCTTCTATGAAAAATGATCCCGACTCATTACCCCACAAACTCCCTCTTCCCTGCCAGATATCCAATGCTCATATTCGGCAAGACTTCATCGTGGGGGATTAACAGGTATTTCCACGACTTGCCGCCGTTTTTAAGATTATAGTCAGTAGCATACCTGCAATACTGGAGGGCCGCCTTTGCCTTTTCCTGGACCTCACGGGTGTCTATATCTATGTCTCTTTTGATTTCAACCAGGTAAATTACGGCGTCCGTTTCAGCCACAAAGTCCGGCTCGTACATCCTGGCATTGTGGTCCCAATAAATCTTGAACTGCTTCGGTGCAGGGCGCAGCCATTTTTTCACATCTTTATCGTTTTCCAGGATTGTTGCAAAGTCCTTTTCGTTCTTGCGGTCAAACTTGTACAGGCTATGACAGGCCTTCCTGAAGCCGCTGAAGACCTTTTGCGGGATCGCGCTTGTGGGCGTTATGGTGTTGGTGTAGTAATGAACAGCGTCCGCCTGAACCTTGGTAAGGTTGTGTTCCTCGATCCTTGTGAACGGCTTGACAACAGGCTCTTCATAGGACTTTGTGTTGCAGTAGAAATGGGGCCTCATCTGGGAATAGATCAGCTCCGCAATCTCCATTTTGTAGAACTTTACAACGTTAATAAAATCTTCATCCTTCAGATAGCTCTTCAGCCTTTCGATTGCCTGATTTACAAGCTTGAAGAGAAGGTCCGACTGCGAATCATAATCAATCTCCGGGTTATTGATAAGCTCATTCATAATCAGGTTTTCAGGCTTGTCGGCGCTTATCCCGTACTTGCCGATAATGGTATGGATATTGTTCTCTTTGCGGTTCAGGAATTGAACCATGATCTCTTCTGCAACAGGCGAATAGTTGAGGCTCTTTACATCCAGGTCAAAATCGTTAAAGCCCGAATCTACCTCATCAGTCGGCTGGATCACGATCCGTGGAATCTCGATAGTGTTCTGGATGAACTCATTTACCGTCACATCGTAAGCCGCCTCAATCTCCTTCACCATATCTGCTGCAAACAGGTGTTGTTGTGGCGCTGAAAGTAGCGTTTCCTTTACCCTGGACACAACTACATCACGAATCTCCTGCGTCTTCAGCTCTGAAACGCTTTTAACAGCATGGTTGACCTGGGGTATTGTCTCGTAAATGGCCTTCCTGATCTCTATGGCAAACCCGGCCTTCTCCTTTTCCGTGGATTCAGGCATGGCCGCAACGATCTTCTTTTCCGCCTCGATCTTCTCTTCAAAGGCCGACCTTGCCACAACCACCTCTTTTGTTCCTTCAAAGACAGACGGGTCTATCTCGATGATGTTCCTCTGTTTGATTATGTGATAACGCAAACCTGGCGGCGGTCGTAGACCGATGGAAGCTCGGCGGGCTTTTGAAGG
>CAKKSC010000049.1 GCA_919902985.1 Desulfuromonadales bacterium | reverse complement strand
ACATAAACCTTTGAGAGCTTGTTGTTACTATAGTTTTAATGCGTTTGACCTGCCTCATTTAGCCTTTGCAAATAACAAATAAACTGTCCGGAGTGTAGCACATAAACTGTCCGGTTTTGTGGTTTCGTTCTTTATTAACCCAAGGCGTTGGAAGGCTCGATTTGTCTTTGGGGAACGGCGGATTGAGGTCTTGAAGGGTTAAAAGAGTCAGTACCCAGGCGCCTCAGAATAGTCGAAAGTCCTGTCTATAAGCTGGACCTTTACCTTGTCTCCAGCCTTAAGAAGGGATAGTTCTTCGGGGAATATTAGAAGGGCGTTGGCGGCAACCATCGACTTCAGTATCCCTGAGCCCTGGTCTCCAGCGGTCGTTACCGTATACTGTCCTTCTTCAAGCCTTACAAAGGAGCGCATGAAGTGCTTCCTGCCGGTCTTCTTCTTTATATCCTCTTTTAGAGTTGCATTGATTACAGGCCTGTATATCCTGTTGTGACCCATCATCTTCAGGATGGAAGGCCTCACAAACTGCTCAAAACAGACCATACAGGATACCGGGTTTCCAGGAAGGCCAAAGGCGGGCTTGCCTCCTATGGTTCCAAAGGCGAGAGGTTTTCCCGGCTTCATGGCCACCTTCCAGAACTTCATCTCCGAGCCAAGTTCCTTCAAGACGTCCTTTACAAAATCAAAGTCCCCTACTGAAACACCTCCGGATGTTATTATGACGTCGGCATAAAGGGCCTGACGCAGCTTTTCTTTTAATGCCTCTCTGGTATCCCTGGCAATACCGAGCTGAAAGGCATCTGCCCCGCAATCGGCTGCCATGGCAGAAAGGGTGTAGCTGTTGGATGTAACTATCTTTCCTTCCGTTATCTCCTCATCCACATCAACCAGTTCATCACCGGTAGAAACCACTGCAACCCTTGGCCGCTGATAGACTGAGATAAAGGCCCTGCCGCAGGTCGCCATGATGCCAACCTCGGCTGGCCTTATGACAGTGCCTTTAGGCACGACAAGTTCTCCTGTCTTTATGTCTTCCCCTGCCCTTCTTATATTTTCGCCGAGAGGGGTCCCGCGGAGTATCTTTACGTTTTCTCCATCCTTCTCCGTATCCTCCACCATGACAACGGTATCAGCACCCATGGGAATCGGAGCGCCTGTCATTATCCTGATAGCTATCCCTCTATTTACAGTGTTTTTTGCAGTGTATCCGGCCGGCAGGTCCTCAATGACGTTAAGAATAGCGGGGCTATCTCTGGTCGCCCCCTTGATGTCGGCGTATAAAAGGGCATACCCGTCCATGGCGGAGTTATCCCATGGAGGGTTGTTCCGCCTGGCATAGATATCTTCTGCAATCACCCTTCCGAGGGACGATGTTATATCTACCCTTTCACTTCCCATCTCTCTTATCTGCGAGAGAATGAGGGAAAGGGCATCTTCAACTGATATCATAGATTCCTCGTATATTTAAAATGAAACTGCCAACCATACGGTTGGCAGCTATCTCTGGATTACTGTCTATTGAACCTCGGCGTACCTTATGAAACCTTCTTGCCGGTATCTCTTCCAACATAGATATTTAACCTCTGCCCCGTTTTCAACTGGTGATGATTTCTGAGATTGTTCCAGGAAGCCAGATGCCTTACATCCACACTGTATTTTGCCGCTATCCCCCAGAGGGTCTCACCTTCCTTTACGATGTAACTGATAATCTTCTTTGAAGCGGTCTCCATTGAGACACTTTGCGCCTGCACACGTTTGGCGCGAGATGATTTCTTTCTTGACAAGCTGTTCTTTTCCGGTCCGACCTCTCTAAGCGCTACCTTTTCAGAAACGCCGGCGATGGAAGCAAGCTTGTCCTCCAGTATCTCCTTCTTCCCCATCGGGACATTCAGTTCAAAGTCTGGATAGTTGGGCGGCGTGAATTTCGTCTTTAGCGCGGGATTAAGTATCTGTATATCTTCAAGGCTGCACTCCGCGGCACTTGCGACCTCTCTCAGGTCCATTATCCTGCTTATGGTGACCTTTTCATATGCAATGGATGGATCGTACTCTATATCATCAAACCCGTATTTTGCGGGCTCCTTTGCTATCATGGCTGCGGCTATCAGCTTTGGGACATAGTCCTTGGTTTCCCTTCTCAGATATTTATTTTTAGGCTGTGAAAGCTGCCAAAAATCAACTGTCTTATATTTCTTTATGGCCCTGCCTATCTTTCCCTCCCCAGCATTGTATCCGGCTGCCGCCAGGTGCCAATCGTTAAACAGACCGTAAAGATCGCCAAGGTATTCTGCAGCAGCCTCCGTAGCCTTTTCAGGGTCTCGCCTTTCGTCTATCCATCTGTCAATCCTGAGGCCATATCTCTTTCCTGTGCCCTTCATGAACTGCCACTGGCCGGTAGCCTTGGCCCTCGAGTAAGCCCTATTGTTGAACCCGCTCTCAATAAGTACCAGATATGTAAGGTCCTCAGGAAGCCCCTTCTCTCTGAAGGTCTTTTTCATCATAGGAAGGTACATCTCGGAGCGGCCAAGCCAGGTTGAGAACTTGTCTCTGATCCTGTTGGTGAAATAGTGAATATATATCTCGACCTTTTCATTCGTGGTCATGGGTATGTCAAAGGTGGTTAAAACAGGTACTTCTGTTTCCTCGACTTCTTCAGGCGATGAGGCCTCTTCCTGCATCCCTTCATCTAAGGTCTCGGGTGACAAAATCTGTTTATCTAAGGACAAAATTTGTTCGGGGGTCGGGTTAACGATTACAACTATCTGCGAATCGTCCTGTGCCTGTGCAGTATCTGCTGCATCTTCAATCTTTGCAGAATCTACAACGTCTACTTTCTGGTCTGACGCAGTCTCGGACTGGTTTGCATAGATTATATCCGGGGTCAGGATCGTTAGGGAGACAACAAGGGCTTGCAAAATTCTATTCATATCCCTACCTCCTGATACATCGTTATGATACCGAAACGAACCAACTATATTCCATCTCTCAGTCGAAAGCAACCATTTCTTAATGCTATCAATACAGGACTTTGTTCAGGTATTCTCCTGTATAAGACCCCTTTGTTGACGCAATCCTCTCAGGAGTTCCTGAAGCAATAACCATGCCCCCCTTTGCCCCTCCCTCAGGCCCGAGATCAATTATATGGTCGGATGTCTTTATGACATCCAGGTTGTGTTCTATGACAAGTATCGTGTTTCCCGCATCGCAAAGGGCATGCAACACCTCCAGCAGCTTCTTTATGTCCGCAAAGTGGAGGCCCGTAGTTGGCTCGTCCAGAATGTAAAGAGTCCTTCCTGTTCCCCTCTTTGAAAGCTCCTTGGCAAGTTTTACCCGCTGGGCCTCTCCGCCGGAGAGCGTAGTTGCAGACTGACCGAGTTTTATATATCCAAGGCCCACCTCCTGCAAGGTCTTGAGCTTAGTCTTTATAGGAGGGATGTTTTCAAGCATGGGAAGGGCCTGATCCACAGTCATGTCAAGGATCTCAGCTATATTCTTACCCTTGTATCTCACCTCCAGGGTCTCCCTGTTATACCTCTTCCCGCTGCATACCTCGCATGTCACGTATATGTCCGGGAGGAAGTGCATCTCTATCTTTACTATCCCGTCTCCTGCGCAGGCCTCACACCTTCCGCCCTTTACATTAAAAGAGTATCTTCCGGCTTTGTATCCCCTCACCTTGGACTCAGGGAGGGCGGCGAACAGGTCCCTTATATGGGTAAAGAGGCCTGAATATGTCGCGGGGTTGGACCTTGGAGTCCTTCCTATTGGCGCCTGATCTATATCTATCACCTTGTCTATATACTCAAGCCCCTCAATCCTTTCGTATTCACCTGCCCTCTCCCTGCTTCCGTAAAACCTCTGTGAGAGTGCCCTGTAAAGTGTGTCCACCACAAGGGTGCTCTTCCCTGATCCTGAGACCCCTGTAACGCATGTGAATAATCCTATAGGTATGGATACATCCACCGATTTAAGGTTGTTTCCTTTGGCGCCCAGGATCCTTATCGCTTTTTTCTTCGGGGCCCTCCTTTTCTCTGGTAGATGTATCATCTCTTTTCTTGAGAGGAACCTTCCGGTAAGGGAGTCGTCATTATTCATTATCTCCACAGGCGTACCCTGGGCCACGATCTTCCCGCCGTTCACACCCGCTCCGGGTCCCATGTCCAGCACATAGTCCGCCTCAAGGATCGTCTCCTCGTCATGCTCCACCACAAGGACAGTGTTCCCTATGTCCCGGAGCCTCCTTAAAGAGTCAAGGAGCCTCTTGTTGTCCCTCTGGTGAAGGCCAATGGAGGGTTCGTCAAGGATGTAAAGGACTCCAACAAGGGATGATCCTATCTGGGTCGCAAGCCTTATCCTCTGCCCTTCGCCACCAGACAACGTCCCTGCGGCCCTGTCTAAGGTCAGGTAGTCCAGCCCCACATGGATGAGAAACCCGAACCTCTCCCTTATCTCCTTTATGATCCTCTCAGCAATGATCCTGTCTCTTTCACTCAGCTTCAGTGCCTTAAAGAAATCAAGGGCGCTGGATATGGATAAAGAGACAACTTCAGAGATGTCCTTTCCCTCAACCCTAATAAATAATGACTCCTTTCTCAGCCGTTTACCGTGGCACGTCGGACATGGGCTGCTTCCCATGAACCGCTCAATCTCCTCACGGATATATTCAGAATCTGTCTCCAGATACCTCCTCTGGAGTTCAGGAATTACCCCTTCAAACGGCTTTTTGTAAAAATACCTCCGCCCCTCTTCTTCTATGTGAAACTTGATCTCTTCTTCACCTGAGCCGTAGAGGATTACCTCCTGATGTTTTTTTGGGAGAGACCTGAATGGCTTATAAATGTCTATCCCATAATGGGAAGCAAGTGATTCCAGCATCTGATGGAATAAAGAAGACTTCCTCCTCTCCCAGGGGACTATTGCCCCTTCCCTTATGGAGCGTTCTTTATCCGGGACAACAAGCTGCGGATCCATCTCCAGTTTGCTTCCCAGGCCGTCGCAGGCAGGGCAAGCCCCGTTAGGGTTATTGAATGAAAAGAGACGGGGAGTTATCTCAGGGTAGCTTATACCGCACTCTATACATGCGAACTTATCGCTGAAAAGGATATCCTTATCGCCAACAACCTCGGCCCTGGCAATCCCATCAGCAAGCTTGAGCGCAGTCTCGAAGGCCTCCGCAACCCTGCCTGAAACACCTTCCTTTATCACAACCCTGTCCACCATGACATCTATGTCGTGCTTCTTGTTCTTATCGAGGGTTATATCCTCGGAAAGGTCTATGACCTTCTTATCTATCCGTGCCCTCAGGAACCCGTCCTTTCTGAACTGGTAAAGCTCCTTCTTATACTCCCCCTTTCTGCTTCTCACAACAGGGGCATAGAGGTTCACCTTGCTGCCTTCAGGGAGCGCCAGGAGCTGGTCCACCATTTGGGAAATGGTCTGGGAAGATATCTCTTTCCCGCACTGGTAGCAGAAAGGCTTACCTACCCTGGCAAAAAGAAGCCTCAGGTAGTCGTATATCTCAGTAACGGTTCCAACGGTGGAGCGGGGGTTCTTTGATGTGGTCTTTTGCTCTATGGATATGGCTGGAGACAGTCCCTCAATGGAATCCACATCGGGCTTCTCCATCTGTTCAAGGAACTGGCGGGCATAGGCTGACAGGGACTCCACATACCTCCTCTGACCCTCGGCGTATATGGTGTCAAAGGCAAGGGATGACTTCCCTGAACCGGAAAGACCCGTTATAACAACGAGTTTATTCCTCGGGATCTCCACGTCGATGTCCTTTAGGTTGTGCTCCCTGGCACCCTTTATAATGATCTTGTCAGCCATAGTGAAGATTTCAGTTTACACGATAAGTGCGCTAAGGTAAAGGGGATTATGGGCTGCAAAGGGCAAACGCATTTAAACTTCACGCCCACAAAGGATTTTGCT
>CAKKSC010000048.1 GCA_919902985.1 Desulfuromonadales bacterium | reverse complement strand
GGTCCCAAGGGTTTGGCTGTTCGCCAATTAAAGCGGTACGCGAGCTGGGTTCAAAACGTCGTGAGACAGTTTGGTCCCTATCTGTTGTGGGCGCAGGATATTTGAGGGGGGCTGACCCTAGTACGAGAGGACCGGGTTGGACGAACCGCTAGTGTTCCAGTTGTCTCGCCAGAGGCAATGGCTGGGTAGCTATGTTCGGAAGAGATAACCGCTGAAAGCATCTAAGTGGGAAACTCGCCCCAAGATAAGATATCCCACCGGTTTAACCGGTCTAAAGGCCTGTCGTAGACTACGACGTTGATAGGCTGGGTGTGTAAGCACTGTAAGGTGTTGAGCTGACCAGTACTAATCGGCCGTGAGGCTTGACCATAATTATATTTACGCCCCTACCCTTATTCGTTGTCAAATAATTTTACCTGCAATTTGCAGGGTAATAGTTTTGTTAATGACTTTTCGGTGGCTATACCGGAGGGGCCACACCCGTTCCCATACCGAACACGGAAGTTAAGCCCTCCAGGGCCGATGGTACTGCATGGGAGACTGTGTGGGAGAGTAGGACGCCGCCGGGATTAAATTAAAAGCCTCATCCAGAAATGGATGGGGCTTTATTATTTCTATCCATTCCACAAAAATCCTTTTCTTTCCTGACTACTCTTGACAAGAGGTCATCCGATGTTGAAATTTGCATCATAAAGATCAAGTTCCTCTTAGGGATGGTTTAAAATGATGTAATGAAAGTCAAAGGACCAACAAAAGACTGTAGATGATTTTCAGCTATCCATAAGCTTTGGATGAAAACTCAGGAAACTCCAGAATTTGCTAATATCATATCTATAATTTGTGCGACGACTGCATCAGTATGGAAACCCCAAGGTAGGTGAAAAAGACAATGCCAAAGCCTACAATAGTCAGATATGCAACAGCCTTTCCCCGCCAGCTCTTGACGTATCTGCCGTGAAGTATCCCGGCATAATAAAACCAGAGGATGAAAGACCAGAGCATCTTTGGCTCCCACATCCAGTAGGCGCCCCATGCCAGGTATCCCCATATGGCCCCACTGTACATTGATAACGAAAAAAGAAGAAAACCCCACAGGACTGCCTTGTTGTTAATATCCGAAAATGCAGTAGCCTCGTCAGTTTCCCTTGCCATTAAGAACTGTATTGCCGCGGCCATTGCCAGGGTGAAAAGGGCATACCCGGCGAATGATGAAGTTACATGGATTTCAAACCATACTGTTTTAAGGGCAGGGTACATTGGCGTGACGGCATCGCTGGCCCGCATGGCCCAGAACAGGAGAATGAGGCCTATTGGCGTTGTTATCAGAGATGTCTTTGCGATATTGTACCTGAAGACCACAATCAGGTTTGTTAGGATTATGGCCCAGCTGAAGAACATGAGGGTCTCGTACCTGTTGGCCATAGGGGCGTGCCCCACTGCTATGGTTCGCATGACGAGCGCGGTTGTATGTAAGAGTAACCCAGCGGCTGTGATAACCTTGTAAGCACTTACCTTTCTGAATGGGACAAAAAGCATTCCAGATAAATAGAGTACAAGGGATGATATGCATAGCGTGTTTATCACGGGTTGGAGGATAGCATTTATTGTGGCTTGCGGCAAGGGATTGTCGTATATTGTCAATTAATGAAAAAAGACGTTATTATCATCGGTGCCGGTGCATCGGGCCTTATGTGTGCCATAGAGGCGGGAGGGCGCGGCCGCTCTGTCCTGGTCATTGACCATTCTGAAAGGATCGGGAAGAAGGTCCTCGTCTCCGGCGGAGGGCGATGCAATTTCACGAATAGAGATATTCGACCGGAGAACTATATATCCAGCAATCTCCACTTCTGTAAATCTGCACTCTCGCGCTTCACGCCGGATGATTTTATTGCCATGCTTGAGAGGCATGGCATAAAATATTATGAAAAGGAGGCAAGGCAGCTATTCTGTGCGGGAAGCTCCGGCGATATCCTGGAGATGCTAAACAAAGAGCTCTGTGAGGCAGGTGTGGAGGTGCGCCTGCAATGCAAAGTAGAAGATCTAAAGATGGACAGACTATTTTCTCTGGCAACCAGTCTCGGAACCTTTCAATCAGAATCCCTTGTCATTGCCACAGGGGGACTCTCTTATCCGAAACTGGGGGCTACAGATATTGGATACAAGATAGCCAGCCAGTTCGGTCTAAAAGTTAATTCATTGAAACCGGCCCTTGTCCCTTTTACCCTCAACCCTCAAGACCTTAAGGTTGTCAGTGAGCTGAGCGGCGTTTCTATTAATGCCTCAGTGAGCTGCAAGGGCAAGGAGTTCCGCGGAGACATCTTATTTACCCATCAAGGATTGAGTGGCCCTGCCGTGCTACAGATATCCTCTTACTGGAATCCGGGGGAAGAGATTGTTATCAATATATTGCCCGGCTTGGATGCCCATGAGTTTTTCCTGGCGAGACGGCAAGGCAGGATGGAGATGCGAAACCTCCTTTCAGAGTTTCTTCCGAAACGCCTTGCCAGTATCTGGTGCGGACTTTATATCCAATCCAAACCGGTCAATCAATATTCGGATAAAGAACTTGGGGCTATCGCACGGCAGATCCATAACTGGACCATAATCCCTGCCGGAACCGAAGGGTACAATACTGCAGAGGTCACCCTGGGCGGGGTTGATACAAACGAGCTGTCATCAAAGACGATGGAGGCAAAAAAGGTCCCAGGACTTTATTTTACAGGCGAGGTAGTTGATGTGACAGGGCAGCTTGGAGGGTACAACCTCCACTGGGCTTGGGCATCCGGTTTTGCAGCGGGACATTATGTGTAGAGTTAGTTCCATCTTTAATTAAACCGGCAAATTGTACTTATTCAACCCACCCTCACCCTTGCCCTCTCCCTGATGGAGAGGGGATTCATTTCCCTCCCCTTCAAGGGGAGGGTCAGGGTGGGGATGGGGTTGTAAGATTGCGAACTGAACTAATAACCAAATAAGGGGTAATCAGAGATGGCGCAGCCGTGGGAGACAATAGACAGAGTTGATACAGCAGATGGAGTGCTTGAACTCCGCAGACGGGGGGAGCGAGACTTTTTGATAGTCATAAATGGACGTGTGCTAATGAACAGCAGCGCGAACCGTTCCGAGATTGCGCTTGGAGAAAGTGCCTGCCGGGCCGTGGTGGCACGCGAGAGGCCGAGTGTGCTCATCGGCGGCCTTGGCATGGGGCTCACCCTTAGGGCTGCGCTCGGCTCCCTGCCTTCCACAGCCGAGGTAGTTGTGGCAGAGCTTAACCCAGTCGTCGTTCAGTGGTGCAGGGGCCCCCTTGCGGGGCTTACCGGCTCCGCTGTGGACGACCCGCGGGTCACTGTAGTGATAGAGGATGTATCTTCAGTGATCGCAAGGGCCGCAAAATCCGGAGCTGAACGCTTCGACGCCATTATTATTGACCTCTACGAAGGGCCTGGCTCGTCAACATATTCAAGGAATGACCCGTTCTATGGTAGCAATGCCCTGAAGGCAACGGCATCTGCCCTTTCTACCGGCGGCGTTTTCGCAGTATGGGGGGAGAACTCCGACACAGCGTTCGAGAAGCGCCTGGCTGCAGCAGGGTTTTCCGTTGAACGCCAGAGGCCGGGGAGAGGGGGATTGCGGCACGTGGTTTATCTGGCTGAGGTTATGAGGTGAAGCGCCGGGGGAACGCAGAATTGAGTGACGAGTGCCACTGTAAGAGAACAATATGCCTCCAAACCGATTTGCACTCCTCATAACAATGCTACCTCCATAAGTGTCCTGTGGCACTCGTTCACTCCAATGATTTGTTATGCATTTTTAAGTAGTTCTTCTAATCTCCTCGTGGAGAACTTCCAACTATCTGGAATTTTATCTATAGTTCCAGCAGCATGAGCCCTAGAACTCCACTCATGATATTCATAAAGAATGGTTTCACCACGACCCTTAGCACTATCTTTTAGTCTCTTTCCAATTTCTTCTGGTGTTGCTATATATATTCGTGGCATTTCACCTATCTCAGTATTTTTAAACTGAACTAGGCAAAAAATGGTTTTCCCCTTATGCTTAGCCAGCCATTGGTCTACAGCTCCGTGATAATCAGCATTTTCAATGTATGATTGAGTTAGTCCCCATGACCCATCTTTGCTGCCTTTAACTGATACCTTTAATAATTTATCACCTTTAGCTACAATCAAATCGTACTCTGGCTGATTTGCTCCATACTGAACAGAAATATCTAAT
Source organism: Desulfuromonadales bacterium (assembly GCA_919902985.1). Classification (GTDB taxonomy): domain Bacteria; phylum Desulfobacterota; class JAENJC01; order JAENJC01; family JAENJC01; genus JAENJC01. The sequence continues at coordinate 14,144 of CAKKSC010000048.1, read as the reverse complement.
CCGCATCGTGCAAATAATCCAGCCGTAAAAGCTTCTGCTGATACGCCAACATGAAACGACTTAAAATCATCGTCCATTTTATCTCCTTATGCATAACCAGTTATTATTTAATTGGCACCCGTTTCGCTAACATCTGATTTCGTATGTTAGTCACGTCCAAAAAGCTACCTATTACCTCGTCCCGAAATCCACCTTTGGCGCTTCCTTTGCCGCCTCAGGAACCTTGAAGTATGCCGCCTCGACAAATCCGAAAACACCGGCAATGATATTTGACGGGACTCTACGCCTCAACTGGTTGTATTCCAATACATTGTCGTTATACCTTTTCCTCTCTACAGCGAGACGGTTTTCCGTCCCTGCCAGTTCGTCCATAAGCCTGTTAAAGGACTGGTCTGCCTTCAGTTGCGGATACTGCTCGACAATAACAAGGAGTCTTGAGAGGGCTGATGTCATCTCGTTCGCAGCATCTATCTTTTCACTCACACTTTTTGCCCCTCCCAGCTTTGCCCTGGCGTCAGCTATGTTTGTAAATACCTCTTTTTCGTGGCTTGCATAACCCTTGACCGTGTTGACCAGGTTAGGTATAAGGTCGTTCCGCCTCATTAGCTGATTTTCCACCTGCGCCCAGGCGTTTTTGATCCCTTCGTCCATGTTCACGAACCGGTTGTAATAACCCATCATCCAGCCTGCAAAGAGGACAGATATCAAAATCAGTATGCCAAGAACTACACCTAAAGTCTTCATTATTCAAACCTCCTTAATTCAACACTGATTTGCACTGATAAAGATATGATTAACACAGAATCAATTTACCCGCCTTACTCTTTTTATCGCTTCCCCAAAGTTGATTAGTAATCCTACCCTGTACCCCGTTGCTTTTAAATAGTTTTTAAAACTCTAATTCTCCCTCTCTCTCAGGGAGAGGGTCGGGGTGAGGGTGGGTTCAAGGGTCGCAGCCTCATAGTTTTCATACCCATCCCCACCCTAACCCTCCCCTTGAAGGGGAGGGGATTGTCAGAGTTATCATAGAAAATCTGTGCTCATCTGTGTCAAAAATGTATTTGTTATAGGCCTACCAATCACCACTCGCCCCGCCTCCGCCGCTACCTCCTCCGCCGAAGCCGCCAAAATCGCTGGAACTACCTCCAAAACCGCCGCCTCCCCCGAATCCTCCGCTACCGTAACCCCAGAAGCCGTTATCATGGTAAGAGCTGCGACGCCTGCTGTTCATGATGCCGGCAAATAATATACCAATTATAATAAAGGCAAGGATGATTATATTTGTAATGTCGTTATTAGTAAAGCTTGTAGAATCAATCCTTTTACCCTTTTCTCCCACATCGGCCTTTATTCTCTCTGCGATCATCAGCACCCCGTTATAGAGGCCTGCGCCAAATTCCTGCTTTTTAAAATAAGGAACGACTCCAGTCCTTATAATCTCACCGGCAGCGCCATCGGGAATCTGGCCTTCAAGGCCATACCCTACCTCGATCCTGACCTTCCTCTCCTTTATAGCTGCAATAACAAGGATACCGTTATCGACTCCTTTCTTCCCTACCCCCCACTCCTCAAAGAGCTTTACAGCGGCCTCTTCGATCCCTGAAAAACCATACTCTTCGAAAGACCGGATCGTTACCACCGCAACCTCGGCAGTCGACTTACTATTTATTTCTTCAATCAGAGAGTTAAGCCATCTCTTGTACTCCGCATCAATGACACCGGCAAAGTCGTTTACATACCCTGATGGAGTAGGGAAAACTTTGTCTGCTGCGCTCGTCCCTGTAACTATCAGCAGGATGAATAGGAACGGGATAAGGATCGAAAACCTACATCCCTTCATAAGCCTCCCTCTGCCTTCATCGCATCAATCTTATTAGAGATATCTTCAAGGGTGCTCATGTAACCGGAGATCAAGGCATAGAGTCCTTCAAGAGAGAACTTGTGCCCCTCTTTCTTCATCGCCCACGCATCAAGAAATGGGGTATCGGACACATTCATTGTCTTACAGCAGCTCCGTATGACTGTGTCGCTGCCTTCCGGGATCTGATGATTCACAATCCTGAGGATATTTTTTAGAGGGAATATGAGACTTGATATCGCTTTTATGACCAGTTGTTCCATCCCTTTCCGGTCTCCCTCGACCTCAAGGAAGGAACCTCTAAAACGCACAAGCTGACCCTTTATCTCCCTTTCGCACTGTTCCCTTAGACGGGAAAGGTCTATTGCGATCTCCTTCAGGAGATCCACCCCTGTCAGCAATATCGAGTTCTCCTTTATATCGAGGAACTCGATAGGGAAGACATCTACTGATGACCTTATATAGGCAGGGGTAAGTACGAGGGGAGCCACAACCCTCACCTTGCCCACTTTTTTATATATTCTGGCAATTCCCGTAAGCGCATCAATCTCTATCTTTTTTAAAACTATCAGGGTATTCAGGTTAGATCTCTCCGGGGCATACCCCTTCCGTGCGGCGCCCCCATACAGGTAGAGGGATATCACATTGTCCCTGCAGAGAAGGGAGAGATCATCTATCAGGCTGGTCAGCACGTCGAATGTCTTCTTTTCAAGGTGGGCAATAGGTTCCATCAGCGACCTCCGTTGGGTAAAAAATGTGGAGCTACTATACATCAAAGAATGCCCGACGCAAAGTAAAACTCCTAAAAAACTCCTAAAAATACCTTGACAAATCAAATATCGAATGCTATTTTTTTCAGGTTTTAAAAGTAGTTGAAAAATCCTGATTGATATCTGAGATATAAAATCCTATGAACCTAAGTTTAGACTTCACACTCTTTATCCAGATGGGGCTCTTCCTGGTCCTCATGCTCGTCCTGAACCGTTTTGTCTTCAGGCCCATGGCGGCCTTGCTTGAAGAGAGGGATAAGAGGATAAAGGACCCGGATGCCAGGGGGCTGGAGTCAGAGGCTGAGAAGATGCGCCTCAAGTATGAAGCCACCCTGAATGATGCTAAGCTTAAGGCCATCGAGGAGAGGAACAGGATAAGGAAGGAAGGGGCTGACAGGGGACAGGAAATTATCAAAAGCGCTTACAAGGTATCTGAAGAAACTCTCTCAGAGATAAAGGAAAGGATAGAAAAAGAAGTAGGTATTGCCAGAGAGACCCTGAAAAAAGAGGCAGTCTCTCTTTCCTCTAATATGGCCGAGAAACTTTTGGGGAGGTCGGCCTAGTGTTTAGAATAGCGTCCTATTTTTTCCTCTTCATGCTGACAACCTCAGTATCTTTTGCCGAAGAGGCTCACAAAAGCCAGTTTATGGACATGACCTACAGGTTCATAAACTTTGCTATCCTGCTTATCGTACTATATAAAGTCGCTGCAAAACCACTCAGAGATTTTATTGCTTCCCGCAGCGAAGGTATCAGGAAGGCCCTTGATGAGGCCAGGTTGGCCAGGGAAGAGGCAGAGAAGAGGTATAAAGAATACCAGGAAAAGATGGGGAAGCTGACTGACGAGGCCAAGACACTGAAGGACTCCATTGTTGAAGAGGGGAACAAAGAAAAAGCGAGGATCGTTGAAGAGGCAAATACGGCAGCCCTGAGGATAAAGGAGCAGGCCCAGTTTTTGGCGGAGCAGGAGATAAAAAAGGCCAGGCAGGTCATTAAGGAGGAGACGGCGAACCTTATTGTTGAGATGACGGAAGAAAAGCTGAAGAGAGAGATAAAGGGGTTCGACCAGGAGAAACTGATAATGGAATACCTTTCCGCTTCAGGAGGTATCCATTGAAGACAGGGGCAGCAGCACAGAGATATGCAAAGGCGATCTTCTCCCTGGGAGTTGATATTGGGGAGTTCGAAAAGATAGGTCAGGAGATAGAGGCCGTTGTTTCGGCCCTTGATGCCAATGCATCCATCAGGGAGATACTCCTAAATCCACAGCATGATGCAGAGACAAAGAGGGGTGTAGTTGAGGCCATTGCAGTGAAAAAGGGTTTCAGCTCAACTACCAAAAACTTCCTTCTGTTGTTAGTTGACAGGGGAAGACTTTTGCTCCTACCAGAGATATTGAGATCTTATCAGGGGCTCTCCGACGATAAGGCGGGGCGGATGAAGGCCACTGTTGTGACGGCATCGCAGCTTACCGAACCTCTCCTTAAGGAAATAATAAGCTCCCTTGAGAAGAAGACAGGGAAGAAGGTTTCCCTTAGCTCAGAGCTTGATCCTGCCCTTTTAGGAGGAATTGTAATTAAGATTGGTGACATTATATATGACGGCAGCATAAAGACCCAGCTTCATAAGCTAAAAGACAATATAATGAAGGCCGCTTAGTAGCCGTGAATCGTGAGCCGTGAGCTGTTAAAAATACCAAACAGCTTACAGTTTACAGTTTACGACTCACGGTTAACGATAGATTTAAAAGGGGTAAAAAATGCAGATTCGAGCAGAAGAGATTAGCGAGATAATCAAGACGCAGATCAAGGACTACGAAAAAAAGGTTGAGATGAGTGAGACCGGGACGGTACTCATGGTTGGTGACGGTATTGCCCGTATTTACGGTCTCGAAAAGGCTATGGCAGGTGAACTCCTCGAGTTCCCTCATGACATATACGGTATGGTGCTGAACCTCGAAGAGGCCAATGTCGGAGCCGCTATTCTCGGCGAAGGCCACCTCATAAAGGAAGGGGACATTGTAAAGAGAACTGGTAAAATCGTTCAGGTACCTGTAGGTGAAGAGCTTATAGGAAGAGTTGTTGACGCCCTCGGCCAGCCTATCGATGGCAAGGGTCCAATTGAGGCCAAGAACTTCAGGAAGATAGAGATAAAGGCCCCCGGCATTGTGGGCAGAAAATCAGTTCACGAGCCCTTGCAAACCGGCATCAAGGCCATCGACGGGATGATCCCGATCGGACGCGGACAGAGGGAACTTATCATCGGTGACAGGCAGACCGGAAAGACCGCTGTCGCACTCGATACCATAATAAACCAGAAGGGTCAGAACTGCGTCTGTATCTATGTCGCCATCGGCCAGAAGCGTTCTACCGTGGCAAGGGTTGTGGACACACTTACAAAGTACGGGGCCATGGAGTACAGTATAGTGGTATCCGCCACCGCCAGCGAATCAGCACCGCTTCAGTTCATAGCTCCATACTGCGGCGTTACAATGGGAGAGTATTTCAGGGACAACAAGAAGCATGCCCTTATCGTATATGACGACCTTTCAAAACACGCGGTTGCATACAGGCAGCTTTCACTCTTACTCAGAAGGCCGCCGGGCAGAGAGGCATATCCTGGAGACGTATTCTATCTCCATTCAAGACTTCTTGAGAGAGCGGCAAAACTCAGCGATGCGTTGGGCGCCGGCTCACTCACGGCCCTTCCTATTATTGAGACCCAGGCAGGGGACGTTTCCGCTTATGTTCCTACAAACGTTATTTCTATTACAGACGGCCAGATATACCTGGAGTCCGACCTTTTCTATGCCGGCGTGAGACCAGCCATCAACGTGGGTCTATCGGTATCCAGGGTGGGAGGTGCAGCCCAGATAAAGGCCATGAAGCAGGTTGCGGGAACACTAAGACTTGATCTGGCCCAGTACAGAGAGGTTGCAGCATTTGCCCAGTTCGGCAGTGACCTTGACAAAGCAACCCAGATGCAGCTTTCAAGGGGTAGCAGGCTTGTCGAGATTTTAAAGCAGCCGCAGTATTCCCCGAGCCCTGTTGAGAAGCAGGTGCTGGTCATATTCGCTGCCATTAACGGCTATCTGGACAGTTATCCTGTATCGGCCCTAAGGAAATACGAGAGCGAGCTCATGTCTTTTGTTGAGTCAAGACACCCTGAAGTATTCGCTGCCATCAAGGAAAAGAAGCAGCTGGACGACGAGGTAAAGGGAAAGATCAAGACCGCCCTTGAGGAATTCAATAAAGAATTTACGGCTTAATTTAACAATATCCATATTTGTAGCGACGCCCCGGCGGGGTGCCTCTCCCGTTATAGGAAAAAATGGCTAATTTACGAGATATAAAAAAGAGAATAAAGAGCGTAAAAAACACCCAGCAGATAACCAAGGCCATGAAGATGGTTTCTGCCGCCAAGTTGAGACGCGCAGAGGAGTCTGTTAAGCAGGCCAGGCCTTATGCCAATAAGATGCTTGGGGTACTGTCTTCACTGGCGCTTCGAGCCGACTCATCCGCACATCCGCTTCTTGCAAGACGCGAAGTAAAGAAGGTAGCAGTCATTGTGATTACATCGGACAGAGGGCTTTGCGGCGCATTCAATTCCGGCATAATCAAGAAGGCTGATTCCTTCCTTCGCTTGAACCAGATGAACTATGAAGCGATCGGACTTACCATCGTCGGGAGAAAGGCTGCAGACCACTACAAGAGGAACGGCGGGCAGATCAACAAGGAGCATACTAATATACTGTATGGCTTCGGTTATCATACTGCGGCGGGGATAGCCAGTGATATAATCAATGCCTATACCAATGAAGAAGTGGATGAGGTATACCTCCTTTATAACGAATACAAGTCTGCCCTGGTCCAGGAAGCAATGATGGAAAGGCTTCTACCTATAACCCCTCTGGAGAGGGAGGCGGAGATGTCAGAGGTTGACTACATATATGAGCCAAACAAGGACAGCATACTTGAGGAGATCCTACCGAAGCATGTAGAGATACAGGTATACAGAGCGCTTTTGGAATCCATTGCCAGCGAGCACGGCGCCAGGATGGCGGCCATGGATTCGGCTACTAGGAACGCGAAAGAGATGATAGGGCGCCTGACCCTTTATTACAACAGGGCGAGACAGGCAACCATTACTAAAGAACTTGTTGAGATAGTCAGCGGTGCGGAAGCATTGAAATAGAGATAATGTAGGGTCGCCCTTGCGGTTGTCCAGGGTAGGGGCAAGCCCTACCCCCTACATGTGATGTATCTAAGGAGGCTTTAAATATGAGCACAGGAAAAGTAACACAGGTGATAGGCCCTGTGGTGGACGTTGAATTTGAAAGGGGAAAACTTCCGCCTATATTCAATGCGGTTAGGCTGACAAACTCTTCCATTGATGATAGAGAGGGGAACCTGGTTCTTGAGGTCGCCCAGCATTTAGGTGAAAATACCGTCAGGTGCATCGCCATGGATTCTACTGACGGCCTTGTCCGAGGGATGCAGGCGGTCGATACTGGCCAGCAGATAACCATGCCTGTCGGCAGGGAGGCCCTCGGAAGGATAATGAACGTCATAGGGGATCCGGTTGACGAGATGGGAGCGATAAACACAAAGGAACGCTGGCCTATTCACAGGTCTGCCCCATCCTTTGATGAACAGGAGTCAACTGTTGAGGCCCTTGAAACAGGTATAAAGGTTATAGACCTTCTTGCGCCTTACTCAAAAGGGGGCAAGATCGGTCTCTTCGGTGGAGCTGGTGTGGGCAAGACCGTTCTCATTATGGAGCTGATTCATAATATAGCTGTTGAGCACGGAGGTTTCTCAGTATTCGGCGGTGTTGGTGAAAGGACAAGGGAAGGAAACGACCTCTGGATGGAAATGAAGGAGTCCGGGGTTATAGATAAGGCATGTCTCGTATATGGCCAGATGAACGAACCGCCTGGAGCAAGGGCCAGGGTTGCACTGTCCGCCCTCACCGTTGCAGAATACTTCAGGGACCAGGAGGGACAGGACGTTCTCCTCTTCATAGACAACATATTCAGGTTCACGCAGGCAGGCTCTGAAGTCTCGGCGCTCCTTGGCCGTATCCCGTCTGCCGTTGGTTATCAGCCTACTCTTTCAACCGAAATGGGTGAGCTGCAGGAGAGGATTACATCTACAAAGAAGGGCTCCATCACATCTGTGCAGGCAGTTTATGTTCCGGCTGACGATCTGACAGACCCGGCCCCTGCAACGACATTCGCACATCTGGACGCTACAACCGTTCTTTCAAGGCAGATTGCAGAGCTTGGGATATATCCGGCTGTTGACCCTCTGGATTCAACATCAAGGATTCTTGACCCATTGGTACTTGGAGCCGAGCACTATCAGGTAGCCAGGGAGGTGCAGAGAATACTTCAGAAGTATAAAGACCTTCAGGATATCATCGCCATACTCGGCATGGAAGAGCTTTCAGAGGAAGACAAGATGGTAGTGGCAAGAGCAAGGAAGATCCAGAGGTTCCTCTCCCAGCCTTTTTTTGTTGCTGAGGCGTTCACAGGGGCCCCAGGTAAGTACGTACCACTGAAGGACACCATTAGAGGGTTTAAAGAGGTTGTTGAAGGCAAGCATGACGACCTCCCGGAACAGGCGTTCTATCTGGTCGGCGGCATTGAAGAGGCGATAGAGAAGGCTGAGAGGTTAAAGGCGTAATGGCAGAAACCATCCTCCTTGAGATTGTCACCCCGGACAGGCTCGTACTTTCCGAAGAGGTTGACGAGGTAAGAGCGCCCGGCGCCGAAGGGGAGTTCGGGGTATTGCCCGGTCATGCCCCTTTTCTTACCACCTTGAAGGTCGGGGAGCTGACCTACAGAAAAGGGAAGGAAATCCACCACATGGCTGTAAGCTGGGGTTATGCGGAGGTTACGCCAAAGAAGGTTACGATCCTTGCAGAGGCCGCTGAGATAGCTGCGGAAATAGACATAGAAAGGGCCAAGGCTGCTATGGAGAAGGCTGAAAAGGAACTCAAGAAGCTGTCACAAGAGGATAAGGACTATCTGATTGAGGCAGCAAGACTTGAAAAATCCCTGATCAGGCTCCAGGTCGCCGAAAGGACAGGGAAAACCATAATACACTAAGAGCCCAACCTATTTTTTTAAAAGCCCATTTCTTGCTAAGCGCGGGGAACGGGCTTTTTTATGAAAAGAGATAGATGATTTCTTTTGCAACAAAGATAGGACTGCATAGATGCTTTAAACATTAGGGTTATCGGCATCAGGTATTTGTCAAAATGTTATCTCAAAAGAGTTTCACGAGATAGCTACTTGATTATCTTCAGCATATCCTTGAAAAGAGGCGTCCCTGCCTCTTTTATGATCTCGAATGCAGCCGTCTCTGCGGAGGTGATCACACATCCTGCGTGCCGCATCCTTTCAAGGCCTATTTTATGGTTCTTCTCAGTCCTTGAGCCTGTTGCATCTGCGACTATGTGCACTCTGAACCCATGTTCAATAGCTGCAAGGGCGGTCTGGAGGACGCATATGTGGGCTTCAATTCCGGCTATCAGGAGGGTCTTCCTACCCACAGAAAGCAGACGATCTCTGAATGGTTCCACATCAAAGCAGTTGAAGGAGAGCTTCTCAATCTCTTCGACGTCAATCAATCTCTCGTTAAGGCTCTTTATGGCTGGCCCGATACCTTTTTTGTATTGTGCAGTCAGTATGATGGGGATTTCTACCCTTGTGGCCAACTCAACGAGTGTCCGTGCGTTCTTTTCAATCTCGTCCCTGTTGCACATGGCATTCCAGAGGTTTTCCTGGATGTCAATTATCAGGAGTGCAGTGTCTTCTCTATTTAGTAGGTTGCGCCTCACAGCGTTATTTTATACCACAATTTTGCAGCTATGACAACACCTGCTGGAGTTTCTGTCAGGTTCACTGTTGACAATAAGTCCGCAAGGTGGCATTCTTACAGGATGGAAAATAAACTGACTCACTTTAATTCAGATGGAAGGGCAAGGATGGTGGACGTGTCCGCTAAGGAGGCAACCGAAAGGGTTGCCGTAGCCAGCGGGAAGGTGCGGATGCAGCCCGATACCCTTAAGCTCATACAGGCAGGGAAGATGAAAAAGGGAGATGTCCTCGCAGTTGCCCAGGTAGCCGGGATCATGGGGGCAAAGAAGACATCAGAACTGATCCCCATGTGCCATCCTCTATTTCTAACGTCCGTAGATATAACCTTCAGCGAAGATGCTGCCTTGGATAATGACGGCCTCGTATCCATCCATGTGGAGGCCAGGGTCAAGACCACCGGGCAGACAGGGGTTGAGATGGAGGCCCTCACAGCAGTCACCACGACACTCCTTACCATATACGACATGTGCAAGGCAGTAGACAAAGGGATGATATTTGATGACATATCCCTTCTATCCAAGACCGGCGGAAAGTCGGGAGAATACAAAAGACCGTAAATCATATGTCAATCACAGACTCTTACAACCGAAAGATTGATTATCTTAGGATCTCCGTGACCGACAGGTGCAACATGCGCTGCGCCTACTGCATGCCGCTCGAAGGGATCAAGCTCATTCCTCATCATGAAGTCCTTCACTACGGGGAGATAAGGGATATTGTAAAGGCAGGCGCCCTCCTCGGGATAAAGAGTGTTCGGCTTACAGGCGGCGAGCCCACTATAAGAAAGGACCTGTCAAGGTTCATCTCCATGCTTAAGGAGGTTGAGGGGGTCGAAGAGGTAACCCTGACCACAAACGCCCTCCTTCTTTCAAAACTGGCAAAGGAGTTCAAGGATGCGGGGCTGGACAGGGTCAACATAAGCCTCGATTCGCTGAAGCCGGAGAGATTTTCCGAGATTACACGAGGCGGGGATTTAAAGGCAGTCCTTGAGGGGATTCAAGCCGCTCTCGATGCCGACCTTTCGCCTGTTAAGTTGAATGTAGTGGTCATCCCAGGCTTTAACGATGACGAGATAGAGGATATGGCAGGCTTGAGCATCAAAAGGCCTCTTCATGTGCGCTATATCGAATTCATGCCCATTGGAGACCAGAGACTTCATAAGGAGAAGAAGTATATCAGGACCGCCGAACTGGTTGAGAGACTGAAAAAAAGGTTTGAGTTATCTATTGCGAATAAGGGGGTAGGCATGGGGCCTGCCAGTACATACAGGATCAGTGGCGCGAAAGGCACCATCGGTTTCATAAGCTCCATAAGCGAGCACTTTTGCAGTACCTGCAACCGGCTCAGGCTTTCCTCGGACGGCTGGCTCAGGTCATGTCTTTTCAATGAAAAGCTGGCAGTTGACATGAAGACCCCTCTCAGGAACGGCGCATCCCTGGATGATTTGAAAGAACTGTTTATGAAGGCCGCAGGGATAAAACCGGTTGGACATGAACTGGATACAAGGGGTCCGCTTGATTTCAAGAGGACCATGTCACAGATAGGGGGATAGTTTAAATTTCAAATCTCAAATCTCAAATCTCAAATTATCAGGGAAGACCTACACTGGCAGAGATAGACCTGGATGCCCTTGGTTATAATTACAGAAAGATAAAAGAAAAGGCAGGGGACAAAAAGGTCCTTGCCGTTGTAAAGGCCAATGCCTATGGACATGGCGCTGTGGAGGTTTCAAGAGAGCTGGAAAAGCTCGGAACCGAGATGTTCGGTGTCGCTATCCTCCCTGAAGGGATTGAACTCAGGAATGCCGGGATCAGGAGGCCGATACTCCTTCTGAACGGGATATTCCACGGGGAGGCTGAATATGCACTTAAGCACGACCTTACCCCTGTTATCTTTTCAATAGATACCGCCATGGATATCTCCAATGAGGCCGCCAGGGCCGGGAAGACAGCCCCTGTTCATATAAAGATCGACACAGGGATGAGGAGGCTTGGGGTCTTGCCTGGCGATGTAGAGCAGTTTTTTGGAAGACTCAAGGAACTGAAAAACATAAAGGTTGAAGGGGTTCTCTCCCACTTTGCGACAGCGGACAGCAAGGGCAGAGGGTTCATGGATGAGCAGGTCGGTGCTTTTTCTGATGTCATCGGGAAAATCAGGTCTATGGGGTTTTCCCCTGAGTATATACATATAGCCAACAGCGCTGCTATAATTGCCGACGATCTCCCTGATTATCTCAATATGGTGAGGCCTGGAATAACCCTTTACGGCTCACACCCCTCCTTCTGGTTCCGGGATAAGATAGACCTGAAGCCGGTCATGACCCTTAGAAGCGGGATAGTCCAGATAAAGAAGGTCAAGAGGGGTGAGAGTGTAAGTTATGCAAGGAAGTTCACGGCTGAAAGGGACAGTATTGTAGCGGCAGCGCCGATAGGATATGCCGATGGGTATCCGAGGCATCTTTCCAATATTGGTGAAGTAATAATCAGAGGGAAGATCGCTAAGGTTGCAGGGCTTGTATGCATGGACCTCCTGATGATAGACGTAACCGATATCCCTGAGGTATCTGTAGGTGATAAAGTGGTCCTGTGGGGAGTCGAGATGCATGTTGACGAACTGGCAAGGAAGGCGGAAACCATTTCATACGAACTGTTTTGCAGGGTCTCTGGAAGGGTGCCGAGGGTGTACAAGAGGGATAAGATTTGCAAGGAGTGAGTAATAATCAACCAGCTTTTCTACTCATTAAGGAAAGCTCTTAGCGAATTCATCATCACTTCAACCGGAGCCTTTTGGCCAGTCCATATCTCAAGGCTTATAGCCCCTTGGTATACGAGCATTCCAAGGCCGCCTAATGTCTTGCGCCCCGCCCCTTGAGCTTTTTTTAAAAATTGTGTAACTGGCGGTTTGTAGGCAATGTCCGAGATGAGGACATGGGGGGAAGTTGAGGCAAAATCCACATCTGGAGCCACTCCCTCTAATCCCATTGATGTTGTATTAACGATCAGGTCAACAGAGGACAGGATTTGAGGATCTTTAAGATATGAGAGGGAAGCGGTTTTAATCTGTATATGTTTGCTCCTGCATCTCTCTGCATAATTAAGCCTAATCTCTTCCGCTTTTTCAATAGTGCGATTGGCGATAATTATTTCGGATGCCCCATTCAAAAACAGTCCTGCGATTATTCCCCTGGCGGCACCGCCAGCCCCTATGACCAGGATGGTTTTACCTTTAGGGGCAAACCCTGCGTCTTCATGCAGCGATCTGATATAACCCGGCGAGTCTGTATTATATCCTTTCAAACGCCCATTCTTATTAACGATGGTGTTGACGGCGCCGATAAGCTCAGCATCTATATCTATCTCATCCAGAAAAGGGATAACTGCTTCCTTGTATGGGACAGTGACGTTGACGCCGGCCAAACCCAATGCCTGCATCCCTTTTACAGCTGACTCAAGATTATTAGGCTTAACCTCGAAGGGGATGTAGATATAGTTAAGCCCCAATGCCTCTAAGGCTGCATTCTGGATCAAAGGAGAGAGAGTGTGACTGATTGGATATCCGAAGATGCCAATTACCTTTGTTTCCCCTGTAATCTTCACTTAAACCCCTCTGTGCCATATTGCTGCTGCCAAACATTATCTCTCCGACTTGCTTCTTACTAATGAGTTCGTAAGTAAGAAGACATTCATCTGAAAATCTCCCCTAACCCCTCTTTTCAAAAGAGGGAAAACTTTAAACCTCCCCCTTTGGAAAAGGGGGATTGAGGGGGATTTTGAATTGTTGCCATACTTATGGTCTTCTTAGTAAGTCCTGGATTTTTTTCGAATGACCGTAAGGCTTCAGGGTGTTACGGGTGTTGTTCAACCCATTCCTCTCCGCTGGTTGTTGTTTCCTTTTTCCAGATAGGAGTAATCCTTTTAAGTTCATCAATAGCGAATTCGCAGGCCTTAAACGCCTCTTTCCTATGCTCTGCTGCGGCAACGATGAGGACGATATTTTCACCAATCCCTATTTTGCCAACTCTATGGACTATTGACACATCTATTACACCAAAACCCTTTATGGCTTTTTCCCTAATCTCATTAAGCTTCTTTTCTGCCATCACCGGGTAATGCTCAAACGACAGGCCGCTTATGTCCTTTCCTTTTGAGAAATCCCTGGCAGTGCCCAGGAATATCGCAATACCGCCAATCCTCTGCGACCCTTTTTTAACCAGTTCTATCTCTTCATCAACAGAAAAGTTTTTCCCCTGAATCCTGACCACTGTTTACCCTCCTGAAAAGGGAGGGATAAAGGCAACCTCATCCCCGTCTTTCACTAATGTCTGCATCCCTGCCATCTCATGATTTACCGCTATCATTGTCTTGAGGCCCAATAATATTTCAGAACCCCCCGGAATATCCTTCTCTATGGCATTAAGTATATCAGCCACGCTTCCACCCTTAGAGTCAAGGACAACCTCTTCCTTCCCAACCCTTTCTTTTATCCCGGCAAAAAACCTTATTGTTATCATAGATATCCGTTAAGTAGCATATTTTAGGACTGTCTGGAGGTTTAGTCAAGAGTTATTTGGCTGTTGCCCAGGTCAAACGCATTAAAACTATAGTAACAACAAGCTCTCAAAGGTTTATGT
>CAKKSC010000047.1 GCA_919902985.1 Desulfuromonadales bacterium | reverse complement strand
GAATTGGATAAAGTTTTCTCAAAAATAGACCCACTAAACGGGTACGCTACCTAATTACATGATAGAGACGTAATATTTTACGTCTCTACAGTGCACAGATAAAAGATTTAAAACAATGGGTTTCTTTTGGTATTAAAGGGTCCCTCTCTGCGCTTGCTTAGAAGCGCCTACTTTTGGCTGTGGTTCAATTGCCGTATTTAGGTTAAACGCTTTTTCCCATACTTCACTTTTTTTCACTCCCTTCATAGTTTTTTCATATTCTTATGGTAATCTTGAGTCATAAAATATAGATGTATATCTTAGATGCAGTTGCCAGTTATACGGGACAGTACCATGAAGACAAGAATTAAAATCCTGACGATTGTTATAGCGATACTCCTCCTTTCCATGGGACCTTCATGGGCATCCGATGACAAAACCATCAGTCTTAAGCTTCTTATTGATGAGACCCTGTCGAATAACCCTGAGATAAGGGCCGCAAAGGCTAGGTGGGAAGCGACTAAGGCGGCAATCCCGCAGGCAAAGTCCCTGGAAAACCCTGTCCTATCAGTGATGTTCGACAAAATACCCAACTCCTCCGTTAATCCCGGCGAATCTATGGAAAGACAGTATTCCATAACCCAGGGCTTTCTGTACCCTGGAAAACTCAGCTTGATGGGGAAGATGGCAGAGAAAGAGGCTCAGATAATATTCGAGGAATACAAGGGGAAGGAAAGGGATATCATCAGGGATATAAAGGCAGCCTATTATGACTTGTTCATGATTTATAAATCAATAGAGGTAAACCTGGATACAAAGGAGATACTCCATCACCTCTCAAAGATAGCAGAGGCCAGGTATGCCACGGGGCTTGTATCCCAGTGGGATGTTCTCAAAGCCCAGATAGAGCTTTCTCAGCTTGCCAACGAGATAATCATACTTAAGCAGGAGGAGGAGTCCGCAAAGGCAAGGATCAACAGGCTGCTGAACAGGCCTATTGAAAGTCCCCTTGGAAAACCGGCGTCTATAAATGACGAGAAGAACGTACCCCCTTTAGAACTTATGGGAGAGCTGGCCTTGCAGGGAAGACCCGAACTGAAAGGAATGGAAAGGTTTATCGAAAAAGAAGAGACGGGACTGAATCTGGCGAAGAAGGGATATTATCCTGATTTCATGGTAAGACTCGCTCGGAGAGAAGAGGATGGTAGCGCTGCCGGGTGGGTAGCCGAGTTTGGGGTAACGATTCCCTTATGGTTCAGGACAAAGCAGGACTATGCAGTCAAGGAATCGGTGTCGAGGCTGGAGTCGGCTAAAAATGAGTATCAGGGTATGAGGAACATGGTCTCCTTTGAGATAAAGGATGCCATTGTAAAGATAAGGTCAGCAAAAAGCTTGGTAGACCTCCACAAGAGCACTCATATCCCTCAGGCTGAACAGGCCCTTATGGGTGCAAGGATAGGATACGAAACCGGAAAGGTTGATTTCTTTGCATTGATGGAAAGCTGGAAAACGGTTAAGAGCTACAAACTCGAGTACTATAAGTCCCTCGCAACCTTTGAGCAGGCATGGGCAGACCTGGAAAGGGCTGTGGGGAAGGAACTGCCGTAACTCCCCTCAATCCCCTCTTGCCAAGAGGGGAAGCTTAAAGTCCCCCCTCTTAAGATAAGAGGGGGTTAGGGGGCGTTATGAAGAACTATTTTAGGAGTGAATAACATGAAAAGAGGCGTAACAATAGTCGTAGCAATAATTCTCATCGCTTCAGGAGCATTGGTCGGAATATATTTAGATAGACATTATACCAAGACTGTTCCCCAAGCGCCTCCTGCTAAAGAGGCCAAGAAGGAACGCAAGATACTATATTACAAATGCCCCATGGGGCTGCCCGACTACTCACAGCAGCCCGGCAAGGCCCAATGCGGCATGGATTACATCCCGGTCTATGAGGATGAGGCTGAAACGGCAACAGGCCCCGGTGAAATATATATAACGCAGGAGAAGATCCAGAGGATAGGGGTAAAGTCCGAGGATGTCAAAGAAAGGCCTTTAAAGAAGATTATCCGGACAGTTGCCACTGTTGATTATGATGAAAGAACGCTTTTCGCTGTCAACACAAAGATAGAGGGATGGGTAGAAAAGCTCTATGTAAATTCAACTGGGCGGGAAGTTATAAAGGGCGAGCCCCTAATGGACATATACTCTCCTGAACTGGTCTCAACGCAGGAAGAATATCTTCTGGCGCTGGAGACAAGGAAAAGACTTGGCCTGGGCGCTCTCCCTGATGCAATAGAAGGCGCTGAAAGCATCCTTGATGCCACAAAAAGGAGGCTTAGGAACTGGGACATAAGCGATGCACAGATAGAGGCCCTTGAAAAAAATCAGAAGCCAACCAAGACCCTGACGCTACATTCTCCGGTGGAAGGGGTAGTTATTGAAAAAATGGCCGTCCAGGGTATGAAGGCAATGCAGGGGGAAAAACTCTTGAGCATAGCCGATCTGTCCAATGTATGGCTTTATGCAAACATCTACGAATACGAAATCCCCCTCGTAAAGGCGGGACAAAAGGCCAGGGTTACTATAAATGCCTATCCAGGTGAGACCTTCTATGCCACTGTATCTTACATCTATCCATATCTGAACACAGAGACCCGGACGGCAAAGGTCAGGCTTGAGATGGCCAACCCCCCTTTGCCTCCCCTTGGCAAGGGGGTGAGCGGGAGGGTGCTCAAACCAGGGATGTACGCCAATGTGGAACTTGAAAGCGTAATATCACCGAAAGCAGTAGTTGTCCCTGAAGACGCGGTTCTTGACACAGGCGAGAGGCAGGTAGTTATCCTGGCTCTTGGAGCAGGCAGGTTCAAGGTTATTGACGTAAAGATAGGGCTCAAGGGCGAAGGTTACTACCAGATCCTTTCAGGTCTCACCCCCGGATGGAAGGTGGTTACATCGGCCAACTTCCTCATAGACTCCGAATCATCCTTCAGATCAACGGCCCAGACGATGCTTGGAATGGAACATGGAAAGCCTAAAGAAGGGATGAAGGATGAGGGCGGAAAGATGAAGGAAAAACCTTCTGTACCAACTGAGCATAAAGGGCATTAATTACAGTAACTCCCCTCAATCCCCTCTTGCCAAGAGGGGAGGTTTAAAGTCCCCCCTCTTAGACAAGAGGGGGTCAGGGGGAGTTATGAAGAACCATAAGGATATCCAATGATCGAAAAACTCATAGAATGGTCCGCAAATAACCGGTTCATCGTTTTCCTCCTGGTCGCTATCCTGCTTATGGGCGGTATCTTGTCCATGAAACAGATACCGCTGGATGCTATCCCGGACCTCTCCGACGTCCAGGTGATCGTGTACACCAAGTGGGAAGGGCGTTCCCCCGACCTTATGGAAGATCAGGTCACATACCCCATAATCACAGCTCTGATCTCTGCCCCAAAGGTAAAGACCGTAAGGGGCTTCTCAGATCTGGGTTTTTCCTACGTTTACGTCATATTTGAGGAGGGGACCGACCTCTACTGGGCGCGTTCCAGGGTCCTTGAATATATGCAGCAGATATCAGGGAAGCTCCCTGAAGGGGTAACGCCCACCCTGGGTCCTGATGCCACGGGAGTCGGCTGGGTCTACCAGTATGCCGTAACCGACAAGACCGGGAAGTACGATCTGGCGTATCTGAGGACAGTTCAGGACTGGTTCCTGCGCTACCAGCTCGCCTCTGTTGAAGGCGTGGCAGAGGTGGCATCCATAGGAGGTTTTGTAAAACAGTACCAGGTCAACCTTGACCCAAACAAGCTGGCCGCCTACCGCATATCCATAAAGGATGTCATGGAGCGGATCAGGATGAGCAACAACGACGTAGAAGGCCGGCTCCTTGAGTTCGCAGGGCGGGAATATATGGTAAGGGGCCGGGGATATATAAAGTCCATAAAGGACATAGAGGATATCTCCCTCGGAAGCTTTGACGGAGCCCCCATTTCCATTAAAGACGTAGCGAAGGTAAATCTCGGCCCTGAGATGAGGCGCGGGATCGTTGAACTGAACGGCGAAGGGGAGACGGTCGGCGGGATTGTGGTAATGCGCCAGGGTGAGAATGCCCTGAACGTCATAAACAGGGTCAAGGAGAAGCTTAAGGAGATAGAGCCGTCGCTCCCCGAAGGGGTAAAGGTTGAGGCCGTTTACGACCGCTCCCAGCTTATCCAGGCATCGATAACCAACCTGAAGGATACCTTGATAGAGGAAACAATAACCCTCTTCCTCATTGTAGTTGTCTTCCTTCTTCACGGCAGGTCATCCATTATACCTATCATTACCATCCCCATTGTCATGATAGGCTCGTTCCTTCCCCTCTATTACCTCAAGATAAGCTCCAATATCATGTCCCTGGGAGGGATCGCCCTGGCCATCGGAGAGTTGGGGGACGCAGCCATAGTTATGGTAGAGAACTCCTATCGGCTGCTATCCGAAGGGGACGAGGAGGCAAGGAAAAAATACAAAGAGACTTGCATCAAGGCCGCCAAAGAGGTAGGGCCGGCCATATTCTCATCTCTGTGGATCATCATAGTCTCCTTCATCCCTATATTCCTTTTGGAGGCCCAGGAGGGGAGGCTCTTCAAGCCCCTGGCCTATACAAAAACCATAATAATGATAGTCTCCGCCCTCCTGGCCGTTACCCTGGTCCCGGCCCTTCTGGTAACATTCATGAACGGGAAGAAGCTCAAGAGGGACGAGGAAAACCCTCTGTCCCGATTCTTTTCCTTCTTCTATATGCCGATAATCAAATGGGTTTTGAAATACAGGAAGACCACCCTGATTATCTCCATAATAGCGATCCTGCCGACTGTACCACTGTTTTACTCCATAGGGAGCGAGTTCATGCCTCCCCTTTACGAGGGGACCATCCTATATATGCCGGTTACAGCTCCGGGGTTATCGGTAACAGAAGCAGGGAAGCTCCTCCAGGCGCAGGACAGGCTGATAAAGAGCGTGCCGGAGGTCGAGCACGTATTCGGCAAGGCTGGAAGGGCCGAGACATCCACAGACCCTGCGCCTCTGAGCATGATGGAAACTACCGTGCACCTCAAACCAAAAGAGGAATGGCGCAAAGGGATGACATATGAAAAACTCATCCAGGAGCTGGATGAAAAAGTCCAGTTCCCTGGCGTATCCAATGCCTGGACCCAGCCTATACGTAACAGGATAGACATGCTGACAACAGGGATAAGGACTCCGGTGGGAATAAAGGTTCATGGGACCGATTTAAAAAAGATACAGGAGATCGGGGAACATATCGAGATGGTCATAAAGGACGTGAAGGGCACCAGGAGCGTATATGCAGAGCGGGTCTCCGGCGGCTACTTCGTAGACATAAAGATAAAGAGGGATGAGGCTGCACGCTACGGTCTGACTGTCGGAGATATACAGGATGTCATTCAGACTGCCATTGGCGGGATGCAGGTAACGACAACTGTGGAGGGAAGGGAGCGCTACCCTGTAAATATCCGCTATCAGAGGGAATTAAGGGATGATCTAGACAAGTTGAACAGGATACTGGTTCCCACCATGAGCGGAATGCAGCAGATACCCCTGGCCCAGGTGGCAGACATAAGCCTTACCTCCGGCCCTGCCATGATAAGGGACGAGGATGGCCTCCTCTCAGGGTATGTCTATATAGACGTCACAGGAAGGGACATTGGCGGGTATGTGGATGATGCCAAAAAAGCAGTCATGGAAAAGGTGAAACTCCCTGCGGGATACGCCCTGTCATGGAGCGGCCAGTATGAGTTCCAGGTAAGGGCAAAGGAGAAGATGAAGATCGTCATGCCGGTGGTCTTCCTGATCATATTCATAGTACTTTACATGACCTTCGGTTCCTTTGCCGAGGCGCTCATCGTGATAGTGGCAACGGCCTACGCCATGTCAGGCGGCCTCGTCCTCCAATGGTGGCTGGGATACAACTTCAGTGTGGCGGTATGGGTCGGATATATCACTGTTTACGGTGTAGCTGTCATGACCGGGGTAATGATGATGGTCTTCCTGAATGACGCTCTCAAGGAGAAGATGAAGGACGGAAGAGAGGTAACTATGCAGGACATATACGATGCTACAATCGAGGGTTCGGTATTGAGACTTAGACCAAAGCTGATGACAGTCGCCACAACCATGATCGGCCTCATCCCCATCATGTGGTCAACCGGCGTAGGGGCAGACGTGATGAAGCCTATAGCAGCTCCCATCATAGGCGGGATGGTTACGTCAACGATACAGGTCCTGATAATCACGCCGGTGATATTCATCATGATGAAGGAAAGGGCATTGAGGAAGGGAAAACTATCTTAGAGTAACTCCCCTCAATACCCTCCGGGTATACCTCCCCTCTTGCCAAGAGGGGAGGTTTAAAGTCCATGGGGACAGATTTCAAATCTGTCCCCAATAAGAGGGGGTTAGGGGGCGTTATGAAAAAATTAAATTAAGGAGGCAACAAAATGAAAAAACTGTTTTCGGCAATTGCAATTGTTACCATGGCATCATCTCCAGTGTTTGGCGCAATGGACCACGACCATTCATCGTCCTATTCGATGCACGCAGCAAAAAAGGAGGACATGAGCCACAAGATGGAGACCCTTGAGGCAAAGGTCGGAGGGTATGATGTGAGCCTGGACATCATGACCCACAAGGACTACCAGAAGATGATGAAGGCGATGAAGATGACCTTCATGAACCCCACTTCTGGGACGAGCCATCACATAGCCGCAACCGTCAGGAAGGACGGGAACAAGATCGAGAACGCCGTCCTCAATCTCAAGGTCGCCGGTCCCGACGGAGTTGAAGAGACAAAGGCCATGCCTTACAACCAGGATATGATGTTCCAGCACACAGGTCATTTCGGCATGTCGAAGAAAGGGAAATATCAACTGACGGTCTCCTTCAAGGTTGGAAATGAAAGCCACCAGGGAGTTGTTCACTACGAGGTAAAGTAATTAAAGTCCCCCCTCTTAAGATTAAGAGGGGGATAGGGGGCGTTATGAAGAACTTTTTTCGGAGCAATAAAGTTATATCGCTTATATCGGCATTCTTCCTTGCCGTTGCTCCAGTAAACGTAGGGTGGGCTGCGCCCATCGTTTATGCCGCTGAATCGGAGACGGAGCAGGAAAAAGAATCGGGACTGCCCGCAGCTGATGTGGATAAAACAAAGCATGAAGATATGAATAAAGACAAAGAGCATGAAGGGATGCACGGTATGATGATGCATGATATGAAGGGCTGGGAAATTCTTATCGGGGTTGCAATGATAGTGATGATGGCTGCCCATCTGGTAGTCTTGTTTTAATAGCTTTCTTATAGAAATTTATTGACCGGAGGGAACATGTCAGAACTGATCATCAAGCCTGTAAGATACGGGATAATAATTGGCCTTCTTGGTCTTCTCCTTGGCATAAGCTGGGCATTCTGGCTTGTGCTTGGACATGAGAGGATACATAGGAGCCTTGAAAAAAGTGTTGTTGAAAGGAAAGAGGTAGACAGTCTTATTGACATATTAGGACCCGATAATGCTCAGGCCAACACAAAAGCTAAGGAAGAGCATAATGAACACAGTCATGGCCAAGCTTCAAACAATGAAGATACCCATCACCATGAAGAAGAAAAACCCATGCAAAAAGATGAGCATATTGACATGAGTGAAGGACAGCATATGATGCAAACCGGGGAAGATAAACATCAGCACGGTGAAGGTGCGCATGATAGTCCTATCATGGAGCTTGCCCATAAAAGGCTTGTAAGGGGACACCTTCATTTAATGGGCCTAGGTCTTGTTACAGTTGTCGTGTCCTTAATCCTCGTTTTTACCAGCGCTCCTCCGCTTTTCAAGACCATTGCATCCGTCTTTACCGGCATTGGTGGGATTATTTACCCGGCAGCGTGGATAGTAATGGGTTACATGACGCCCCGGCTGGGAGCTGCCGGCGCTGAGGCTTATGTGACTGTTATTGCCGGACCTGGTGTCTTACTCGTCACCTTCGGGATAGTTTCTACAGTCATCTACCTTTTGAAGGACATATTTTCTGAGAAGTTGTAACACAGGACGCCATGAAAGAAAACGAGATAATAGAGTCGTTAAGGAGCTTCCACGACATATCAAAGGCCATCAATTCAACCTTGGATATCGACGAGGTAGTGGAGCTGATATTGGATAAAACATCCATCCTCATGACGGCAGACAAGGTGCTCATCCTCCTCTTGGACAGTGATAAGATGGTTTTGAGAATCTACAGGTCGTTGGGTTTTGATGAAGACGAGCTGAAGGTAAGGTCCTTCCGAGATATCAGGGTATTCGATCATTGCATCGTGCGAAGGGGGAAGGCCTTAGGCATCGAGGACGTCATCCAGGAGAAGGACTATAGGGAATTACCGAACGCCATGCCTGTCCTCCTTGATATGTTCTTTGCCCCTCTTGAGATAAAGGGGAACGTCCTCGGCATCCTTGGGGTCCTTGATAATAAAGAGGGGGTTTCGGAGATAAAGCTGGAGGTCTTTTGTGCCTTGGGGAGCCAGGCTGCCGTGGCTATAGAAAATGCCTCCGTGTACAAGCGACTGAGGGATGCCTTTCTTCATACAACAGAGTCTCTGGCAGCGGCTATCCTGAAGGGCTTAAAGAGGAAGAGATTCCGCTTTATGCGAGAATTATATCCATAGCCGATGCCTATTGCCCTGACCACCGACAGGC
The DNA here is from genome assembly GCA_919902985.1 of Desulfuromonadales bacterium. Taxonomy (GTDB): domain Bacteria; phylum Desulfobacterota; class JAENJC01; order JAENJC01; family JAENJC01; genus JAENJC01. The sequence continues at coordinate 13,569 of CAKKSC010000047.1, read as the reverse complement.
CCTACAAAAAAGCTGTTGATAAGGATACTGCACTGGAGGAGATCGCAAAGGATAAGAGTTCGAGGTTTGCCCCATTTATTGTTGATACATTTTACAGGATTATGAAAGTGGAGAGCTGAGACCGGGAAATGGAGGTTTGATGATGGCAAAAGCCCCTGTTTGCAATATGGAAGTGGTTACGAACCGGATATAGCCGCTCGATACTATTGACATGATCCTTTCCGTTGGTATATCAATAAAGCCGATGATGATGGTCGAAGGGTGTAAGTTTATCAAATATTCGGGAGGTAAAAATGCGACAATGAATATTTAAAGAAAAAATAGTTAAACCTGATAAATAATTTATCAAAGAAATTATCTGCGAGAACCCTATGGGTTAACGGAGAATTTATATGAATCACAAAAAAATGGTCGAATCTTTGTTGGAAGGGACAGGAATCGTGATAAACGGGAGCAATCCTTGTGACATCCAGGTTCATGATAATAGGTTTTATAATAGGGTCTTGACTAATGGCTCTTTAGGATTGGGCGAATCATATATGGATGGCTGGTGGGATTCTGAAAGCCTTGATGGATTTTTCTTTAAAATCTTCAGCATCGGAATCGAAAACAAGGTCAGGAACTGGAGGATAATTCCTTATCTTTTAAGATCTATAATTATGAATGTTGGCCATAAATCCAAGGCGTTCAACATCGGAGAAAGGCATTATGATATAGGAAACGATTTATATAAAAATATGCTGGACAAAAGAATGGTTTACACCTGCGGCTATTGGAAGGAAGCAAGGAATCTTGACGAAGCACAGGAGGCAAAACTGGACCTTGTCTGTCGGAAATTAGATTTCAAGCGTGGGCAAAAAGTGCTCGATGTCGGTTGCGGATGGGGAAGCTTTGCCAAATATGCAGCTGAAAAATATGGAGTTTCGGTAACAGGGGTCACTGTTTCCAAAGAACAGGCCGAATTGGGGCGCGAAACATGCAAAGGCCTGCCGGTAGAAATTCGTCTTCAGGATTATCGCGATCTAAGCGGGCAATTTGACAACATAGTCTCATTAGGGATGTTTGAACATGTAGGTTATAAATATTACAAAACCTACATGAAAATCGTAAACTCCTGCCTCAAAGACCATGGTTTGTTTTTGCTTCATACAATCGGAGGGAATGAGTCAGCTGTCGCTACCGACCCATGGATAGATAAATATATATTCCCCGATAGCATGCTCCCTTCCATAAAACAGATCGGCGCCTCGATAGAAAATCTATTTGTTATGGAAGATTGGCATAATTTCGGCAGCGACTACGATAAAACCTTGATGGCCTGGTATAGTAATTTTAAAAATAACTGGGCAAATATAAAATCAGCTTATGATGAAATATTTTATCGGATGTGGAAATATTATCTGCTTTCTTGCGCCGGTTCGTTTCGAGCTAGAAAGAACCAGCTCTGGCAGGTTGTCTTGTCAAAAAATGGCATCGTTGCCGGATACAATTTTCGCTGACATAAAGATTTTATTAAAGGAGAATCAATGGCTAAGGATCCGGTATGCGGTATGGATGTGGACCCTGCAAAAGCAGCAGGGACATCTATTTACAAGGGTGAAACCATATACTTCTGCAATGTTAACTGTAAAAAGAAGTTTGATGCAGAGCCGGAGAAATATATAACAGAAATAAAAGAGGATACTGCCATAGACCCGATCTGCGGGATGACCGTGAGCAAGGCATCCCCAAAGGGGGGGACCTCCGAGTACAATGGTAAGACCTACTACTTCTGCAACCCTGTCTGCAAAAATAAGTTTGATGCAGATCCCGAAGCAGCCCTGCATCCAAAGAAAGAGATCGTAAAGATAGGGGCCAAGAAGCGCCTTGGTAAGACTACAACCGTTACACTTGCAGTAGAGGGGATGACCTGCGCATCATGTGTCATGACCATTGAAAACGCCCTTAATAATGCGGACGGTGTGGCAAAGGCTGGGATAAACTTTGCCACAGAAAAGGTCACCATAGAGTATGACCCGAAGATCCTTGATGAGAAGGGTCTTGCCAGGATCGTTGAAGACGTTGGCTACAGGATACCTCTGACAAAGGTCGCTGAAGAGGAAAAAGACATAAAGAAGATGAGCAGCGCCAGCTTCAAGATGCGCTCTGCATGGGGGTTCTCTTCGCCCATCATATTGTTCATGGTCCTTCACATGGTATTTGGATACCATATCCCTGGATTTGACTGGTTCATGATTCTGCTGGCCTTACCGGTGGTGTTTTGGAACGGCAGCGATACACTGATTGGGGCAATGAAGGCCACACGAAACTTGACTCCCAATATGGATACGCTTATTGCAATGGGTACGGGCGTTGCCTTTATTACAGGTCCTGTAAGGCTGGCAGGGTTTCCGATAGAAAACTACAGCGGTATTGCAGCCATGATCATGGCCTTTCATCTGACAGGCAGATATATCGAGGCGCTGGCCAAAGGCAGGGCGTCGCTTGCCATAAAGAAGCTGCTTCAGCTTGGGGCAAAGTCAGCCCGCGTCATTGTTAACGGGGAAGAGAAGGAGATACCTGTCGAACAGCTCAAGGTTGGAGATATAATGGTTGTCAAGCCTGGGGAAAAGATACCTACTGACGGAATAATTACCGAAGGACAAAGCCAGATTGACGAATCCATGGCTACCGGTGAGTCTATGCCTGTAGGGAAAAAGGTTGGGGATATGGTCATAGGCGCTACAGTTAATCAGATGGGACTTTTGAAGGTCAAGGCCGATAAAGTCGGGAAAGACACGTTCCTCTCGAATGTCATCAAGCTGGTGGAGGAGTGTCAGGGCTCCAAGGTCCCTATCCAGGAGTTCGCAGACAAGGTAACTGCATTCTTTGTCCCTTCTGTCCTGGTGATTGCTCTCGCCACCGTTATTCTCTGGCTCACATTTCCTTCCCTCTTCATATCCATAATACAGCGCTCATCCTCTTTCGTCCCCTGGGTGAATCCGTCCCAAAATATCTTGTCTCTGGCCATCTTTGCGGGGATTGCGGTGCTCGTCATCGCTTGTCCATGCGCCCTTGGCCTGGCGACACCTACAGCCCTGATGGTCGGTTCAGGCCTCGGCGCTGAGCACGGCATCCTCATCCGCAAGGGGGAAGCTATACAGACCATGAAGGAGATAAAGGCAGTGGTCTTTGACAAAACCGGGACCATCACCAAAGGGAGGCCGGAGGTGACGGATATAATAGTGGCCAGGGGTCAGGGGGCAGGGGGCAGCGAGGAAGAGGTTTTGAGATTAGCGGCATCTGTTGAATCCGGTTCGGAACACCCACTTGCTACCGCAATTGTAAATGGGGCACAGGACAGGAAGATAAGAATTGGGGCGCTCAGCGATTTTACGGCTATTGCAGGCCATGGTGTAAGGGGGAAGATAGATGGAATGTCTGTCCTGGTAGGCAACCAGAAGCTGATGAAGGATTCTGGTATAGATTCCAGCGCAGTCATTAGCGACCTGCACCGTCTTGAAGATGAGGCAAAGACCGCCATGCTGGTTGCTGTCGATGGAAAGATAGCAGGTATTATCAGTGTTGCCGATACGTTGAAAGAAGACTCGGTTAAGGCCATAGAAGAGCTTAAAAAAATGGGACTGCTAACAGTCATGCTTACCGGCGATAACCGGAGAACTGCTGAGGCGATTGCACAGAGTGTAGGTATCTCCAGGGTCATTTCAGAAGTACTCCCCCAGGACAAGGTCTCCGAAATCAAGAAGGTACAGATGGAGATTGGGATGACCGCCATGGTTGGTGACGGCATCAACGATGCCCCTGCCCTCACCCAGGCCAACGTTGGGATTGCCATCGGGACCGGTACAGATATCGCCATAGAGGCCTCAGACGTGACCCTTGTCCGTGGAGAACTATCCGGTGTGGTGAGCGCCATTAAACTATCCAGGGCAACGTTCAGGAAGATCCGCCAGAACCTCTTCTGGGCCTATTTTTACAATACTATCGCCATCCCCATCGCCATCTTCGGTCTTTTACACCCAGTCATAGCCGAGGCCGCCATGGCCTTCAGTTCCATAAACGTCATTACAAACTCCATGAGGCTGAGGAAGGCGAAGCTATAGTTCTGAATGAAAAACTTTGATAAAACGGCCTGAGTAGTGATATATTGCTGTAAAATGTCTGGAGGTAAACAATGTTAAAATCAAAGAAAAGATATTCGGCTCTACTTATTATTCTCTTTCTGGTTATTGCGTCTGTGCAAACGGTTCTGGCAGACCTGCTGCGTATGGTAGAGATAAGCCACGTATGCATGGTGAATAACGAAGACATGGGAAAGCCCCAGATACCTGTAAAGGTGGGGGACCAGACCTATTACGGATGCTGCAAGATGTGCATAGGGACTCTGAACAATGACCGAAAGGCCCGTTTTGCCATAGACCCTGTGAGCGGCAAAGAGGTGGATAAGGCAAAGGCGATTATAGGGGCAAAACCCAACGGGGCGGTCTTATATTTTGAGAACGAGAAGAACTTTCAGGCGTTCATCTCGAGATAAATCCCTTCAGGAGGGGTTGCGAAGATGGATACTTGCCCAAGGCATCTCTCAACATTTCCAGGAAACGCTGACGCAGTATTTCCTTTGCGCCGAGACTCAAAAGGTGTTCTGTCCTGACCTGGCAGTCAATGAGACAAAACCCTTGCTCCTTCAATCTCTCAACAAGTGTCACGAATGCCACTTTAGATGCGTTGCTCACCTTGGAAAACATAGACTCCCCGAAAAAAACCTTCCCAAGAACGATACCGTAGAGCCCTCCCGCCAGTTTTCCCTCGTACCAGCTCTCAACTGAATGTGCATACCCTGATTTATGAAGCCTGATGTACGCCTCTATCATCTCCTCAGTGATCCATGTCCCGCCCTGCCCTTCCCTTGGGGCCTCTGCACAGTTCCTGATGACCTGCTCAAAGGAGGTATCCGTCGTAACCTTGAAAATCCCTTTGTTGATAACCTTACGGAGGCTTCTCGACACCTTCAACTCTTCAGGGATCAGTATGAGACGAGGATCAGGAGACCACCAGAGGATTGGAGAGCCTTCATTGTACCAGGGGAAGATCCCCATGGAATAAGCGGTTATAAGCCTCTCTTCGCTAAGGTCTCCCCCAAAGGCAAGGAGTCCGTCCTTTCTGGCCAGTTCAGGCGAGGGAAAGATGATTTCTTCAGATAGTTGGAAGACAGGCATGGCAAAAACAGATTATCAGCAAAACAGGCTCAAGACAAGACTAAGCCCCTGTCTTTGACTTCTCCGCCAGGGTGTGAGCAAATCGCGAAGGCTCAGGTATTTTGTACCTTGTCGCGCATCGCATAATTACATCAACTGCCGTTTTGAGGGAAACCTTATGCCCTATTGAGACAAAAACCGGCTTCACATCCGCCCTCGTCCTGAGGCAGGTCCCTATTACTGTTCCATCCTTATCTTTTATATCCGTATAAGACCCTTTAGCCGCCCCAGGCATCCTTAACTCACCATAGAGGTGCGATTTGGCACATCCTATTGAAGGGATGTCAAGCAGAACGCCCATGTGGCTTGCGATCCCCATCCTTCGGGGATGGCATATCCCCTGCCCGTCAAATATAACAGCATCAGGGATATTCTCTATCTTCTTGAAGCACTCAATCAGCGCAGGACCTTCACGAAAGGTCAGAAGACCGGGGATATAGGGAAAGCTTGTCTTGACTGTAGCGGTCTGCTGTTCTATCAATCTCAGTTCAGGGAAGGAAAAGACACCCACTGCGGCATGAACAGAATATCCGCTTATTGAATAAGAGACGTCAGCACCCGCAATCAGGCGGATTTCGGTAAAAGAGTCATTAGTAGAGACCTTTTCCCGCAGTCTCTCCTGGATCTCAACCGCCTCCTTGGGCGTAACATCCCAGCTGTGAAGTTCTCTTATCTCCATTGGAAATGCACCCTTATATAATTACTCCAAGAATAATATAGGGGAGAGGGTAATGCAATAAGGAGAGAGCCTTACAATGAAATCGCCATGAACGATTTCCCGTATCCCCGGTTTTCCCTTGACTCTTTTACTATTCCTGGGCAATAATTTCCATATCATTGTGGTTTTATGAGATGGTCAGAGGTATGAAATTAAAAACGATAAACCGACTGGAAAAGGCTTGCCAATACGGAACTTGCCATAGAGTTGGATGGCGGGAAACATGCGGAGGAAGAAAATAAAGAATACGATGCTATACGTACGGATTGTCTTAAAGAAATTGGTATCGAGGTGTTGAGGTTCTGGAATAACGAGGTGATTAAGAATATAGGCTGTTGGAGGTCAGAAGGTGCTCCAAACTTTTCTTGCAGATAGAGAACTTATCTCAACTACAATGGTTCCACCTGCACTGCCATGTCGAAGAAGGTAGAAACGACCTCTCATAAATCCTCTGCCCCCGAACGCTGAGAAATTTCTCTGAGTTTATCTTCATACCTCTTAACCAGTTCACATTAAAGGATATGATTTGACGTAATAAGTGTTCTATGATACATGGTGAATAATGTTTAATTGGAGGCAGCCGATGGCAACTACTGAGGAAAAGGTTTTGGACGCACTGAGATCTGTTATGGATCCGGATCTTAACAGGGATGTGGTTTCTCTGGGATTTATAAAGGAGGTAAAGATAGACGGCGGAAGGGTCTCCTTTAAGCTGGAGCTGACGACCCCTGCATGTCCCCTAAAGGCCCAGCTGAAGGCGGCATCAGAAGAAGCCGTTAAGCGTATATCCGGTGTTTCCGGGGTTGATGTTGATGTTACTTCAAGGGTCACTACCCACAGGGTCGAGGAAAAGGGGGAAATATTGCCTGGAGTCAAGAATATTGTGGCGATATCCAGCGGCAAGGGAGGTGTGGGTAAATCAACGGTCAGCGTCAATCTTGCTGCGGCGCTGGCAATGACTGGGGCACGGGTTGGACTGCTTGATACAGACATATATGGTCCCAGCATACCGATCATGATGGGAGTTACAGAAAAGCCTGAGATAAGGGAACAGAAGATGGTCCCCATTGAGAAATATGGCGTTCACCTGATGTCTATCGGATTTTTGATACCTGAGGAGCAGGCAATAATATGGAGAGGCCCATTGGTTATGAAGGCCGTGGAACAGCTCTTGACCGATGTGGAATGGGGCGAACTTGATTATCTGCTGATAGACCTGCCCCCTGGAACAGGAGATGTCCAGTTGACTATTGTCCAAAAAGTTCCCTTAAGCGGTGCGGTTATTGTAACTACACCGCAGGATGTGGCCCTCCTCGATGTGGTCAGGGGGATAAACATGTTCAAAAAAGTCAATGTCCCCATCCTGGGTATTGTAGAAAACATGAGCTTCTTCCAGTGCCCGCACTGTGGAGAGAGAACGGATATATTCAGTCATGGTGGGGGAGCTGCCTCTGCTAAGAAGCAGGATGTCCCGTTTATAGGTGAACTCCCCATAGACCCAAAGATAAGGGCTGGCGGTGATGCAGGCACGCCGATAGTGGTAGAAGACCTTAAGTCTCCCCAGTCAAAGATCTTTATGGAGATAGCAGGGAAGCTGGCCGCAAAGATAAGTTCCCTTGATAAATATTAGGAGGTCAATATTATGAAACACCAACAGGAAGGACGGGAATCTATACGGAAAAAAATGATATACGGCAGCAGAAGATGGCTCATAATAGCGGATGATTTTATCCATATAGCCGTGGCGCTATTTCTGCTGATTTCGGCATTGGTGATCCTCGGAAGGACGGCCCTTCATTTTGAGGAAATATCAACCCACTCGATCCTTTCGATTATAAACGATGTACTCTTTGTATTGATTATCATGGAGATCCTCTGGACCGTCATCCGTTTCTTGGGAAGGAAGAGCTTTTCCCTGGGTTCATTCTTAATCATAGGAATCATTGCAGGTATCAGACGAATGCTTATGGTGGAGGCCCATATGTCGATGGGTGGCGAGGTCTCCACTGAAAAGTTTTACCACTACATGATGGAGATGGGACTTTCTGTTGCTACTGTATTCATATTGATAGTGGCCTACGTTTTAGTCTCAAAGCTGCCCCCGGCTACAGAGTGACGCCCTACTCGGGCAAGCGTGAAAGCAACTTGATCTAATATGACTTGAATCATAGGCATTTCCCGGGATGTTGCTAAACTTATTGGTATATCAAATACCAAATGGAGGATAATAATAAATGAGTAGACTCACCATCCTGTTTATCAAATCAAGCCTGATCTATTTCGCCATTGCGGCTCTGGTCGGCCTTGACATGACTTTAATGCCCGGACATTATGGGGCACTTATGCCCATGCATGCCCACCTTATGCTTCTCGGATGGATAAGCATGATGATTTTCGGCGTTGCTTATCACATCCTCCCCAGGTTTTCAGCAAGCCCACTTTACAGCGAAAAGCTGGCCAATGTCCAGTTTTACGTTGCTCACATAGGTCTTGTAGGCATGGCTGTGAGCTTTGCGCTTAGAAGCTATGTAGACGCAGGCGCAATCCTCCTTATTATATTCTCAATCATTGAGGCCATTGCGGTGATCATGTTTGCCTTTAACATGCTGATGACGTTGCCTAAGGCGCCAAAATAAGGAGATCCTATGCACATCCACAATTTATTAAGTCAGGCAGAGTTTTCTGATGCCGGCCCGAACAAAAAGGTTCTATATGAAACCCATGAGTTGACGAGCATACTTATATCGTTAAAGGGGGGGCAGGAAATTCCCGCGCATACCCTCGCATCCGAGGTGATCATGCATGTGGTTTCAGGTGAAGGGAGTTTTTATACAGGCAGCGGCGCTCCGGAGGTAAAGGAGGGTTCCCTCGTCGTTTGTGAGCCTAACGAACCTCACGGCATAACGGCGAAGACCGATATGGTTGTCCTTGTTGCTAAGGTAGCAGGACGGTAGAAGGGGATGTTATGGATGTTATTGACGTAAAAAGCTTTGCAAGGTGCTCCCCTGGCACCTTTATGCCAACTATTGCATATGTCTCACCAAGCCTCAAGCTCCCCGTAATATGCCTGATGCCCGGTCAGGAGATACCGCCGCATCAAGGGGCAACAGGGATGTTTTACGTATTGGAAGGGAAAGGGGTCTTCACCGTGGCAAATGAGAAGATAGATATATCAGCCGGTTCTCTGATAATAGTTCCTGCAGGCGGTTTAAGGGGAATCAGGCCTTCTGAGGAACTTGTCCTCTTTGGCGTCCATGCCGGAGTCCATTGACCTGCTGGTCATTTATGACCAGCTAAATTTATCTTGACAAATACTTTATCGGATGGAATAATCGCTGAGCCCTGAAAACCAGGGTTTATTTTTGATAAGGAGGGTTTATGGCTTACAAGATTACAGAAGAATGTGTTGCCTGTGGTGTGTGCTTGCCGGAGTGTCCAGTGGACGCTATAAGCGAAGGGGAGATTTATGTTATTAACCCTAACCTTTGTACTGACTGCGGAGCCTGTGCAGCGGTTTGCCCCACTGATGCAATCAGTGGTCCTGATAAGCAGTAGGCAACATGAAGGGATTGATGAAATAAAAAAACCCCAGTTGGGATTGCCAACCGGGGTTAATTTTTTGTAGTTTCGGGCCTACGCCTTCCTTACATTCTCAGCCTGTGGACCTTTCGGGCCACTGGTGACGTCAAACTCAACCTCTTGCCCTTCTTGCAAGGTTTTGAATCCTTCACCTGTAATGGCTGAAAAGTGAACGAATACGTCGCTGCCGGATTCCTGTTCGATGAACCCGTAGCCTTTGCTCTCGTTGAACCACTTTACCTTACCTTTTGCCATTTTGTTGAACCTCCTTTCCAAAACTCCAGGTAACCCTGGGTAATACAAAACTCTTAAAGCTTTGTTGCTGAAGGCAATAATTAAACTGCTCTTCAGTTGCACATAATTATACACCCGAGTTATGCCATGTCAAGCCTTATTTTGTTTCCGTTTTGATGCAACAAGAAGTGCCGACTTTCTAAAGAGACTGACTGTTGCGGCTCTTTCCTGTGCTTATTCCGGGCCATTGTTCGCAGCAATAAAGGAACGTGGTATACTATAGCCGTAAAATGATGGTTTTTGATGGATATATGTAAAGTAATCTTCCGTATAACATTGACAGATAAGGATTTAGGAGGTTTCTGATGCCTGACTTAAAACGCCTTGAACGATTGGTTGAAATCCTGCGCATAATTGATCAGGGAGAAACCGTCACCCCAAAAGGGCTTGCTGCTCATTTCGGCATTACAGACCGCACAATTTACAGGGATATCTTAATCCTCCAAACCGATTTCCCCATCGCTTTTGACTACGAAAGGAATTCCTATTGTTTCTCAGAAGGCTACTCCCTTAAAAAGATCGACCTGTCATTGGGGCCGAATTGCGAGGTACTTTCCCCGCCGGAGTTCAAAAAAGAGGTGTTGGCGGAGCTAAAGGCGATGGTGGGGGTGTATGAAAAATCTTGACTTTGAAGGGTGTGGCAAGTAGCATAAAATGTATGAGTAAGGAAAGAATCGTAGATGTAAAAACCCTGAGATTTGCCTCTGACAAGAAGTTTGCAGAGGTCTGGGAAAAGGAAGAGGATAGTGTCTGGGAAAGCTATTTGTGAAGGGAGGAAGAGTATATGAGTACCGCAGTTGATTATAGGAAAGAGATTTTTAACCTGACAAAGGAGTTGCCTTCAACCAAGGTCAGGGAATTGTGGGATTTTGCCCAGTTTCTTAAGGCCAAGACCTCCAGCTTCAGTTATACGGATGTCGCCGACAGCGGCGAATATGTGAGGAAAATAAGGACAGCGGAGGGCAAGAGGGTAAAGTCCGGCAAGAATTTTGTGGAAGAGCTTCTGGAATGGCAAAAGTCAGACTCTTAGTAGATACCGACATCATCATTGATTATCTGAAAGGGATAAAGCAGGCAAAGGAGCTTTTCCGGTCCAGCGACGTTATGCTTTATTGTTCGGTTCTCAGTAAAAAGGAGCTTCTTTCCAAGCCCGGACTGAACGCCTCCGAGAAGAAGAAAATCGTACAGCTGATGAACAGCCTGAAGGTTCTGAAGGTTGACGAAGACATTCTGGCGAAGTATTCGCTTCTTGTAAAGGAATACGGAGAAGATCAGGATTTACTTGCGGACTACATCATAGCAGCAACAGCCTGGGCAAAAGGTCTGCCGCTTTTGACGAGAAATATCCACCATTTCAAAAAGATAAAAGAAATTGTCCTTGCTCCTACTTACAAAGGGTAATGACTGTAACTCGTATTCTTAGGCTGATAATTGAGGCAAAAGACGAGAAGGTCTCCATCAATCAGTTGATCCTGTATAAGCTGGCATCGGGGTGAAGAGAGCGAGGAACTGGGTAAGGTGTCCCCAAATTCACGCGGCTGCCAGTCTTCTTTTGAGCGCTTCGATACTGTAGCTGTACTTGATGGCCCCCATAGGAATGCGGTTTAACTTCTGATTCAAGGATATCAGATCGACCTGGTCTAACCCGCCAATCTCCCATATTATACCCTCAACCTGGTACTTGAGGTCATTCATTGACCCGAGGACACTGCGGTTGTTGGTCTTTGCTATCTTTATTTCCCGGTATTCATCCAATACCCTTTCTATCTGATGCTGCTCGAATCCTTCGCATCGAAGGTTTCTGAACAGGTGTTGCATGAACACCTCTCCGAACCGCTCAAACTCCTGTTTCTTCAGTCCGGGAATGAAGAGGGAGTATAGCGTTGCGTCGTTGGTGATAAGGACACATTTCCTTCTTTCAATCCTTAACAGGTCGGCATGCCACCCGCCAAGATAGCCGTCCTGCGGCTCTCCTCCTCCCTGCGCTACTTTCAACTCTTTTAAAAGCTTTTGCGTGCATCTGATGGTCAGCATGGGTTTTCTGTTATTGGAAAGGGACTACATCTTTTCGTTTCCACCGTCCGCACTTTTAAAATCAGGATATCCAGCCCTTATCCTTTAAACGTTTCCATGCGGTTCGTATATGCGCCGGTTGAAACATTTTTTGCTTTCTTGCGTTCCACTGATGAATCCGTTGGATTGCTGCATCTGCATCTGAGGCAAGGGGATCTCCGTGAACCGTTACCCAGTGAACGGACGATAGAAGCTCCATGCCATAAGGGGTTTCAAAACCGTCTATGACATCGTCTATCTTTTTCAGCCTTCTGTAAGAATCTTGATGTGCCTCAAGGAACCTGTCAGCCTCCTCAATAGCGCCCTGCATAAGCTCTATGTCAACGTCCGGCTTCTGGCTGTCGCCGTATCCCCTGATAAAGTGACCTTCCATGATCTCCAGAACTTTGTTCAGATTAGGAGCATACGGCCCATAATGACCGGCTTCAAACTTTAACTTTAACGGCTCTCCTGCTTCCTGCAGGAAGTAAGCAAGCTTCTGAATTTCAAGCAAGGTCAGACGATATGCAGGAGAGATGTAATGCTCCATCAACTTTACGAAGAGGGCGCGGGCAACCATCATTTTCGGTCGTCCGGTTCGCACCGGCATTGTCTTGGCATCCGGCGTGCCGGCTGGTTCAAAGAGGGCCACACTGACATCCGGCACCTCTGAGAAGGCCTTTTCTATCAGGGGCCGGACAACCTTCCAGTCAAGTCCGCCAAGACCGCATCCCAATGGAGGAATGGCAATGGATTTGATTTTTAGGCGCTTGACCTCTTTAATCAGCGCCTTTAAGCCGGATTTAATATCTTCAAGCCTGGATTTCCCTCGCCAGTGCCGCTTGGTGGGGAAATTGATTATGTATCTCGGGTTGAGCATCGTTCCGGTCTCAAACACAAACATACTGCCGGGCTTGACTTCCTTTGCAAAGCAGGCTTGCTGGTAGGCCTTAAAGTTATCGGGAAAGGCCTGCTTGAATTGAAGGGCGATCCCTTTGCCCATAACCCCACACAATTAACGGTGTTGACCAGGGCCTCCGCGTCGGTCTTTACAAGGTTCCCTTGAGTTAATGTGATCATAATCTCCTCTTGAATCAATAATACCAGTTCCTCTTGATCTGAACCGCGCGATGCATATTGCGGGGAAATGCGGCAAGTCTTCCCTTAACCTTTTCCTTCATCCCCTTGTTCATTACGACAATCTCATATATAAGCGACCAGTGGCAATCCCTGTAGATCAAAAATTCGGCCTGTTTCCTTCGCTGCCGGTCCATATCAACATCAGGATCATCTGCCCAATAACGTTCATATACCAGTTTGTAAACGCTGCAATGCCGTGACCATCGGAAAAAACAAACTCCACTCCATTTTGTTGAACGGCCTGAACAGTAGATACCAGATAAATCAATGGTTCCTGCCCTTCAGTGTAACCGGTAACCCTTTCGGTTTTTAACTGTAGCAGCATGGGCGACAAAAAGCCAAAATAGAACGGGACATAGTCATGTATCGAACCGCGCGGGCCGCACGGTATCTTGCGAATATGGCGCTCCTGCTGTATTTCTTCGTTGTGGATGATCTTGTAAATCTGGCCATCCTTCAGCGTAAAATTTGGCGCAAATCAGCAATTTCCGGTTAGGGAATTGCATAAGTTTTTTTGTTGAATAAAAGTTC
>CAKKSC010000046.1 GCA_919902985.1 Desulfuromonadales bacterium | reverse complement strand
CAACATAAACCTTTGAGAGCTTGTTGTTACTATAGTTTTAATGCGTTTGACCTGGGAGATTGGGGGGATTAGCATTGAATCCCATCCGCACAGTGTGCTATATACTGTAAATAATACTATGAAAATCATATGCTAATTATCCAATACCAAAAACTAATCACTTACTACCAAGATACCCATCTATGGAACCATTGATAGAAAAGGGTTTATTAAAGGTGTTGTCCAGAGTTTTGGGGCGGGCTTGCTCGTAGTGCCCCAAAAAACGATCAATCCAACAAAAAATCTACCGAGAGCCCATGGGGATATTCCCCCTGAGAAAGCCCATCTTCATATTGAAGGCATGTAATATCTAAGCGGCGTTGAATAGATCACAGGATAAATCAGATTCGGGCACAATTCAGGCACAGGGGTTTATAAAAGCTTGAGAAAACAGGGCATCACAGAGGGACAGCGGTTGAACAAACTGCGCGCCAGACAAGGGAGCCTATAAGGAAAAGGCTCCTTAGCGTCCAGGAGACAGCCGTTTATCTTGGCCGTTCTGTTACCGCTATCCGTGAGCTTATCTGGGCCGGTAAGCTGCCTTTCGTTAAGGAAGGCCGGAGAGTGCATTGCGATATATACGATCTCGACAGGTGGATTGAAAGCAGGAAAAGCAGCTTTACATATTAGCCCTTCACAATCCTACTTGACATACTGCCACCTACTGCTATATACATATACAACCATACATAAGGAGGTTTTTAGGCAATGCCGAAACCAAAGGTAACATTCTTTATTGACCAGGAGATGTTGGACATGCTCAAGGCCCTATCTGCCGTGACAAGGGTTAAGCAGGCGGACTACATCCGGGAAGGCATCGAAATGGTGCTGGAGAAGTACAAGGCCGAGCTTAAGAAGGCCAAAAAGAAAGGGGGTGATGAATAGTTCTATCGTAAGTAAAAAACAGTATAAAAGGAGGTAAACGCAATGGGCAGTATCTACAAAAGGGGCGAAGTCTACTGGATCAAGTATTATAGAGCCGGTAAGCCCTACCGTGAAAGCTCGCATTCGGAAAAGGAAAGCGAAGCAAAGCGGCTCCTGAAGCTCCGTGAAGGACACATAGCCGAAGGGAAGTTCTTAGGGTTAAAAGTCGAACGGATACGGTTTGAGGAGCTTGCAGAGGATGTTGTCAATGACTACAAGGTAAACGCCAAGAGGTCTCTTAGAAGAATCAGGCAGTGCTTGAACCACCTGTTGGACTACTTTGAAGGGATTAGGGCCGTTGAGATAACAACGGACAGGGTAAGGGCCTATATCCTTCAAAGGCAGGAAGAGGGCGCAGCTAACGGCACCATTAACAGGGAGCTTACGGCATTGAAGCGGGCCTTCAACCTTGCCACACAATTGACGCCCCCAAAGGTGACGCATATCCCTTACATCCCCCACCTGCAAGAGGACAACGCAAGGACGGGATTTTTTGAACACCATGAGTACCTTACCCTCAAGAGTTTCTTGCCGTCTTATCTCATGCCTGTTGTTATTACGGGTTACAATACGGGGGGGATGAGGAAGGAGGAAATATTGAGCCTTCAATGGCCGCAGGTGAACCTGATTGAGGGGAAGATAACCCTTATGCCGCAGGACACAAAGAACAAGGAATCAAGGGGCATATTCATGGAAGGTGAATTGCTGGAAACCTTGCGTTTCCAGAAGGTGTTGAGAGACAGCAAGCACCCTGCTTGTCCTTTTGTGTTCTTCAATGAAAAAGGTGAACGTATAGGTAGTTTCAAGAAGGCATGGGATACTGCTTGCAGGAAGGCCGGACTGGAAGGGCGCATATTCCATGATCTCAGAAGAACAGCGGTAAGGAACATGGTAAGGAACATGGTAAGGGCCGGAGTGCCGGAGAGGGTGGCCAGATGGTATCAGGGCACAAGACAAGGAGCGTCTTTGAGCGTTACAACATCGTTAATGAGGATGATCTAAAGAGGGCATCAAGGAAGGTAACAGAGTATCATCAGGAAAAGGCAACTTTGATAAATGGGCACAATTTGGGCACAGTTGCACTAAAAAGGCCACATTTTGAGGCAGAAAGGGTATCGATAATTCATTGATACTCAAGGGTTTGTGAAATGACAGGACTTGTAAGGAAAGAAAGAATTGGCTTTGAAAGCGGCAAGGGTTATAAACCCTTTTAAAAATTGGTGCCCCCGAGACGAATCGAACGTCCGGCGCGCGGTTTAGGAAACCACTGCTCTATCCTACTGAGCTACGGGGGCATGAAGGCAGTGAATGGTGAGGAGTGAATAGTGACTAGTTAAAACCGAACACCCTTCGACAGGCTCAGGGTGAACGGATATTTTATACCACACTACCTAAAACTTTACAAGTGAAAAAACGCCGTGAGGTGCAACCTTTTTCCGTCCTTCAAGGAACTCCAGTTCTGCAAGGAAGGCGCACTCGACTACATGTCCGCCAAGGCCCTCTACTAAATCTATTACTGCTGAAACAGTCCCGCCTGTTGCCAATACATCGTCTGCAATAAGTATTCTGGCTCCTGGTTTTATTGCGTCAAGATGGATCTCCAGGGAGTCCTCCCCGTATTCCAGTTTGTATGTCTGTTTCTTTGTCTTATGCGGGAGTTTCCCGGGTTTTCTTACAAGGATGACGCCCTTTCCCATCTTGTACGCCAGGGCTGAACCTATGATAAATCCACGCGCCTCTATGCCAAGGACAAGGTCTATATCCTGGTCAATATAGCGGTGGCCGAGGAGATCTACAGCGGTCTGGAATGACTTTGCATCAGCAAGGAGAGTAGTTATATCCTTGAAAAGTATCCCCTTTTTCGGAAAATCCGGGACATCTCTGATAATGTTTTTAAGTTCTTCCATTTCTCCTCCTCCATTATTCTAAACTATAAGCGTGATATTTATATACCAGTCCGTTTTTCATGGCAAGTATAAAATTGGGTCTACCGTTACCTTATTTTTTCTTATTTCGAAATGGAGATGAGGGGTCGTTGCCCTTCCTGTATCTCCAACTTGCGCAATCTCTTCGCCCTTTTCCACCAGGCTTTCTTCGGATGCAAGGTTCTTTTTATTATGGGCGTATACAGTAAAGAAGGTCCCTTCGTGTTTGATTATAATCAGGTTCCCGTACCCGTTGAGACCGTTCCCGCTGTATATCACCTTCCCTGAGTCAGCGGCCTTTACTGGTTTCCCTTCTTCGGCCTTTATGTCTATCCCTGCGTGTTTTTCACCGTTCCTCATCCCGAACCCGGATATTACCTTTCCATTTACAGGCCATAAGAACCTTCCCTTTCCTGCCTTTGAGGTCTCTTCTGAACGAGGGGGGATGGATGCTGTTTGCGGTTTGCTGACCGTTGAAGCACTGGGGGAGACACTTTCTTTGTATTCAATTGTCACATCGATCATCTTTTCACGGCTTGCGCCGGGTATGAATACAGCGTCCCCTTCCTTCAGAGTTACGTGTTCTTTAAATCTGTTTATCCTTACGATCTCTTGACTTGGTACATTATAGGTCTTTGCTATGCCGTAGAGGGTTTGCCCCTTTTCAACACTGTGATAGATCCCATAAGGAGTCCCGCAAGAGCAAGTGCAAAATGTAAATATCAAAATGCAAAACTGTAGCGTCTTAATTTTGCAATTTGCGATTTGCAATTTGAAATCAGTGCTAATATCCTTCTCTTTCAATCTTCCAGCCATTTTCACCTATAAGTTTTACGAACCTGCACCCTCCCATGTCGTCCTTCTCTATCCCGGTCTCGGTCTTCCTTACCCTGATCAGGGTCTGCATGAATTCTCCACCTACAGGGATCAGAAGCCTTCCCCCGACCTTCAACTGGTTTACGAGAGGCCCTGGTATTTCAGGGGCGCCTGCGGTTACAATGATGGCATCAAATGGGGCCTCTTCCTTCCAACCGAGTGTTCCATCTCCGATCTTTACCACCACATTGCCGTAACCGAGCTTGTCCAGCACCTTTCGGGCCCGATTGGCAAGAGGGGATATCCTTTCAATGCTGTATACCTTATGGCACAGCTCCGCAAGTATTGCGGTCTGGTAGCCGGAGCCGGTGCCCAACTCAAGTGTTCTTTCATCTCCCTTTAATTCCAGAGCCTCCGTCATTACCGCCACCATGAACGGTTGGGAAATGGTCTGTTCCTCACCAATTGGGAGGGGAAAGTCGCTGTATGCCTGACTGTATAAGGCCTCATCCACGAATAGGTGTCTCGGCACCTTTCTCATGGCATCAAGAACCCTTTTGTCTCTTATCCCCCTCGGGATAAGCTGGGTGTCAATCATCCGCAATCTTGCTATCTTGTAATGATCTATCATTTTGGCGAAAGTATAACACAGGGAAAGGCCAGAGGCTATTGGAAAAACAAAGGTCAGATATCAGAGCAGAGCATCAGGTCAGGATATCGGACGTTTCTACAGAGGATTTCGGACTAAGCCGTCGTTCAAAATTACCCCGGACATCAGAATGGCTGGAACGGCATAAGGGGCCGTAAAGGCTTAACCAGAAAAGCACAGGTTATTCCTTAACGGCCCCTAAATAAAGCAGAGGGGAATGATTCAGGCGACAAATTGAAAAAAGCAGTTTAATTGGCGTCCCCAACGGGAGTCGAACCCGTGTCGCCGCCGTGAAAGTGGGGTTTTGACAATTTTAACGAGGTCTTGATTGAACGCCTGGTTTCCCGATAATGCGTGATATTCAAGGCTTTGCAGCTGTTACAATGATTCCATCTGTTCCAACGTTTTTATGTCCTTTTAGACCAATTTTAGCCCAATTTTAGAACAGTGATTTTTTATTCATAATGTGTCCACATACGGATCACTTTAATCGCTTTCTCTTCTTC
>CAKKSC010000045.1 GCA_919902985.1 Desulfuromonadales bacterium | reverse complement strand
AATCCTCCGGTGAAAGCTTCTCAAGGATACCTTCCCAGTCTCCCTTTTCTATCTTCTCCTTGGCTGTGAGGTCTATCCTCTTTGATCGCTCTATCACCCTGTCGCTTACGAATATGGGGCAGTTGGCACGGAGGGCGATGGCTATGGCGTCGCTCGGCCTTGCATCTACGGCAATCTCTTTTCTCCCCTTTTTTAGATAAATGGTTGCGTAGAACGTATTGTCCCTCATATCGTTGACTTCAATCATAATAATATCGGCGCCAAGGGCATGGACAGTATTTCTGAGAAGGTCATGTGTCATCGGCCTGGAAAGGGTCATCTTCTCAAGTTCCGCAGCAATTGCGCTCGCCTCTAATATCCCGATCCAGATCGGGACGGTCTGTCGCCCTTTCAGGTCTTTAAGAAGGACCACCGGCATGCTTGTAAGCGGGTCGAGGGTAAGCCCCTTAACCTGCATCTCTGTATATGTGTCATCTTTCATTTCAATCCTTTTTTTATACCAATTTACCAATCAAAGAATTAACATAACCCTTTTCTATCCTTACCTGCACCAGCTCCCCAACAAGCTCTTCATTCCCATCAAATTTCACTGTCTTGAAGCTCCTCGTCTTTCCGGAGAGCCTCTCATGGTTTTTCTCGCCTCCACCTTCCACAAGGACCTCCACTACTTTTCCTTCGTATTCCATGTTCCTTTCAAGGGATATCTCCCTCTGCCTCTCCTGAAGGACCAGAAGCCTTTCATTCTTCAGACCCTCATTAACCTGGTCCGGCATACCTGCCGCCTTTGTCTCAAGCCTGGGGGAGAATTTAAAGGAGAATATGGCATCGTACCTTACCTTTTCTACAAGACCCATCGTAGCGTCAAAATCCTCATCCGTCTCTCCTGGAAAACCTACTATGATGTCCGAGGTCAGGGCCATTCCTGGCGACAGGTCCCTAAGTGCTTGTACCCTGCTGAGATAACCATCGCTGGAGTAACTCCTGTTCATCTTTTTCAGGACACTGTCGGAACCGGACTGTACCGGGAGATGAAGATGTTCACACAACTTGTCAAGCTTCCCGAAAGAAGATATAAGAGGGTCTGAGATGTCCTTTGGATGGGATGTCATGAAACGTATCCTTTTCAAACCATTTATGCCGTTTACCTTCCTGAGAAGGGTCGGGAAGTCTGTCCCCTCATCAAGCCCACGTCCGTATGAGTTTACATTCTGTCCAATCAGGGTCACTTCTTTAACGCCACTTGACACCAGACCCTCTATCTCTTTTACAATCCCTGCACTCGGCCTGCTTATCTCCCTCCCCCTCACATAAGGGACGACGCAGTAAGAGCAGAAATTGTCACACCCAAGCATCACGTTCACAAGGCCTTTCAGGCTGTTCGATGAACTACCAAAGACTGGGGCAGGAAAGATATCAAGGCCATTCTCATAAAAACGGGTCTCCGCAACCCTCTCCTTATTCCTCCTCACCTGGCTGACGAGCTCCGGGAGTTTGTGTATATTGTGGGTCCCAAATACGATGTCGAGATGCGGGACGCGCTTAAGGAGGCGTTCTCCCTCCTGCTGGGCAACGCACCCGCCGACCCCTATAATGAGATTCGGGTTCCTCTCTTTGTAAGACTTTAAAGTCCCAAGGTAACTGTAGACCTTATGTTCAGCTTTGTCCCTTACGCTGCACGTATTGAGGATTACAATATCAGCCTTCCCGATATCGCTTGTAGTCCTGTAATTGCAAGCGGACATAAGGCTGGTTATCTTCCCGGAGTCGCTGTCGTTCATCTGACAGCCATGTGTCTCAACAAACAGATATCTCTCCTGCTCCAACCCCTATACCTCCGATAAAGTCTGAATTTTAATGGGTTTAGAAGCTAAAGTCAATTACTTTCAGGCCTCATTTCCCCTGTATTACCCCTTTCTTGCCCTGTATTTCTTAACAAACCCTACCGGCCTGTACGTCATCTTTGCCTGCTTCAGGCCTTCGTCTCCCAGGTCCTGTTCCCTGTTTATCGTCCTGTATTTCATAGGAAGGATCGTAGCAAATGACTGGTTTACAAACTGGTACAGCCCCTTGTACTTACCAATCGCCTTTTCAAAATGGATTACAAAGGCCTCTCCACCGGTAATCTCTTCTCCCAGGGTATACGCAGCAGGCTGTCCGTTTACGTAATATATCCCCCCGCACAACTGGAGTTCATCTGCCTTTTCCAATGCCTCCCTTGCAGCGGAATAGTCACCCAAACCCCTTTCTTCTCTCCACTTCTCCAGAATATTCAGGGCATCCTCTTTACGCTCCTCAGTTAGCGGCGTGCCTTCATAGGAGTAATTGTCAACAAAGGCATTTATCAGGGTCCTCTTCTTATGGAGCTTGGCCCCTGGCAGACTGACCAGATCCTCTCGCAGGTAAAGGTAGTCGAAGTTGTCACGGTCTTCTGTAACTATATGTCCCATGCCGGTAAGCTCAGGAACCTGACTCTCAGATACGCACTTCATCGATATAAACTTCAGAAATAGCTCATCCATGAGTCCATTTTTCGGGAACCCGAATGGAAGCATAAAAAAAGGGCTTCCCTGATCTATTCCGGTTATAAGAAACAGGTCTTCTCCCAATCTAGATATCTGATAGTTGTGGTTCTCCCTGAAGAGATAGATATTGGCAAAGGTAAATTCAGATATCCCTTCTTTCAGGCCTTTAAAAAGGGGGTGTAGAGTGGGACGAAAATCCATGGAGATATCGGATAAATTTGGATAAAGAGGGATCATGAAACTACCCCGGCTAACGCCTCCAGGATCCTTTCTGTAGCCCCCTGGTTCTTTAAAATAGCCTGTCTTGCGTTATTCCCCATCGTTTGCCTCAAACCGCTGTCCGACAGAAGCCTGTCGAACCAGCTCATAAGCTCTTCGGTATCATTAACCCTGGCCCCTCCCCCACTTTCTTCCAGTATCCTGGCTGAGTCCCTGAAATTTTCCATGTGAGGGCCGAAAAGTACCGGTCTCCCGTATAAGGCAGCTTCAATAGGATTATGGCCGCCGACAGGAATGAGACTGCCACCTATAAACACAATTGTCCCATATTTATAAAATGATGCGAGTTCACCAAGGGTATCAAGCAAGAGGATGGGCGACTCGACCTTTTCAGAAACCTCTGAACGTCTAACAAACTGAATGCCCTTTTCCTTCAATATCCCCTCAACATCTCTGAGCCTGTCAAGGTGCCTGGGGGCGAGGACCAGCTTGAGGCCCGGGTATCTCTCCCTGAGTCGTTTGTACACATCCAGTACAGGAGATTCCTCACCGGTACGGGTGCTGCCGGCGAGCAGAACAGGGCCGCCCCAGTTCTCCATGAACCCTATTCCCTTGTCTGAGGATTTCAGGTCAAACTTTATATTGCCTGTAACAGTGACCCTTGACGGCTCTGCGCCAAGAGCAATAACCCTTCCTGCATCGCCCTCGGACTGCATCAGGAAAAGGGTTATACTCTCAAACACCTTTTTCAACAGAGGGCTTATAAACCAGTACTTTCCGTAAGACCTGTCTGATATCCTCCCGTTCACTACTACCACAGAGATATTCATACTCCCAGCCCTTCTTATAAGGTTAGGCCAGAGTTCCGTCTCCATCAGAATGAGGACTGAAGGATTAACCTTTTTCACAGCCCTATTGACAGCCCATGGAAAATCGAGGGGGAGGAATATCACGCCATCGGCCTTGAGCTTCTCTCTGGCGGCCTTGTTCCCTGTTGGGGTGAATGTTGAGACAAGGAGCTTCATGTCTGGGAACCTTTCCCTTATCCCTTCAAGGAGCTTCTGGGAGGAGATGACCTCCCCGACTGATGCCGCATGGAACCAGATAGGCCTCTGGCCTGAATCTCCCCTTTTGGCAAAAGGGGGGGAGGGGGGATTTTTCAGATCAACTACAACTTTATCCGGGATATTCCCCAACCGTTCGGATAGGCCGGTTCTGTACCGTTTATCGAAGATCAGCCTTAACACTATGATCGGCGACAATAAGAGAAGAGACAGCATAAGGATGAGGTTATACAGAAAGAAGATCATTTATTCCCCTATCTTTCCAAGCAGCCCCTTGACCCTCACCGCCTTGAACATCCTGAAGAAGAAGAGAGTGGCGAACAAAAGATAGAAAAGATTTAAGGAGAGTGCCCAGGTAAGCTCCTTTACCGGGAATCCCCCGCCGGAAACAACAGTCCTCATCCCCTCAAATACATGGGAGGAGGGAACCCACATAGCTAATACCTGAATTGGGTATGGCAGAACCGATACAGGATAGAATACGGCTGAAACAGGCTGGAACAGGAATGCTACTCCCCATGCCAGGACCTCAGCCTGACTGCCGAAGCGCAGGATCAAAGCAGTGGTGAATATCCCTATGGCCCATCCAAGGAGCAGGAGGTTCAGGACAAGTGGCAAAAGTGAAACCCCTATAATAAAGATGTTAAAGGAATAAAAAAGCCATGCAAGGAATATGCTGACAGATGCGGTAAGGATAATCTTTATAAGGCTCACGAACATCAGGGAGATAACGTATTCGCTGACACTGATGGGAGAGACAAAGAGATTGAGGAGGTTCCTGGACCAGATGTCCTCCAGAAACGATATGGATATCCCCTGCTGTGCCCTGAAAAGAAGGTCCCAGAGTATCAGGGCCCCCAGAAAGAAACTTACAAAGGCAGGCAGGGTCCCACGGTACTGATTGAGGTATATGGTTATGAAACCCCATAAGACAAGATCAAGCACAGGCCAGTACAGCACCCCCATGAGCCTTGGGATGCTCCTCTTATAAAGAAAGAGCTGTCTGAGAAATATTGCCTGAATTCTATGTACACTCATCGTTAGCTCCAAAATACGTGGACACTCCCCTTCTTCATCCTTCGCCCCTCGCAACCCCTATAAACACCTCTTCGAGGTTTTCCTTCTTAAACTCCTTCACCACATCGTCCGGGGTTCCGGCGGCTATGACCTTTCCCTTATCAAGAAATACTATCCTGTCGGACATCTCCTCCATCTCCTTCATGTTGTGCGACGTATAAAGGATCGTAAGACCCCTCTCGTCCCTGAACCTCTTTAAAAGCCTCCTGGTCTTGTCGGCTATATCAGGGTCGAGTGATGCTGTCGGTTCGTCAAGGAGGAGGAGCTTCGGTTCGTTCAATAGGGCCTTGGCGAGACATACCCTTGTCACCTGCCCTGACGAGAGCTTCCTTACCAGCTTGTCCCCAAGGTCGGTAATCTCAAAGTCGTTAAGAAGCCCATCTATCCTATCTTTGCTGTTCTTGATGCCGTACAGCATGGCAAATATCCTGAGGTTCTCCCTGACGGTAAGAGACAGGGGGAGAGAGACATAAGAAGAGGAAAAATTGATGTAGTTCAATATCTCCCTCCTCTTTTTGCACAGCTCCATATCGAATATCTTGATCTCCCCTGATGTAGGAATAGTCAGGCCGAGAAGGATATGGATGATCGTGGTCTTCCCTGCGCCGTTCGGGCCAAGGAGCCCAAGTATTTCACCTTTGCCGATCTCAAAGGATACGTCGTCAACCGCCATAAAGCCGTTGAAGGCCTTCTTCAGGTTTTTAACTGAGACTATTTTTTCCATCCGCTTTAAACCATCCTGTCTATCTGGCCGCAAATTTATTGATGAATTGCTTACGTTCTTAGTGTATAATTATTTCATGCAAAGAAAACCTCTCATCGAAACAAATCCTTATCTTAAAACGCCGGAGAAATATTGGCGTTCTTTAGTTACAAACGTAGCCAGTTCTACCGCAATTGAAACGGGTAAAAAAACTGAAACGATTGTCAAGACACTGACTGAATCCGCGGCTCATATAGAGCTTGTCAAATCTAAGGTTCAGAAATAGTCTTCCGAATAATCTCCTCAATAATTTCCCCCATAGGTTTATAATCCCTCTCTAAACCAGCGCGAACCGCCCGCCTGCTTATATTTCCCCTTTAAGTTTTTTAAGCCCCGCTATACCGGCAAGGGATTTCATTTGGGTAATAGCAACTTCGTTCAATTGCTTCAATCTTTTAGACTGGAGAAGCCCCTGGTGAATCAGGACTGCGTTGATGCTCTCCAGATTTGAGAGAACAACGAGTTGCTCCAATGTTGCGTAGTCCCGGATATTGCCTTCTTTGTCCTGATTCGCTTCGCGCCATTCACGCGCCGTCATGCCAAACAAGGCAACATTCAGAAGGTCTGCTTCATTGGCATAAATGGCGTTTATACGGTCCCTGGTAATCTTCGGCGGAATCAGTTTTTCTTTGACCGCATCTGTATGAATCTTGTAATTCACTTTGGCAAGGGTTCGCTGGAGGTTCCATTCGAGTGAGAGAGACCGAGTTTCTTCTTCCTTAAGTCGTTGGAACTCAACAATGAGATAGAGCTTGAACTCAGGGCTAAGCCAGGAGCCAAACTCGAAGGCGATATCTTTGTGGGCGAATGTTCCTCCATAACGGCCGGTCTTGGCGACTATGCCCACAGCATTCGTCTTTTCAATCCACCTCTTAATTGAGAGCGTAAAACGGTTAAGACCGGCTTCATTTTTAATTCCCTCGAATTCGGGGGAATTAAAAACAGGATTATGCAATTGCTCCCAGATGCCTATGAATTCGATGGTATTCTTATTTCTAAGCCATTTTTCAATGAGTGATGAACCATCCTCAAAGCTTCGCACCATATCGGTCAGAGATATGTAGTCTTCCTGATTCCGCCGATAGACGGCTATCTCGCTTCCCTTAACGTTTATGGTTCTGTTTTTCATGCCTTTCCACTCTATTCCATTTTATCGCAATCGTTTTGCCTTTGGACTTGTAGGGGCGATCCGTCGGGTCGCCCTGGTTCCCACATTCTGATATGAGAATAAGGCTGATTTTCTATCGCCTCGTACTCATGAATTTGCTGCCCTGAAATTAAGATATCAAATATGGTGTTTGCTGATTTGTCAGCCAAAGAAATCATCTGATTTGCGATATTCTCTTTGCCTGAATCAGAACTTGAGTAAACAAGCTGAAAATTATTTGGAAGATGAAATTCGTCATATATGGGCCTTGAAAATGAATTATATAATTCAATATTTCCTAAGTCCGAATCAACGATTAAAGCTATCTTAGATTGTTCTTTATAATGTGGCGCGGCACGTATCATATCAATAACTATCTTCCAAGCGAGATTCTCGAATTTACCTTCCGGGTTAAGTAACTCTATGCATTTAAGAGGTCGATACCTAATGGCGGTGTGCCCCGGTATGCTTGGTTTAAAGTTGGCACCGCCTACAACAGCGGTCACAGATATCGTTGACATATTTATTGTCCGACAGTTTGTATCAACAGCATAAATGAACTCAAACTGCTCTAAAACTCTATTTGGATTTGCATACAGTGTATCTGGAGAAAGTTGTGCCTTGTTTAAACATTTATCACCTTTTTTTCTGTTGTAGCCAGTATCGACATAAGCCTTTTGTGGTTTTAGTTTTTCACCATTATGTAACAAGGCACACTTACCTGTTTCAGGATTAAATGACAAACCATTTGCCGTTATTGATTTGCCCATATCAAGAGTAACATAGGTTGTGCGTGGTTTTAGTTTTATGCGTTTGCGGCTCATTATAAAATGGTTGCCTTTCTTATAAAGCAGCTAATTTATGCTTTTTCAATTATCTTTCTCTCCTCTTCCGTCAACCCGTAAAGCTCATAAACAAGCCTGTCTACCTGATCGTCGGTGATCTTTAGCTGGCGTTCGACGAGTTCCCGGTCGTGGGCGATCCTGGCGGTTTGGAGTTTTTTGTTCAGGTCAAGCATCCGGTCAACGAGGGAGACCATCTTGTCGTGCAGGTTTTTATTGGCAACTGTAGGGGCGGGTTTGAAACCCGCCCCTACAACAGGAACAATCGGCAATTGAGAAACATACATCGGCTTGTATTCGTAATATCCGCCTTGCTTTGTTGAAGATATGCTGTGCATGAAGAACTCAAGAACCTTTGAATTCAATAGCCCCAAGAGGTATTTATCGTCTGTAGAGATGATTGAAGTCTTGTCATTTGAATAAAATCCTTTGTCATCGAAAGCGTAAGAGGCCTTACTAACGATAGCAGGAATTATAATCTTTGGCCTTTCAAACTCCCCATAATAATCGCATGCCCTTAACTCCCACCAGTATTCACCCTTGTCATACCGCTTTTCAGCCTTTTCCTTGAATGCTGACAGGTGATCGGCAATAGCCGGATAGGTCTGTTTGAACCATTTCCATGCATCCGAAACATTCCCTGATTTTTGTCTTGTCCATCCTTTTGGAATCAATATCAGGTAGCGCCCTTCATCGTTTATACAATATCTTTTTACATCCCTACCCACAAGAAACGGCTTTATCAACTCCCCGCTCTTCGGGTCTTCCGCAATAAGCCTGTTCCTTGTCTCTGCGTCAATGACAAACGCCTCGTTCAAGCCCGTCAGAACACCTCTATAAATCTGCCCTTTTACATACTCGCCAAGCGGCACGCCTGCCGCTTTAATTTTTGCAAGGATCGCCTCTTCTTCTCCGCCGGACAGAGACCAACCGCTGTCGTCAAGGGCGGTGCGGCTTACTTCGTAATGGTGCTCGTTTATGTATTCATGGAGGTTCGGGAAATCAAGAGTTTTGATCCTGGTAACATGCATTGTAGGGGCAACCCTATGTGGTTGCCCTTCTTTAAAATCAGGGCGGCCACGCAGGGCCGCCCCTACGGGTTTGGAAATGCGCAATATGCATGGATACGTCGTCGCCGTCTGAAACACGGGCAGGTCGCCGAAATCCACGATTTCTTCAATACCCTGCCCCTTCATCCATCTTCTTAAAGGCTCGCCATAATTGGCCCTCATCCATTTGTTGGCAACTATGTAGCTGAAATGTCCCCCATCTTTGAGAAGAGATACCGCCTTTTCAATGAAATATACATAAAG
The DNA here is from genome assembly GCA_919902985.1 of Desulfuromonadales bacterium. Taxonomy (GTDB): domain Bacteria; phylum Desulfobacterota; class JAENJC01; order JAENJC01; family JAENJC01; genus JAENJC01. The sequence continues at coordinate 11,270 of CAKKSC010000045.1, read as the reverse complement.
GTCCGCCACGCCGTGATATGTCTTGTAATGACTTTGGAAATAGGGTTTAAACTCTCCAAGCATCTCCTGGCGCACATACGGCGGATTGCCGATTACCGCGTCAAACCCGCCGGATTTCATTATTTCCGGGAATTCCTTTTCCCAATCAAAGACGTTTATCCTGCGGATGTCGTCGTCGGCCAACCCCATTTCCATCTGATTATAAAAATCCGGCCCTATCAACGAATTTCCGCATTTGATGTTGTTCTCAAGGCTTGGCAGGACCCTTTCCTGGAAGAGGGCCATTGTCTTTCCGACTGTCTCTTCGTTCTCATTTTCAAGGAGCTTCAACAACAGCGACAGCTTTGTCACCTCCACGGCCTGCCTGTCTATATCAACGCCGAAGATGTTGTTCAGGAGGATCTCCTTCTTTTTCTGTGTTGTCAGCCTCCATTCCTTTCCTGCACCCATGTAAATGGCCGGGGTTTTCCCCTTGGCGTGCTTCTCAGGGTCGTTATCCCTATACCACTTTAAATGCCAGTCTAAAAGATACTGATATGCGCCTATGAGGAAGGAACCTGAGCCGCAGGCTGGGTCGAGAATGCGGATGGTTGAGACATCTTTGGGGGTGATCTTTTTAAATCCCCCTTGATCCCCCTTTTTCAAAGGGGGAATTTCTTCTTTCCCCCCTTTAGCAAAGGGGGGCGTGGGGGGATTTTCGCACAATAATCTCCCCACCGTATTCTTCACGATATACTCAACGATATACTGCGGGGTGTAATATACGCCTCCTGCCTTTTTAACTTCCGGCTTCTCCTCCACCTTCGCCTGATGTCCAGTGGTGAGCCTTATGACCTTTCCAAGGAACTGCTCATATACGTTTCCAAGGATGTCCGCTCCGAGGACGGAGAATTCGTAAGGGGACTTTGGATAATATAGGTTTTCTATGATCTCTTTAAGAACCTTGTCGTCTATCTTTAGGTTGTGGCTTAGTTTGTCCGCCTTGAAATCAAAGAGGCCGCTGTTATATTTCTTGTCCGCCTGGGTGAATAGATGTAAAAGCCTTTCATATCCGTTTGCGCCGTTAATGAGCCCCTGTAACCGTCCGTACCCCTCTATTCCTCTGTCCTCGCAAATACGAAGGAATATGATCCTGTCTATGGTGTGCTGTACCGCGAAGTTAAGCTCGTATATGTCAAGTTCAGGGTTTCTCAAGGCCAGGTTCCTTGCGAGGGCATCCCGCCACTTCTCTATCTCTTTTAAAAACTCCCGGTCTACCTCTCCAGTCCCCTTCTTTATCTTTGTTGACTCTATGTAGCGGTCAAAGCTCCCCTTTAGCACCGCTTCCTTGGAGAAGGTGTCGTATATCTCATCAAATTTATCAATGTATTGGTCGTAGGTGTAGTAGGCAGTGCGGCCCTGGGATACCTTGTCGGTGGGGTCTGGTTTTACGCGGCAGTCGTATACGGCAAGCTCTTCAAAATCTGTGACTATTGAGAGAGGGAGCTTGGCGCTCCATGCGTAACGTCTTAGCTGGTAGGCGGGGCCTACGTCTTCCTTGATCTTTACAAAGGGCTTCTTTGCCTCAAGGAAGAACTTTCGCTGACCACCTATGCGGAAAGAGTAATCAGGGGCCTTGAGGGAGACGCCAACCTTTATGGAGTCCTCGTGTACCACGTCCTTATACTGCTCTGCATATCCGGCCCTGTTGGCAACATCCCATCCCAGGGCCTCAAAGAAGGGGTCTATGAATTCCCGTCTGACCTGGGTCTCGTTGTAGGCGCCGTTCTTGTAGACATCAACATTGCGCCGGAAGCGGTCTGTCAGCTCTTCTATTCTTTTTTTTGCTTCGTTCTTCATGGTTTTTCCTACGCCCCGGCATTATTCAGAATATCCAGAAATTCCCTTAGAGTAACTATCTTTACGGTATCAAACTCCTTTAGCTGGAGGAGATGCCTGTCTCCGGTCACCACCAAGTCAGCTTTTGCCTCTTTAGCACACTCAAGGATTCTGTTATCAGGGTCATCTTTTAACACTTTCAACTTAATAGTCGGCTTTATGACTTGGGCCACATGGCTTACGTGCTGGAGGAATGTGGTTATCCTGTCGTCTTCCCAAAGGAACTTTTCCCTCAGTTTTACTGCTGTTTCTGTCAGGATTGCGATGGAGGTGAAGAGCGTGATATTTCCATTAATGGTTGACAGGTATGCCTTTTCCGCCGTCCCGCCTGGAGTAATCAGAGCCGATATGTAGACGTTTGTGTCGAATACCACCCGGAGCACTATCTGCCCTCAAAGACAAGCTTTTCAATCTCTTTTTCCGTAAGATTAAGCCTCTTGGCCCTTTGTGACCCATACTCCTGAAGTTCTTTGAACTCTTCTTTAAGTTTCTGCTCTTTATAAAGATTAAACATCTCCCTGAACAACTGACTGATTGACTCTCCTTTTTCCTTGGCAATTTTCCTGTATTCCTTTGCGGTTGGAGATGGAAGAGATATCGTCATGACAGCCCTTTGTTGCGACGGCATACACGCCTCCTTGTATTAATTTGTATTACAATACCAAAAATCCGGTTGTCTGTCAAAAATGAAGAAGGGGGTTTACCTTTGCACATACTCATCTACAAAATCCGTCATCTCCCTCAGCTTCAGTTCAAGCTCCTTCCTCTTCTCCTCCATATCGTCTTCTTTCCTGACATATATCGGCTCACCCCAGACAAAAACGCCTCTGCTGAAGGGGTAAGGCAGATTAAAGGCGTCCCAGCTTGCAAAGACCTTTTTCTTTGAAGAACCGAACGTTAAAGGCAATATCGGCACACCTGTAAGCCTTGCAAGGGCTATCACCCCTTCCTGAACCACATACTTAGGCCCGCGTGGGCCGTCAGGTGTAATGCCTATATCGTACTCCCTCGACGCCCTTACCATCTCCCTCATGGCGGCAGCGCCTCCCCTTGTGCTGGAACCTCTAATGGAGGCGAAACCCAGCTTCTTCAATACCCTGGCTATGAGCTCGCCATCTTTATGCTGGCTTATAAGTATCTTTATCCCTTTGCCATGATAGGAATACCCCATTAACAAAAGCCTGTTGTGCCAGAAGGCCGCAATAAACCTCTCATCCTTTTCCCAGAAAGGCCTTACCCTCTCCTCGTGGAGGAACTCCAGCTTCATGGTGGCTGCAAGTACCCTTATAACCAGCCCGGCAATGGGAGGGGCTACAGCTAAAATAACTCGGTCTTTGAGTTTTAATTTTTGAGACATAGTGTATTATATTGCAAAGTGCAAAATTACGTTTGATAAACTTTTTCAATTTGCAATTTGCAATGTTTTATAAACTATCTCAGCGGCCCTCTTCGATGCTCCCGGGCCACCCAGGGTATCCCTGACCTTCCGCAAATCTTTTTTCATCTCTTCACTGCGTTTCTTGTCCTCAAGGATATTTAAACACTCCTCAGCCATCCTCTCTCCTGTGGCATCTCCCTGGACAAGCTCAGGGATAATCCCCTTCCCTGCTATTATATTTGGAAGACTGCCAAACTCCAGATTCACAAGCCTCCTTCCGATAAAGTATGTAAGGGGCGCCATTCTGTAAGTCATAACCATTGGTGTTCCAACAATTGCCGCCTCCAGGGTAGCAGTGCCTGATGCTATCAATATCAGGTCAGCAGCTGCCATGACATCATATGTATTCCCCTTAAAGACGCTCAGGTCGAGATCAACTCCGTCAGTAAAACCTTTTATATACTCAACATCCAGTGTATTGGCTACAGGGATTGCAAACTTCGCCCCATTTATCTTTTTTGAGATAAGCCTTGCCGCCTCAAGCATCTCAGGGAGGAGGGATTCGACCTCCCTCTTTCTGCTCCCTGGAAGAAGGCCTATCACAGTATCGGCCCTTCCGAAACCGAGGCTCCCTCTGATCTCATCCCTGTCAAACCCGGCAGGGACCGAATCCATAAGGGGATGCCCTACAAACTCCACATCAACCCCAACTTTCTCGTATATCCGTACCTCAAAGGGGAAAACGACCATCATCTTGTCCACGACCCTTGCAATGGTCTTTACCCTGCTCTTATGCCAGGCCCAGACCTGGGGGGAGACGTAGTATACAACCTTTATACCCCGCGCCTTAGCTTTTTTGGCTAGCCTCAGGTTAAAACCTGGATAGTCTATGAGGACAACAACCTCAGGCTTTATGATATCCATAAGGTTTTCCATGTCCTTCATTGCCTTCCTTATAAGCGGGAGCTTGTTTATAACCTCAAAGATACCGACTATGGCCATCTCTCTGACATGATGCAGGACATCGACTCCGGCATCTTTCATCATGTCCCCACCCATGCCGGAAAACCTGATATTTGGTTCAAGCGCAAGGAGTTCACGGACAAGGTTCGCACCGTGGAGGTCACCGGAGGCCTCTCCGGCTACGATCAGAAAGTTTTTAGTCCCAGGTTTTGAGTTTTGAGATAAATCATTCATCATTCACCCTTTTTCTTTTTACCTGATATCCTCTTTTCCACCCAGATGACGGCTGCGGCAATCAGCCCTCCCCAGACAAATCCACCCAGGACATCAATAGGAAAATGTACCCCCACATAGACCCTTGAGTACCCGATAATTAAGGCCAGGATAAAGAGAGGTATAATGGCCTTCCTGTAGTAGTAACTTCCTGTAACTGCCACGGCAAACATGTTAGCTGCATGGGATGACGGAAAGGAGTATTTCCCGCAATAAACAAGGAGGTTTACACCCTCAAGGTAGTTGCAGGGCTTTATGCGGCCTATCATATGTTTTAGAATCCCGCTTGACGTATAATCGCTCAGGCCGGCAGCGACGACAATAACTATAACTGCCACCCTTCCCTTCTTCCCTCCCCATATGAGCAACCCAACTACAGTAGGCATGATCAGAGGCCACCAGTTAGTAAATTCCGTGAGCCAGGGCATAAGGATGTCAAAGAGCCGGTTCTGCATCCCGTTGTTAATGAGATAAAAGAGCTTAATATCAAGCCATTCAATGTAAATCATGGGAAAGGAGTATAGCAGAGCCAGGGTTTGATGTCACTCAATTTTAGGGGCCGTTACGGAATAACCAGCTCTTCTCTGGTTAAGCCTTTACGGCCCCTTATGCCGTTCCCGCCATTCTGATGTCCATTTTAATTTTGAACGACGGCTTACCTGTAAATAGGGAATCCAGTTCAAAAATAGCTTGCAAAAAAAACATCTGTGTGGTAAATATTACCGATTCAAATTCACACGCCTTACCATCTACTGCTGCCCCGGTGTCCGACATTGGCGGATTGGGCAGTATAAAGGGTGGGCGGAGGATAAAAACCAAAAGGAGGAAGTATGTCAGTTATCACAATGAAGCAGTTGCTGGAAGCCGGTGTCCACTTCGGACATCAGACAAAGAGATGGGACCCAAAGATGAAGCCTTTTATCTTCGGGGCAAGAAACGGTATTCACATCATAGACCTGCAAAAGACAGTGCATCTGTTTAAAGAGGCCTGCAAGTTTGTGAAGGACAACTCGACAAAGGGAAGGAGCATCCTATTTGTCGGGACAAAGAAACAGGCCCAGGACGCCATTATCGAAGAGGCCAAGAGATGCGGAATGTTCTATATAAACCAGAGATGGCTTGGCGGGACACTTACAAACTTCAAAACAGTCAAGCAGAGCATTGCAAGGCTCAAAAAGATAGAACAGATGAAGATTGATGGGACGTTCGAGGCCCTGACGAAGAAGGAGGTCTCCCTCCTTGAAAAGGAAAGGGAGAAGCTTGAAAAGACGATAGGCGGGATAAAGGATATGGATAAGCTTCCAGGCGCCATATTCATCATAGATTCAAAGAAGGAAGAGATCGCCATAACCGAGGCAAAAAAATTAGGAATTCCTATTGTAGCCGTAGTTGATACCAACTGCAACCCCACAGGCATGGACTATATAATACCTGGGAATGACGATGCAATCAGGGCAATAAGGCTTTTTGCACAGAAGATAGCAGACGCCGTTATAGAAGGTAAGCAGGCAGCTGAGGAAACTGTAGCAGCTGAGGTCGCTCAAAATGTACCTGCGCCGGTGGTTACTGCCCCCGAGTCGGAACAGGCAGCTGCAGCCGCTCTTTAAAAAAAGTGGTCAGAAGTCAGTGGTCAGGGGCCAGCTTTCCGGCAACTGTCCAGCGAAAAGGAATAGTTCTCAGAAAAGATATTTTTATTAGGATGGAGGTTTTGTAATGGAGGTTTCAGCAGCAAGCGTTAAAGAGCTCAGGGAAAAGACCGGGGCTGGATTTGTTGACTGCAAGAAGGCACTGGAAGAAACTAATGGAGATATCGAGAAGGCCGTTGATTTTCTGAGACAGAAAGGGTTGTCGGCAGCGGCAAAAAAGTCCGGAAGGATCGCATCTGAAGGTGTTGTTGGCTCATACATCCACGGAGGCGGGAAGATCGGGGTTTTGATCGAGGTCAACTGCGAAACCGACTTTGTGGCTAAAAATGAGGACTTCCTTAACTTCGTGAAAGATGTAGGCATGCATATAGCAGCAGTGAACCCTGTCTGCGTTGAAAGAAGAGAACTCCCTAAGGAGAGCCTGGAAAGGGAAAGAGCGGTAGTCAAAGCACAGGCGCTGGAATCAGGGAAGCCTGAAAAGGTCATAGAAAAGATAGTCGAAGGCAGGATGGAGAAGTTTTATGCCGAAAGCTGCCTTCTGGAGCAGCCCTTTGTTAAAAATCCGGATATAACCATAAACGATTACCTCAACCAGACTGTAGCCAAGATCGGCGAGAAGATAAGCATAAGGCGGTTTACCAGATATCAAATGGGTGAAGGCCTGGAAAAAAAATCAGCCGATTTTGCAGCAGAGGTCGCGGCAGCAATAAAATAAATTTCCGTAAACTGTGAACCGTAAGTCGTAAGCTGTAAATCGATGTTTATTTCCAGATCACGGTTTACTGTTCACGGTTAACGAGGTTTTAACATGCCTCAACAGAAAAAACCAAGATACAAAAGGATACTCCTCAAACTTAGCGGCGAGGCGTTGGCCGGAGAAAAGGAGTACGGCTTAGACCCGGCTGTCCTCTCCGAGATTGCTGTTGAGGTCAAAGATCTTGTAGAGCTGGGTGTGGAGGTTGCCATAGTTGTCGGCGGGGGGAATATATTCCGTGGAGTTGCCGCCTCTGCCAGTGGCATGGACAGGGCATCTGCAGATTATATGGGGATGCTCGCAACAGTGATTAATGCGCTTGCCCTTCAGGATGCCCTCGAAAAGAAAGGTGTGTTTACGAGGGTTCAGTCCGCCATAGGGATGCAGCAGGTGGCAGAACCCTTTATAAGGAGAAGGGCCAACAGGCACCTTGAGAAGAAGAGGGTTGTAATATTTGCTGCAGGGACAGGAAACCCTTACTTTACAACAGACACAGCAGCATCACTCAGGGCCATAGAGATCCACGCAGAGGTCATTCTCAAGGCAACCAAGGTGGACGGGATATACGACGCAGACCCGGAAAAGGTAAAGGGAGCCAAGAAGTTCCTGGAGCTCACATATATGGATGTCCTGAGAAACGACCTCAAGGTTATGGACTCCACCGCAATATCACTCTGCATGGACAACAACCTTCCAATAATCGTATTCAATCTGAATACAAAGGGTAATATAGAAAAGGTCGTATTTGGCGAAAAAATAGGGACAATAGTTCGGAGAGCAAAGAAAAATGCTTAACGACGCATACAAAGATCTAAAAGGCAAGATGGAAGGCGCAATAACTGCCCTGAAAAGAGAATTCGGGACATTAAGGGCAGGAAGGGCCTCACTTTCCGTACTGGACACAATCACAGTAGACTATTATGGCGTCCCTACTCCTTTGAGCCAGGTTGCATCGCTCGCTGTCCCGGAAAGCAGGCTTATAGTGATACAGCCTTGGGAGTCAAAGATACTCCCTGATATAGAAAAGGCGATCATGAAGTCCGACCTTGGGCTCATGCCAACCAATGATGGGAAGTTGATCCGCCTGGCGTTTCCGCCTCTCACAGAAGAGAGGAGAAAAGAGCTCGTGAAAGTAGCCAAGAGGGTGGCCGAGGAGGCTAAGGTGGCTATAAGGAACATAAGAAGGGACGGAAACGATTTTATTAAAGAGTTGGAGAAGGAAAAGGAGATCTCCGAGGATGACTTCAAAAAGGGACAGGAAGAGGTCCAAAAAATCACTGATTCTTATATAGCTAAGGTTGATGACATACTTACACATAAAGAAAAGGAGATAATGGAGGTTTGACCTGCTGCCTCCCCTCTCTTATCCACACCACACTTGTAAATCCCCCCTCTTTGTGTTAACTTTACGCGGCATGGAAAAACTCAATAAAGACAAACTCCCAACACACCTTGCCATCATCATGGACGGTAACGGCAGGTGGGCCCAAAAGCGGCTTCTGAACAGGGTCGTAGGGCATGAAAAAGGTATAGATGCTGTAAGGCGCGTAGTTCGGCTTTCCAGGGAGTTGGGGATTAAATATCTCACTCTTTACGCCTTTTCCAATGAAAACTGGAACAGGCCTTCCATAGAAGTCTCCGCCCTCATGAGGATACTCAACAAGTACCTGCTTAAAGAACTTCCTGAGATGATGGAAAACTCGATAAGGCTTAGCGCAATAGGGAGGCTTGACCTGCTCCCTTCATCTGCACAGAAGACCCTGCAGCGCTGCATAAAAAAGACGGAAAACAATAAAGGGATGACGTTGAACCTTGCCCTGAGTTACGGTGGAAGGACAGAGATAATAGATGCCGTTCGCAGGCTTGCGGGAGACCTTGACAAAGGGAAGGTTGACGCAGAAGATATTACAGAAGAGATATTCTCCAGTTATCTGTATACAGCTGGGATGCCGGACCCTGACTTCCTTATCAGGACCAGCGGAGAGATGAGGGTCAGTAATTTCCTTCTGTGGCAGATTGCCTATGCCGAGATATACGTCACAGATACGTTATGGCCTGATTTCAGTAACGAGGACCTCATAACTGCTCTCCTTGACTTCCAGAAGAGGGAGAGGAGATTCGGGCTGACAGGCACTCAGATAGCTAAAAGGAGATAGGTTTGCATCTAAAAAGGATCATTGCCGCACTTGTCTTAACACCTCTATTTCTCCTTTTGATCATTAAGGGGTCCTATGTTCACTACTCCATGTTAGTCGTTGTCCTGGCCTCCCTGGGGCTATGGGAATACTTCAATCTGATCGGAAAGAGCGTTGATAGGAGGCTGAGGAATATAGGGATACTCTGGGGCGTCCTGCTGGCTGGTAGCTTCCATGTTGGAAGCAGCCAGGTAATAATAGCCATGCTGGCCCTGGGTTTCATCTCCGTCTGCCTTGTCAGGCTTTCAAAGGCCGGCGATCTTGGCACAGTATTTCAGGAGATAGGATACACATTCCTGGGCCCGCTCTATGTTAGCCTTCTCCTTGGACACCTCTCTCTCATACGTTCAACTCTGGAAGGGAGGGAGTGGACCCTCCTTTTGTTCTTCAGCATATGGATGGGAGATATAGCCGCCTTCTATACCGGGCTTTCCATAGGCAAACACAAACTCTATCCGGAGATAAGCCCGAACAAGACCATCGAAGGCGCAATAGGGGGAACACTCGGATGCTTTATAGTTGTAACGGCAGCCAAGGTCTTCTATATGAACCAACTGAGCGTGGTGGACGTAGCTGTTTTATCAATAGGCATTGCAGTGATGGGACAGTTGGGAGATCTCTGTGAGTCGATGTTCAAAAGGGCTGCTGGAGTGAAAGACTCCGGGAACATAATACCCGGTCATGGCGGGATCCTCGACAGGTTCGACAGCGTCCTCTTTGCAGCCCCCTTCCTATATTATTATCTGGTCTTCATCAAGGGTATTGATTGACAACTGATTTTAAATGGTGTCGGGGCCGGAATCGAACCGGCACAGCACATAGTACCGAGGGATTTTATTGGCGCTATTGCAGGGTCTTTAAATACAGTATAGTTTCCCGACAATACTTGATAATCAAGGATTTGCAGCCGATACAATGATCCTATCCATTTCGATATTTTCATGCCCTTTTAGATCAATTTTAGCCCACTTTTAACACAGTGAAAATCAGTAGCAAACATCATGGCTGCCTATCTCGATGAAGTATACCCCTTCGTCGTCGAGAATCTTAAAAACTATCCTGTCCGAATAGCTGACCGAGAAGGCATAATGTTCGCTGAGTTCACCTTTAAGCTTATGGGTCTTCAACCTCTTGTCAAACACATCTTCCTTGAAACTCTCCATCCTCTTTCTTAGCCGCTGCCGCTCAACTTCTGGCAACTGGCTTGTATACTTCTTAAACCTCTTTTCGAATGGAGCATCAAATTTGATATATTTAGGTTTCATGCGGCTTAGATGCTCTCTATAAACTTGTCTACCGAAACCTTTTTAACCTTCCCTGCCTTCAAATTCTTTTCGGACTCTTCAAGCCTGAATAAGAACTGTTGGCGCTTCACGGTCTTATACAACTCTTTCAAAAATCCGTATTCCTCTTTGGGAACTACTACTGTTTTTTCTGCAACTGCGGCCTTAGCCATTTTTATCCTCCTATTATGCTGTTTAAGGGAGTATAGCAAAATACCTTTTTAATTGCAAAGACATTGGCTTCGGGTGTTTGCAGTTCTGTCTTTGCGGATTGGCTGTTTATGAGCTATTGACGGCGAAGGGAGGAAGGGTTTAGTGGTGCTTAAATTCGGGGAGCGTTCTATAATTTTAAGCTGACTTTAAATGGGCTATTGGCAAGGACTTAAGCGGTAAACTCACGGTTCAAGACCTGACCCGTATCCCTCCCGGAATTAGCGGAGCGGATGGAGTGAGGTAGTCTGTGAAGCGGATTAGATGCCATTCTATCGCCTATACTGCAGGACTGACACGGCCTTATCGGGTGAGTCCGAGGACAGGCAAACCGCCAACGCTAAGGCGCACCTGCCGCCTAGCGTTAATGACAAGCAGTCAAATGAAGCGCCTGGTTATACTTTCTTGAAAACTAACATTCCTCTGCGGACGAAAAAATATCGATTTTATCTGTTTTTATTTTATTGATAAATTCTTGATAATTTTTTTCACACATTATAGAAATAAAAGGTGATGCATCTGCTAAATGACGCATTAAAAATGGAAGCTCTGTAAGACTTTTGACAAAGTATAAACTTTTTGTCTGCTTTCTATATGCAAAACCACACTCAAATAGAGTGCTTGAATAAATTTTTCGAGTCAATCCCTTTTTTAGTTGAAAATTGATAAAGCAGCTCCAGTCCTTCATTT
>CAKKSC010000044.1 GCA_919902985.1 Desulfuromonadales bacterium | reverse complement strand
AACATAAACCTTTGAGAGCTTGTTGTTACTATAGTTTTAATGCGTTTGACCTGGGCCTTTCGGCCCCCTTGAGTTTACGCTATGGCAACCTCTTTAGTCAGATAGACATCCTGGATGGCATTAAGGAGCGCAATACCCTCTTTCATCGGTTTCTGGAAGGCCTTTCTGCCTGAGATGAGGCCCATGCCACCTGCCCTCTTGTTGATAACCGCAGTCTTTACAGCCTCCGCCAAGTCGTTCTTCCCTGAAGGGCCGCCTGAATTGATAAGGCCGATCCTGCCCATATAGCAGTTTGCCACCTGGTAACGGGTCAGGTCTATAGGGTTTGCGGATGTGAGCTTATCGTATACGAGCTTGTGGGTCTTCCCAAAATTAGTCAGGGCGTTGTACCCGCCGTTACAATCAGGGAGCTTCTGTTTGATGATGTCCGCCTCGATGGTAACGCCAAGATGGTTTGCCTGGCCCGTAAGATCTGCGGCAGTATGATAATCGGCCTCCTTGGTTTTGAAGGCGTTGTTCCTGAGGTAGCACCATAGGATGGTTGCAAGCCCCAGCTCGTGCGCATACTGGAAGGCCTGGCTTACCTCCTGGATCTGGCGACTTGATTCGTCAGAGCCGAAGTATATGGTGGCGCCAACGGCTACAGCACCCATGTCGGCTGCCTGTTCCACGCTGGCAAACATTATCTGGTCATACTTGTTCGGGTAAGAGAGGATCTCGTTGTGATTTATCTTTACTACAAAAGGAATCTTGTGTGCGTATTTCCTGGAGAGGAGTCCGAGGACTCCAAGTGTTGATGCTACGGCGTTGCATCCCCCTTCTATGGCAAGCCTGATGATATTTTCAGGGTCAAAGTATTCCGGATTCGGAGCGAATGATGCCCCTGCGGAATGTTCTATACCCTGGTCAACGGGCAGGATCGAAAGGTAACCGGTACTATGAAGGCGTCCCTGTTTGAACATCCACTGAAGACTCTGCAGAACGCTGTTGCTTCTGTTAGAATTTATGAAATGCCTGTCAACAAAATCCGGAGCAGGGAGGTGGAGAGTTTCCTTCGGGATACCGGTACACTTGTACTCCAGTAATGACTTTGCCTCATCTCCAAGCAGCTTCTCGATCTCTTTTATCATAACCCCTCCTTATAGTTGGAATTTGATAGATTTTATACCATTAAAAACTGCGTGCTTCAATAAAAATCTTGACGAACTGGATATGTAGTTATTGCGAACAGGGTATGTAGATGTTAGACTCCTGTATATGTCAAATACCCTTGTTATCAGGATTGCTGGGACTGCGGGGGAAGGAGTCCTTTCCGCCGGGAATATGCTGAACCTGGCGATGAAGAGGGCAGGGCGCCATACGATGCTCTTCCAGAGCTACGGTGCAGAGGTGAGGGGTGATGGGCCGTCCATGGCCCAGGTCAGGGTTTCCGACTCCCCTGTCCTTTCCCAGGGAGACGATGTAGATATCCTCATAGCCCTGAATCAGGATGCGGTAAGCCTTAATCTCAGCGAGATCAGGAAAGGGGGCCTTGTCATATATGACGGGCAGCCCCTTGACACCTTCGGCTCACAGAAGACGTTTACCCCTTCACTTCCAGTGGGAGTCCGGGGGATAAGCGTTCCTCTTGCCTCAATATCTTACCAGAAGCTGAACTCCCTTGTTTCAAAGAACCTGGTGGCGCTTGGGGCCTTCTCTGCCGTCTCTGGTCTTCCATTTGAGATAATCGCGGATATTGTGAAGGCAAGGTTTGGCGAAAAGAGCCTGTCAGCCCTTAAAATGGGGCATGACCACGTGACTGAGATGGCCAGCATAACCGGTTTTAAGCTTGAGATGAGAAATGCGCTTCAGGATATGCTTATTCTCTCCGGGAACCAGGCGGTGTCTATGGGTGCGATTGTCGCAGGAGTGAAGGTTTTTGCCGGTTATCCGATCACACCGGCAACTGATATTATGGAGTTCCTTGCTGCCGAGCTTCCAAAGGTGGGCGGCAGAGTTATCCAGACTGAGGACGAGATATCAGCCGTATGCACGGTTCTGGGGACATCTTTTGCCGGGAGCAAGGCGATGACAGCCACATCTGGGCCGGGCCTTTCACTTATGGTTGAGGGGATAGGACTTGCGTCAATGGCAGAGGTTCCTGCCGTGATAGTTGATGTTCAGCGAGCGGGGCCTTCCACAGGGATGCCGACGAAGACCGAGCAGTCCGACCTTAATATCGCCATTTTCGGCTCTCACGGCGACTCGCCGAGGATTGTCCTGGCCCCGTCCACAGTGGAGGAGTGCTTCTACCTGACCATTGAGGCATTCAACATCGCAGAGGCCTGCCAGATACCGGTACTTATACTGTCAGACCAGTTTTTGGGACAGAGGAGAGAAACGGTATCTCCTTTCGACATGTCCGGTCTGAAGTTAGCACAGCGCCTTAAGCCTGATACAGAGGAGTTGAAAGGTTATAAGAGATACAGGTTAACAGACAACGGCCTTTCACCCTTGGCAGTGCCTGGCATGGACGGCGGCGAACATGCTGCTACCGGGCTTGAACACAGGGAGGACGGTTCTCCTTCATACGACCCTGATAATCACAGAGCTATGACTGCAAAGAGATGGAAAAAACTGGAACTGGCTAAGCTCGATTCGGTCAAGCCTGTGAGGTTCGGTGCTGCCGATGCACTGGTAGGGGTCATCGGATGGGGGTCTACCGAAGGGGCTGCAAGAGAGGCCGTCAGCAAGGCCAATGAAGCGGGTCTTAAGGTTGCCGCCCTTTACCCCAAGCTCCTGAACCCTTTGCATACAGATATCATAGAGGCCTTTGTAAGGCCTTTGAAAAAGGTCGTAGTGGTTGAAAATAACTATTCCGGCCAATTTACAGCGGTTCTCAGGAGTCACGGCATTTTTTGTGAATTCTTTACCTTATGCGAGGGGCGACCTTTTAAGGTTGATGAGATATTAAAGAGGATCGAAGAGGCCATAAATAGTCGACTTCCCATATAATAGTGCAAATGTTTTCAGCCCCTTTTCCCTCCACTTGCAGCGCTTTACTTATTATGGTAAAAGTAAAGCATAAAGGAGGTCTTTTATGCAGGTAGTAAAACTCAGTTCAAAAAATCAGATAGTTCTTCCCAAGAAGGCGAGAGAGGCAATGCATCTAAAACCCCAAGCCGAACTATTGGTTATTGTTAAGAACGATGTAACCATAATCATCCCAAAACCGAAGAGCCACCACCAGGCGCTATCCGGCATAGTTAAAGGTCTCTATGAAAAGAACTACCTCAAAAAGGAGCGCCAATCTTGGTAATCTCTATTGAGAAGTTTCTCAAGAGACATCGCAGGGTAGCCCTGGATACCAGCGTATTTATATACTTTATTGAAGAGCACCCTGTGTACTTTCCGTTTTGCGACAGGGTATTCGAAGGCATTGAAAAAGGTTCTATAAAGGCATCTACTGCCACCCTTTCCCTGCTGGAAATACTCGTGCAGCCATACCGGATGAAGAAGGACGATTTGGTGTATAAGTTCTACTCACTATTCTCGACTTACCCCAATCTAGCCTGGGTAGAATTGAATCTTAACGTTGCCGACATTGCGGCGCGGCTCCGTGCGGAGTATAACCTTAAAACCCCTGATTCCATTCAGGCGGCATCGGCCATTGCATCGGGCGCCACAGGGCTCATTTGCAATGACAAGGGATTTAAGAAAGTAAAGGAGATTGAGTGCCTGGTACTTGATGATTTGCTTAAAGTGAGCTGATGCATTTATTAATTTCTGGTTCCGCCCCTGGATTATTGTCTTTGGAGTAAAAATGTCAGATAGATGTGCGATAACCTTGATATTGCTGAGTTTGAGTTTTCTCCTTATATCTTGTCAAAAGGCTGATGAGCGTCCTATAGAGCTCAAGGCTCCGCAAGATATACAAGTAAAAAGTGAAGAGAAACCAATAGAAAGTTTTATTGGTATTAGTGGCACAGAAATTCCACAAGTTAAGAAGTTTCCTGCCTACGAGTGCCGCGTATATAACAAATATGTGGTTTTCCTTGAACCTACAACGGACAGTCCCGATGATTATATTACTGTGACACTTCGTGGCCCCATTGAAGATAAAAGCAAGTTATGCAGCATGGATTCTAAAGATAAATACTATTCCACCAGTGGAACTGAACTCATAGGAATCTATGGCGACTATCTTTTTATTGATGAGGGATGCTGCCCTGGCACTCGCGGGCTTTCTATTGATAGTCTTTCCGAAAAAAAAGAAATCTATCAAACATCCTACTCTGATCACTACCCCATTATACTTGGTAAAGACTTAAAGCTTATCTTTGATAGAGTAAACTGCGTTGTGTGAATTTTTAGGGCTGTAAAAAGGGTGTACCTC
>CAKKSC010000043.1 GCA_919902985.1 Desulfuromonadales bacterium | reverse complement strand
TTACATTATTGTCGGCAGGGATTGTATTTGCCGAGGAAAAGGGGCATGAGCATGGAAAGATGATGGAAGGTCAGCAGATGCCCCCTGAGATGGTGGAGATGATGAAGAAGCAGGGTGGCCCAAAGCCGGACAGCAGGACGGAGCTGAAGATCCCTGCCCCCATGAAGGTCATGCAGAAGGGGATGATGCGTCAGCACATGGACACGGTAGCAGAGATTACTACTGCCCTGGCAGTCAACGACCTGAATAAGGCAGCAGAGGTTGCAAAGAGCAGGCTCGGCTGGAACCCGGAAGAGGAAAAACGCTGTTCCATGGTTGAGAAGATGACTGGAGAGGCTGATTTCACTTCATTTGGAAAGGCAGTCCACCAGAAGGCTGACGAACTGGCTGATGCGGCAAAGGCAGGAAACAGGGATAAGGCCTTGACAGCCCTGGCTGAGTTGATTACCAACTGCAACTCGTGCCACAAGAAGTTCAGGCACTAATACGAAACATTGTAAATATGTAGAGACGCCCTGAAGGGCGTCTCTGCACTTTTTAAGCAGCCTGCCGCATCCCCATCCTTTCAAGGTAATGCTCCTGATTGAACTCAAAGCATTTTTTTGGTATGCAATGCCCGAACTTCTTACTTTCGTCAAAAAACCTTTTATGATAGAAGCACCAGAATTCGTAAACCCTTTTAGAGGCTTTTGTCCTGGGCTTCCTTGGTTTATATCTGTCTGCCATGGAAACCTCCGTTAAAAGTTTTAGCTTTACCGCTGAGACGCAGAGAAGTGAACAATGTAAAACAAATGAGAAACGGAACGAGAAACTCTCCGTACCTCTGTGTCTCCGCGGTTAAATGTACTTTGCAGTAATTATTAAATGCTTGAGATGTTTAATGAAGCTTAGAGCGTTGAAGGGGGGTGTTCAATGGGAAGCAGATCGGCGCAATCAATGGCCCCGCCGTCCGCCATTTTGAGGATTGACATATGAATTCTCAAATCTACACCCTCATTTGAAAGAAGGGAGGGATATTCGTGGGCCGGAATGCTGAAGTCGGTGCTCTCCTTATCAAGTCCGCAGTGTCCCTTGCTCAGGGCTGGACCTTTTGTGTCGCAGTGCGGTTTTTCCATGGAGTTCCCGCAGAAACAGGCAAACCCGTTCTCTCCATGTGGATGGTCGCAATGACAACCTTCTTCTGCCTGGACCGGCAGGATGACGAGGTTGAAGTTGAAGATTGATAACAACAAAAGGATCGAGACTATTTTATGTTTTAAGTTATGTAATCGCATGATTTTCTTACAATCCAAGTAGAAACATGGCTTAAGACATGTTAACAGGCCTGAAGGCCTGTTTCTACAAATTACCAACTCAGATACTGCGCTATAATCGTCAGGTAATTCGTATAAATCAGTATCCCGATAATGACAAGGAATATGCCGCTTATAATGGATATTACCTTCATATACTTCTTTATCCCGTTAAAGAATCTGAAGAACCTGTTTATTGCTATGGCTGACAGGATAAAAGGGATCCCCAGACCAAGGGAATATGCGGCGAGTAGACCTATCCCTTTCCCCATTGTCTCGGAGGTGGACGCGTATAGCAGGATGGAAGCCAGTATAGGCCCTATGCAAGGGGTCCATCCTGCAGCGAACACCATCCCGACCAATATTGAGCCAAGGTAGCCGACCGGCTTCGTTGCAAACTCCATCTTCTTGTACTGTTGAAGAAATCCGAAGTTTATAATACCGGTGAAGTGAATGCCAAGGCCCACAACAATTACGCCCCCAATCTTTCTAATGATCACCTGGTTCTTTGCCATAAACTGCCCCAGCATGGTGGCGGAGGCGCCAAGCATTATAAATATAAGAGAGAACCCTGCCACAAAGGCGAGTGAGTGAAAGAATGTCCCCCACCTGGCCCCCCTGTCGTCGCCAACAGTCAATTTTTCAAGCGATACCCCTGAGATGTAAGTCACGTAAGACGGTATCAGCGGCAGGACGCAAGGGGAGACAAATGAAAGAATCCCTGCGGTAAAGGCGATCATTAATGATACGTTTTCAGCGCCCATATTTTCTCCTATTTTCTGACTTCCTCTTCTTTATCGGGAGAATGGCCATTCGCCCCTACAACTTCCACCCCATTCGGTTTATACCCACTGTCTTCAACAGCCTCTTCTAAGTCTGTGGTTGCCAGGCCTTCGCCATCATACAGGGTTACAGTTGCCGTTCCGCCGTCCAGGTCCACTTCCACATCTTTCACCTGCTTCAGCTTCTTCAATGATTTAGTCACACGGTAAACGCACATCTTGCAGTGCATCCCCTCAATATTGATCCTGTAAACCTTTTCCTCTGCGAATGCAGGTGAAGTTAATAATGAAGAGTGAATAGTGAGCATTATAAAGAGGTAGAAATATGGCTTAAGACATGTTAACAGACCTGAAGGCCTGTTTCTACTGACTCCTGGCCCTTTATGCCCTTGAGGGTACTGGTCACTGATAACTGCCCTTAATAGTACCAATGCAATCCTCCCATCGCATGATAGTTCGTCTTCTGTGCCTCACCGTTCATATCGGTGTAGATCGGAACCTGGACAGACAGCATCAGCATCAGGTTGGGCAGGATATGATAGCTGACACCTGGGTTTATAAATATCTGATGCCCGCCGGTGTTGTCCTGTCCAATGCCGCTTACCTCATCCTCCCCGGTGACCCTTCCGTTCAACTCCATCATGAGGTAAAGGTCTTCTATCTGATAGAGTCCGGCCAGGTCATACCTGAGGAGATTCCCGAACTTATAGTTCTTCTGATTTTCTGTAGTGATCGTATATATGACATCTCCGTCCAGTGTGAAGTTGCCTTTCCTATGTGTAACGGCAAACCCTGCACTGTAATCTGTGGAACCTGTCCCTGGCTGGACCATATCCATCAACCTCGTGCCGTTTTCTTCTATGTTCCAAGCCCCTGTGGGGAGTTTTACGCCGAGAAGAATGGCCTGTTGGCAAGAGCCGTCCTCTCTGTCCTTCTTCCTGAACCTGTATCTTGCAAGGAGATCCGTATCTCCGACCCCAGAGGCGCTTTCTTTCATGATCACCCCACCAGACATCTTCATCTCTTTCACTTTGTAAGTAGGCTGGATATAAAGAGAGAAGTCTCTTGTAAGGCCATACCCTACGCTGAGCTCATACATCTGCTCCTTCATCCAGTTGTTCTCGCCGTTGGACATATCCATATATCCGCCGTGGAACCTTACCTCCCAACTGTCCTTAGACAGCGTTTCTGCATATTCCGTCTCCATGGGCAGATGGGCATGGGCAGAATTAGATGCAAGATGCAAGATGCAAGATGCAAGTAAAATAAAACTCGGAACTCGAAACCCGAAACTCGAAACTTTCATATCACACCGCCATTATCCAAGATTGTTCTAAAAAAATAAGGGGCGTTATGGCAACGCCCCTTTGAGTTCACCAATGCATTCTATTGCTTTGGTGTAACGATGCACTCCTTGACGGTAAGCCTGTCACTCTTCATGAAGGCTGTACACTTGGCCTCACTTCCGGATGGTATGGCAGACATCGGTTTGTTTTCACCATTGATCTTCATCTTGCTCATTACTCTCACGTAGAGAGAAATGTTCCCGCTGCTGGTCTTCAGGTCAAAGGTGTTGGCTATTGTGTTAATATTAGATATGGTCCCTTCATACTTAATATCATCGTCTGCAGATACTACCGCGGCAAAGGACAATGCCACCAAGAGAGTGCATATTACTTTGATATGTTTCTTCATTCTTCTTATTCACCTCCTTTCATATCAGATAGATTGCTCCCCACCCTCACCCTGACCCTCTCCCTGAGGGAGAGGGAAACCATATATTTCCTCCTTTTCAAGGGTTTATGCCCTGAGCGTAGAGGGTTAGGGTAAGGATGGGGTTTGTTTTATATATTTTCCCGGTTCCTTTTCAAACTCTTCTTTGCAGACAATACTGCAAAAATAATAGTGTTTTGCCCGGTACTCAATATGACCCTCAGCCGGCGGCGCCACCTCCATACCGCAGACAGGGTCAACCACCTTTGCTACCCCCTCTTGCCCCCCCGTAGTAAGGGGGGGATGTGGGGGGGTGAGGTGCTTGCGGGGCTTACTCATTATCCCCATGAAAGCTGCGTAAGAGCATATTAATAATACACCTAAAACCATCATCCAGGCAATAAAAGATTTCTTGCCTTTATCTAAGGACTTTTTCTTTATCTTTGCCATCCAAAATCCGTGGACCGTTAGCCGTGAACCGTAAACTGAGGAGGAAAAAGGGTTCTATATTTTTCTGTTCACGATTTAAGATTCACGACTCACGTTCTTTTAATTATCCTTAGCGCCTTCCTCGATCCACTGTTTTATAGCCTTATAATCAGCGTCGGTTTCGCTCCAGAACCCGCCTCCGGCGTGAGTTAGCATTGAAGAATTATTATTGCTTATCAGATTTGTGCTAAGCAGCTTGTTCACCACATCCTTTACACCTTTCTTTGTTGCTGGAGTTATGCCGTCCGTTGTCGCTACTGTTGAGCCGTTGTAAGAGGTCAGATCAAGGCCCCCGCTAAAATCAACCCTGGTGCTTGGGCTCTCTATGTCCGATTTTGTCACTATCCTTGTTGCTGCGGCTCCAGGCATATGACAAGAGACGCACTTGCTCATGAATATCGGCAGTATGTGTTTTTTAAAGCTGAGCCCTGATTCAGGATAAGACGGAAGGGTGCCTTTTGTTGATGCCCATAGGCCTCCCCTTGTTCCCATTGGCGAGTGATGCATGGAGCACCCCATCCTCGAAGTGCCGTCAGATCCCCCGCCTACAGGAGCTACAGTTACCATAGGTATCACGTGGTCCCCGTTTTTCACCCATGTCTTGTACTGCCAGGTCCTAGTATCTGTAGCTGGCGCTGGGGCATCAGTTGTGTAGAGTGGAATATATCCCGGAGGGGTGCTTGAGTAGCCATTGACACCTTGAGGGTTGCTGCCGATAGGCTCATATGTCCAGAAGTTGCCAACCTCATTTGAAGTCATGCTTATCACCTTCCCATTGATATCCTGCAGTATTACCTCTCCGCCTTTCAATGGTCTTGTCGAACCCTTGTCCTCATAAAGTGTTCCTGCCATCGTAAAAAGGTATTTGCTTGCCTTTCCAGGCGTTGTTGAATTTGTCTCTCTGTGGCATATACCACAGTCCTCGCCGACACCGTGGGTGCCTATACCTACGCCATTGTCTTTGCCTGGTATATGGCCGGTGGGGACAGGTTGAAAGGCCCTGCCTGCTGACGTAAAATTGGTAGAATCGTAAGATCCGGCTCTGGCGCTATTTAAAAAGAGAAAGGGTGATAAAAGCATTACAGCTATATAAATATTTCTATACATTAGTTTGTGCCTCCTTGATTTAGTCTACTTTTTACCGAGGACAGTCCCCATTAATTTATTCCGTATCGGTTTCAAATACAGGGGCATGATCATGGTCATGGTCGTGTCCATCGCCGCCACCGCCAGTACCACCGGTGCCGCCATCAGCTACAACTTCCCCTGTGGCCAGGTCAACCACAATGACTCCGCCCGTATTCATATTTGAGTTAGGCGCTCCAATAAGTAATTTGCCGTCACCTGTGGATGAAAGAAAGGTCCCGTAAGCCTGGTCTTTTATGGTCCCGCTGAATGAGGTCGAATTGGCAAGGGTTGTGCCGGCGCTTATGTCCTTCCCTTTAAAAAGATAAACCTTCCCGCTGAGGTCGTTTGCATTGACGTCTGCCATTGTTGATCCAACAGCAAAATCAGGCTTGCCGTCACCATCCACATCGCCGACAGGAACGATGGAGGAACCGAACCTGTCGAAAAGGGCGCCACCGTCAACGCGGACTATTTTATCTGTTGACGTATCAGCATTACTGATGCTTCTGATACCTGTTCCTCCTTTTATGATATGGACGCTTCCTGTATCCCGACTGCTTACGCTACTGAGGGTAATAACGGCATTCGGCGCTCCAATGGCGATTTCACCCTTACCATCAGCGTCAATGTCCCCGATAACGGCTATTGACTTTCCAAAGCCGGATGCAGAGCTGCTTATAGTGACGTCAGGAGAACCTATAGTAGGGGCAAAAGAAGTCCCTCCATAGAAACCCAGTACCTTCCCGCTTGCGGATATTATAAGATCTGCAATTCCATCACCATTAATATCGCCTGCTGCCACTGCCCGGGCAAGACCTTTGTTCGCGGATGATGCGCGTAATGCAATCTTTGTCCCAAAATCAGGGCCCAGATAAATATAAACGGCCCCCTGCCTGTAAAGGGAGGGAGCAGGGTTATGGTATGGCGCGCCTATGGCAATATCGGTTTTGCCGTCGCCATTAAAATCGCCGGAGGCCAGGGAATAACCAAACTTATCCATAGGCCCTTCTCCTGACAGCTTTACCAAAAACTGAGGTCCACTGCTGCCTGCCTGGTATACGGCAACAGAGCCGCAAAGAGAGACATCTATACCGTCACCGTTTATGGCTCCGACAGCGAACTTCTCCGAAGTGTCGCTACTGCCTTTTTCAAGCTTGACAATTGAAGACCCGAAATTGTTATCACCTGTCAAAAGTGACGCTGGTTCCGCAGAAAAACCGGACGAAGACCCTTTATAAACGATCACAGCTCCGGTCTGAGAGGAAACGGCTGCATAAGGCGCCCCTACGACTTTATCTGCAGTCCCGTCTCCATCCGCATCTACGAGTCCTACGGACTGTCCCTGCATGCTGTTTGTCAGCATAACTCCATTTAAAACAGTGTTTGTCTGTTGATCATTGCTGTTTAATGTTTCAGTTGTGCTTGTGCCGCTGGCTCCACAGCCATAGGCTGCAAGACCGACACAAAACAATAACAGGTATAGATTGTTTTTTTTGCTCATTTATATTCTCCTTTTCCCTAGTTTAAGTTTCCAGTGGCGCCGCCTGCCGGCGACGACTTGTGGCACCTGTTACACCCGGCATATTCCGGCATGCTGTGCGCCCTGCTCCATGGCTTGCTACCCACAGCCATGTTGTAATACCCACTACTGATTTCTTCATGATAATGAAAGTTGCCCAAGCTGTCACTGGTCCCAAGGGTTATCAATTCCCCAGTTGAAATTGACTGTGCCTTTACAGTTATCCCGCTGGCCGGGGTTTCGCTGCTTATACTTGTGAATACCGTCCCACCTGCACCGAATCCTGGATGGCATCCGCTCTGGATGCAGTCCGGGCCATCTTTATGCGCGACATCAAGGGCTGTGTTGGTGCCTGTGACGCTGCTTCCGCAACCGATAAAAAGCAAGAGGCTAAAGGTGAAGACCCTTTGCTTCTGACTTATGACTCCTGACTTCTGACTATTGAATCTCATTCCGCCTCCTAAAATTCCATTCCAAGGCCTACTTGGACTATGTCGGCCTTTAAACCGTCGCCGCTTCTACTGGTGGCTGACGTTATGGCATCGGCCTGCTGGTATCCATCCCACTTGAGGTCCAGATTTATCTTTTCCCCCACATTCATGCCTGCTTTTCTGGCTACCTTCGTTGCGTTATAAATAAGCTTGACGCCGTACATCAATGAGTCAAACTTTCTCAGCTTTCCGTCTATCGTAGGGTAGCTGTCAGGGACGGAAGGGTCCTTGGAATAAAAGTCTGCCGCCCCCTGGGTATAGAATCGCCCTCTTAACCGTAGGACAAGGTCATCGTAAAGGTATTGGTAGTATTTGAGGCCGATGGTGTTGGAACCAAGCCCCCAGGAATCGTGGTAGTAGCGGTAGTCCGCATGTATGGCCCCGCTCCATGGAAGATACTGGTTTATCCTCAGTACACTCGCATTCCTGTAACGGGTCTCCGGGTGAGCCTCGTCCGTATAGCTCGCGTTAGTCAGGTAGACCACATTCTCAGGATGGGCCTGATATCCTTCGGCCATGGTGTACTCATGCCCTATGGCTGCGATGGTCCAGGGGGTAATGGTCTGGGTAAAACTAAGGCCTACGGTGGACGTATCCTTAGACCTGGGGAACGCCCTTGACTCTCCGATCTTTGTGGAATAGATGTCGTCCCATGCCCTTGAAACCGAAAGTGCCACAGTTGAATTCCTTTTGTTTAAGTCCTGGGCTATGGTTGCGTAGATGTAATCTGAGTTGTAGTTGTCCTCTCTGCTCACACCCACCCCGGCCGATAAGGTCGCCTTGCCTATGATCTGGTTTACTCCAAGGGCACCGCTGTATCTGGTTTCTTCCCCTGCCCTCCTGGTGGCCGATGTCACACCGTCCACCTTCCATGATGCGGAAGATATGGCGTCTACACCGTAATTCAAGGCCAAAGAAGTCTTCTCTGTTATTGTCTTGGCAATTGCTACCAGCCACCGGTCTGATGAAGCTCCCTTGGTGTCCTTGTAGTAGATGCTCTTGTCGTCCTCATAATGCTGGTATTTGATGCTGAAGCGGTCTTCGGCCCCGACGAAGTCAGTGCAAATTGCAAAGTGCGAAATGCAAAGCATAAAGGCCGTAAAAAATAGCTCAAGCGGTTTGAACTGTTTAAGCCGTTTAAACGGTTTAATTAGTTGCATCCGCAACCTCCCCCTGCAGCGCCGTATCCTCCAGCGCTCCCTTCCCTGGT
Source organism: Desulfuromonadales bacterium (assembly GCA_919902985.1). Lineage (GTDB taxonomy): Bacteria > Desulfobacterota > JAENJC01 > JAENJC01 > JAENJC01 > JAENJC01. The sequence goes on along the minus strand of CAKKSC010000043.1, from coordinate 36,754 downwards.
ACTCAACATGTGCTCATCAAAGGCTGCCTCCGAGGGGTCCGGTTCAAGCTGCATTATGGGATCGGCCAGTGTCTCCCTTTCCCACGGCTGTACTCGTTCAAGGGATGCGCAGCCTGTGAAAAACAGAGACAACAGCATTACTACAAGTAACCAAAGTTTCATCGTAACCTCCGTGAATCGTAAACCGTGAATCGTGAACCGTGAACCGTGAATCGTGAACCGTTCTCTTTTTACAGTTTACGGTTTACGAATAACGTTTTACGGCTTTTTAAGCAGTTCAGCTATCTCCTTCTCATATACAGGCAGGAATGCCCTGGCAAATCCAGCGTGCCTGTGCTGGATTACGCCGTCCTTCCCTATGATATAACCTGTAGGCATACCCGGCAGACCGTATGCCTCTGCTACATCACCCTTGATATTGGTTAGAATAGTAAAAGAGATGGGCCTCTTCTTCAGAAATTCGACGACATTTGATTCTGACTTGTCAACGCTGATACCAACTACCTCAAAGCCATCCTTACCGTATTTTTTGTAAAGGAGTTCGAGTTCGGGAAGCTCCTCCTTGCAGGGGCCGCACCACGATGCCCAGAAGTCCAGGAAAACCACCTTCCCCTTCAGGCTTTCGAGGGTTACGGTGTTCCCTTTTATATCCTTCAGGCTGAAGGCAGGGGCCTTTCCTCCAATCTCAGCAGAATAGGAACAGAGCGGATGTAGCATAACAGCCACAAGGATAAGGGCTGTTGTTACGGATTTCATCAAAACCTCCATAAAGGCTAACAATAAAAGATGTTTTTTACACAGAGTTGCACAGATAGAGCATGATTTACACGGATAAAGATAGTAAATCTCATCAGTGAAAATCATAAAAAAATCAGTGTTAATCAGTGTTGAATGACTTAAATGATTGAAGATGTGGGATGTGTTAGGCCGCTGGCGGCTTTTCGGAAGGAGCTATGGAAATTACGTGAAGAGTATTTTCTGATTGAAGTGACAGGTTTGATACCTGCAGCATTGGAACAGCATTGCAAAAAACTGGAACCATGAAAGGAATTGCCGAAACAGGCAATATAGAACTATCACCTTGAGGAGATGTGCTGCATGTCCTTCCTTTCAATACCGGGGACAGTCCCGATTCTACTGCTTCGCTTTGCTTCGCCCGTAAATCTGGGACAGTCCCCTCTTCCTTTGAGTCTTCAGCCTTTAGCTGACCTCTGACCCCTGACCACTGACCACTGCTTTTATGCATCCCGCAGCTCTTGCATCCTTCTTCGCAATGGCACTGACGATCTGCGTTGCTCAAATGGCAGGAGCATGTCTCTTCAGCAGCAGCATAGGACACTGCCGGAACCACCATGTTGAGGTTCAATATCAGGGATATGAGGAGTAAAGAGGATAGTTTCCTGAGATTCATAATTTTATAGATAGTAAAACAATGAGGCAGGGGTTGTCAAGTCAATTCTATGGTTCCCTGGGCCTACAGCTTCGGCAGGGAAACCGTAATCTTCAGCTTCCCGTCCAATCCGGGAGATTCGCCTCCAGTGGTTGTTAGTTTTTGTTTGCCTCCAGGGACACCTTCCACCTCGATCTCTACTTTCCCTTTCCCCTTTATGAGTTTAAACCTTCCAGAGCCGGAGGCCGTTGTCCCGGATGGAACCGGGAGGGTGGAAATGCTTATATCCTTGAACGAAATATCTTTGAACGAGATGGATATCTCAGCGGGGTTATAGGAACCTGAGATATTTCCATTTGAATGTGTGCTTGCGCTGAAGCCCAGAGCAGGTTTTAGTCTTATCAGACTGAGCGCCTTTGGCCTGATATCCAGGGAGGTAAACAAAACATTAAAGGCTGAGGGCTGAAGGCTGAGGGCTGAAGGCTCCTGACTACCCACTGCCGGTTGCTCCCTGATTATTGATATGCCCTTGATCTTAACATCGAGGTTCCAATCCATGCGGAGTTCCTCTATTGAGACCCTGGCATTGATCTCTTTCCCGAGTCTTTCAGCCAGCCAGTCTCTCGCAGTATCTTCCGGGAAGCCGATAAATAGGAAGACCCAAAAGAAGAGGAGCCACAGAGTGAACCAGCCGGTAATTTTAATAAGTCTGTTTATCATTCACTCTTCCTTCCATACAGCCAGCTTTACCTTATCGCCACCCCTTTTAACAGCCGCCATCCCCTTCCTTAGGGTATCAGACACATTCGCCTCGACCTGAACAGTAAAATCAGAGCTCTTTACATCCAGGACATCAGAAAAGGTTGTCCTGAGTGTTGCGTCGCTCAAGCCGGTCACCTGACTTAGATCACCGGCATGTTCAACCTTGAAAGGGTGCTCCTTTCTATATTCAAGTATAGCTTCAACGAGCGTCTCATTCAAACTGGGGGACAACGCGGTTAAAACCTCTCTGCCGACAGTATTTATATTAATATTAAATTCGTTTCTGCGATCAGTGTATACGGTAATATACCTCTCGATTTTTTTGAAGGTATCAATGGTAAAATCGGGGACAAGAAGAAGTTCAGAGATGTCAGTGAACGAATAGGAAATCTCTTCCCTGTTTTTCTGCAGCCATTCGGCGACCCTCCTTGAAAGGCCCTCTTCAAGTTCTGCTATCGTTAACAGCCTTCCAAACCTTTCGACCGCCTTTTCATTTATCCCTCCCTGGGGGTTTACAAGGGTGTTTATATTAAATTTTGAGGCCTCGTCAATGATATGAACGGAGACAGTACCGTCACCAACAGGAAAGCGCGTTATCTCCTGTGCCCATTCCTCCGTAAGGGTGTCAACGGCGCTCCCTTTCGAGTCTAATTCGAGAAAACCCATGGCTGCACTGACACCTGACCTCATTATATAAGAGGCGTTCAGGGAGTTCACGCTGTTTTTTGCCCTCGTAAGGGCGAGGTAGCTTCTCTCGTTAATATCCATAATGAGAAGGGAGAGGAGAACAACTATAAGGATGGTCATGAGCAGGGCCATGCCTTTTTCAGAACCCGTGAGACGTGAGACGTAAGCCGTGAGACGTGCCGATGAGAAGTTAGGAAGCTGAGAAGTTGAGAGATTGAGAAATTGCCCACCTTCCCATCTTCCCAGCCTCTTATCTTCCGGTTTTTGCTTCCGACTCCTCACGGCATTCAATCCTTTTCTACCGTATTCACAAGCAACGTGAGATTGAAGAGAGAGGGGTTTTCGTATGTGGCCTTGATAGAAACCTTTTCAACGACAACAGGATGCCAGTCTGCTTCTATGGTAGTTAGAAGTCTTGAGACTTCAGAAATGGAGACCTTTTCAAAGTAGAGTTCGGCCCTTGTCCTCTTTATTAAATCGGTAACAGGAGTTGTAGTCGGCTTCAAGGAGGAGAGCTTCTTTTTGAGGCCGGCCTTATTTACGTCAGAGTCTATCCCTGATAGGGATGCCCCCTCACCTTTGAATGCCCGTTCTTTAATGTCATCTACCTGGTTTCTTACAGATAGATATTCCTGTCCCATAGATATCAGGGATTTGAGCCTCTTCTCTTCTTCCCCTGTCTTTTTCTTGAATTCTACGATGTTTCTATAAAATGGAAAATCCACAAACAGGAATATGGAGACGAATACCGCGCCAACAACGGCAGGGAGAAAAAAGCGTCTTTCTCTGTCGGATAAATTTTTAACAGACCACATATTACTTCCCTCTTCCTGCCAAATCAATTCTGATCCTGAACCTGTAGCTGTTTGGCTCAACTCCCTGCGTCAACTCCTCTACCCGGGCTTCACTGGCTCCCTCGATCCCGGAAAAGATCTTTTTTAATCCCTCTGCGTCGATACTGCTTCCATCCCCTTGAATGGTTACACCAAAACTCTCAAAAGACGCCTCCCTTACCCTTACCTCATGATGATCTAAGACAATCTTTTCTATACCCTTTATGGAAGCAAGGTATGAAGGAGCGGGCTTGCCGGTAAGGACTTCCAAAGTCCCCCTCTCCTTATTCAGGGCATCCTTCATCTGGGCATCTTCCTTTACCACCTTTTTCACATCAGGCATGACAGACAGAAATACCTTCCTTGACTCGGCCTTTAATGATGAATGCCTTTGGGACTCTGTTCTGGAGTGCAGATACAGGTCGCCTGTTCCCATAATAAGCAGGATGGCTGCGCCAATAGACAAGCTCTTTAAGGCTTTCTCAACCCTCTCTGCTTCAGAACTCAAACCCAGCATATTGAACCATGGGAATTCAATTGCCGCTCTTGCACCACCTGCGACTGTAACAAACGAAGGTTTTTCCTTCAAGGATATGTCTTTTATTATGGGAGGGAGTGGAACTATCTGCCCTACTCCGTCTATTGGAGGGAAATCATTGGTTGCGCCTGATCCGGCGATATAAAGCCTACTGACCTTTTGTCCTACATCTACAATTCCCTTTATTGTGGTACGGATAGTTTCATGAACGGAGGGAAAACCGTCAGTCGATGCAATTGACCTCGCCAAAACAGGTCTGCCATTCTGAATAAGGACCATGCTTGTTTTTCCCTCTTCCATTTCCACGATGCCGTATACTCCATCCTCTCCTTTTTTGCTTATGCCGAGTGAGAGGAGGGATACGAAGTCAGGGATGGCTATTGACGGCTTTCTTCCCTCAGGGAAGAGGCTTAAATAGTGTTGAAGGAGCTTTGCTGGAACTGCTATAGCCATTACCCTGCTTCCAGTTTCTGAAGGTGTGGATGAAAGACTGTCTATAAGCAACTCTTCAACAGGGAAGGGGAGAAGACCGTCCATTTCATATGGCAAGGCCTTCCTGATCCTTTTTCTATCTGTAAACGGGAGTGGGACTGTTCTTACCATAAAGAGATGACCAGGCAGGATTAAGGTTATGGCCGGATCAGATGGAAAGGCGGCAAGAATCTTTTCTACAGCCGCTGCTGTCTCCCCATCTTTGATGGGAACAGACTCCATCCTCTCTATCCTTGTCCTGCCAAGGAAGGAGGAGAAAAGCGCTCCCTTTACTTCATAAATCCCAACCTCTATGATAAACCCTTTGCTTCCCATCACATCCTGCTCCACACAGGTATCACATTTTCCACATTCCGTTCCTTATACGAAAAAACGACCCTGACCCCGGCAGGCAGCTTATTCCCATAAGGCCAGGCGTCAATCCATCCCTTCCCGTCAAAAAAGGAAAACGCAGGGTCTTTAACCCCATCCAAGAGAAGATATTCACCCTTCACCTCTTTTTGGGAGCCGGGACGTAGGGCTCTTCTTATCAGACTGTCTTCTTCAAATATATACGAAACCAACTGAACCGTTGGCTCCCCATCTCTCACATAAGGGGTAGTGGTAGTGAATGTAATACCCTCTTTTTTGCCTGAGAAACCTTCCATAGAGGAATCTGAAATCAAATATGCTCCCCTTACTTCATGGCTGAAAGTATCCAGCGCCCCACTGAGGGAGGAAAGGTCATCAGCCATTCCCTCGACAATCTTTGCATTGGCAGATGAAGTGGAAAAGGCGCTGTAGAGGATCGACATAACTATGGCAAAGATGGTAACAGATACGAGCACCTCTATCAGGGTAAAACCGCCACGAGACGTTGAGAAGTTAAGCGGATGAGAGGGTGAGAGGGTGAGAGGGTGCGCAACCTCCCATCTTCTCATCTTCCCATCTTCTATCTGTTCTCTTCTATCTTTCATATATATATTCCGCAAGGTTCAGCCTTTCCTTTCTCTTCCCTTCTTCCCATGAGACCTCAAGGGACAACTGCCTTCCAGGAAGGGCCTTTACCCCTTCCGGCATAACCTCAGGAGTTATCTTTATCTCACTTATTCTCCAGTTGTAAGGCCCTTCTGTTCCTATTTTTTCGCCGTTTGGGACACCTTTCAGCTCCCCCTCACCCATAAGCCTCTCGGAAAGCAGCCTTGCCCCTTCCATCTTCTCGGCAGACTCCATCATCCCTATTGAGCGGCCCTGTAAAGAAAGAAGGGCCACTAGCGCAGTTGCTATTACTGCCATGGATACGATGACCTCTAAGAGGGTAAAACCTTTAGTCTTCACGTATCTCAAATCTTTCCCCCAGGGCCGGAATGACAACGGTATATCCTTTACCTTTTTCTTTCCCTGTCAGATGTATCATTGCCTCATCCCTGAAACCGGACGGGAAGATGGTTATGGAGGCCGTCCCCTTTTTTATCTCTTCCTTTCCAATCTGGAGATGGTCTATAGATATCCCTGAAGGGAGTTGAGTCCTCTTGCCGTCATCTCCTTTTCTATACTCGTTATTATCTATATCCACGTTAAGCACCCGTCTTTCCTTTTTGAAGACTGCCTCGTCCGAAAACCTCCTTACCGTGTATAACAGCTTCCTCGCAGCGCTCTTCAGTTCAGCCTCTTCCCTCCCCATGATCCTTGGGATAACAAAAGAAAGGGTGATTGAAAGGATTGAGAGGGTAACAAGAAGCTCGATTAATGTGAAACCCTTTTCAAGCAAGGAGCAAGGGGCGAGGGGCAAGGAGTTTAAGTTCTTACTTCTTACTCCTAACTCCTTGCTCCTCGTTGATTTAAAGATTCCAGCTCTCCACATCTGCATCCTTTCCTTCCCCGCCTGGTTCTCCGTCTGCTCCATGAGAGTAGAGGTCAAAGTCGCCATGATCACCAGGCGAAAGATACTGGTATGGCCTTCCCCAGGGGTCCAAAGGGACCTTGGAAAGATAGCCGCCTTCCTTCCACTTGTTTGGAACAGGCGCTGTTTCCGGTTTATTAACAAGGGCCTCAAGACCCTGCTCGGTGTTCGGATACATGCCATTGTCGAGCTTGTAGAGGTTAAGGGCCTGTTCAACGCCCTTAATATCAACAGCGGCCTTTGTCCTCTTCGCCTCCTCAGGTCTTCCCATTATCCTCGGAACTATAATCGCCGCCAGGATACCAAGGATAACGACTACAACCATGACCTCGATGAGGGTGAAACCACGTGAACCGTGAACCGTGAACCGTGAATCGTTTTTCTTATTTGTTTTTATTATCAATTATAGCCTCCGCTTAAAAAGTCATCTGGCTCATTTCAAATATCGGCAACAGTATCGCCAGTACAATAAACCCGATCACAAACCCCATAATCAGTATCATCATTGGCTCCAGGAGGGTCAGGAGAGTGTCAAGACTGCTGTCCAGCTCCTTCTCCTTGGCATCTCCTATCCTTGCAAAGATGTCCTCAAGGTTTCCGCCAGCCTCCCCGACACTAATAAGGCTGATAACGCTCTGCGGAAAAAGCTCCGACCCCCTGAGGGACTGATTAAGGCTCTTTCCCTCAAGGATAGCCTTTTCAGCCAGGGACAACGCCTTCTTCATCTCAGTATGTCCTGCCGCCTTCGCGGTTATTTCCAGCGCCCTTGAAAGGGATACCCCGCCCTTTAACAGGGCCTCCATTGTACGGCCAAAGCGGGCCATGTACATGGAGTGAAGGGTCCCTCCTATAAAAGGGAGGCTGTCAAAGAACTTTTCAATCACTTCTCTTCCTTTATCGGTCTTTGAAAATCTGTAACCTGCATACGAGATTGCTGCCAACACCAACAGGACTACAGGCCAGTAATCTGAAAGGAATCCTGATACTCCAATAAGTAAAAGGGTCGGGATTGGCAGGGCCTTCCCTACATCCTGAAACACTGTAACGACCTTCGGGACAACAGACGTTAATAAATAAAAGAGTATAATTAAGCCTATCAGGGCCATGAAGATCGGGTATGTCATGGCCGCCCGTACCCTTGCAGATACCTTCTCCTGCATTCCCAGATGCCCTGAGAGGTGCCCCAGGGCATCCTCCAGCATTCCACCCGCATCTCCTGCAGCCACCATGTTAATATAGAGGTCGTTGAAGACATCGGGATGGAGAGATAAAGCTGCCGCAACGCTTTTTCCTTCTTTTACCCCATCCCTGACAGAGGCCAGGACCGCCTTGAGCCTGTTGTTTTTTTCTTCATCTACGAGTACAGTGAGCGCGTCAACCATTGGGAGGCCGGAAGCAAGCAATACCTTGAGCTGATAGGTAAAGGAGGATAACTCCTTCAACCCCGTTCTGCCTTCCCATCTCAATCTTCCGCTTATGGTTGCCTGCTCTTTATAGCTTTCAGTGAGAGGTCCGGTAAGGAAAATCTCTTTCCCTTTAAGGGAAAGCCTCGCGTTTGTCGGGTCCTCGGCATCTATGACGCCGGATACCGTCTTCCCTGCCGGACTAAGACCTGTGTATTTGTATAAAGGCATAATTAAACCGGTAAACAGTGAATAGTGATATGCAAAAGGCTCAGTAGAAACATTATTTGCTTCGCATTTAAGTCTTAACTCTTAACTGCCTTTCACTCCTCCTGCGTTACCCTCAACACCTCTTCAACCGATGTTATCCCCCGCATGATCTTATCGGCTCCGTCTGCCATCATCCCCTTCATCCCTTTTTTATCGGCCTCTGTCCTGATGGTCATGGAATCGCCTCCATTGAGAATGACCTTGCGGATGTCGTCGTCTACCTCAAGGAGTTCGTAGATACCTTTCCTGCCGAGATACCCTGTGCCAAGACACTCACTACAGCCGGCCTTTTTGTAAAAGACCACCCCCCCTGCGCCCCCCCTTATTAAGGGGGGGAAGGGGGGGGTGATTCCTAACAGCGCCAGTTCATCTTCAGTCGGTTCATAAGCCTCCTTACAACTTGGGCATAATACCCTGACAAGCCTCTGGGCCATGACCGCTATGAGGGACGAAGAAACGAGAAAAGGCTCTATTCCCATGTCCACAAGCCTTGTAACAGCGCTTGCAGAGTCGTTGGTGTGAAGCGTTGAGAGGACAAGATGCCCTGTAAGGGCTGACTGAATTGCCATCTCCGCCGTCTCCCTGTCCCTTATCTCGCCAACCATGATTATGTCGGGGTCCTGTCTAAGGATATGTCTGAGCCCTTTTGCAAAGGTCAGTCCCACCTTGGGGTTCACCTGCATCTGACCGATCCCTTTCAACTGGTATTCTATAGGGTCCTCTACTGTAAGGACATTTTTCTCCGATGAGTTTATTGATGCAAGGGATGCGTAAAGGGTCGTGGTCTTCCCGCTCCCGGTCGGCCCGGTGATGAGGATGATCCCGTGGGACTTGGCCAGCATCCTTCCATAACCATCAAGCATTTCAGCTTGCAGACCAAGATCTTCCAGTCCTATCAGCACCCGTTCCCTGTCAAGGAGCCTGAGTACCACCCTCTCCCCTGAAGATGTGGGTATTGTTGAGGCCCTTATATCAACGTCCTTGCCTGCTATCCTGACCCGTATCCCTCCGTCCTGCGGGAGTCTCTTCTCCGCAACGTTCATCCCTGCTATGACCTTCACCCTCGACACCACGGATGGATAGAGCCCCTTTTGTATCGTCTGGATGTCGTGCAGTATCCCGTCAACCCTGAGCCTGACCCTCGCATCCTTCTCGAACGGCTCGAAATGTATGTCGCTGGCCCTCTTCTGCAGGCCTTTAGAGAGGAGGGCATTTACAAGCCGGACCACAGGGGCCTCGTCGTCTGATTCGAGGAGGTCCCTCGTCTCTTCGACCTCTGAGGCATCCTCAATCACCATTGTCCCTTCTTCGCTGTTGGCTGCCTCGTGATAAACCCTGTTTATCAGGTCAAGCAGGGCCTTCTCTTCCATGAATACAGGCCTGACAGGGGAGTTCAGCAGGTGCCTCAGGTCGTCAATAGGCTGGAACTCATCAGGACGGGATGAGGCGACGATAACTGCGCCATCCTCCTTTCTTACAGGTAAAAGGAAAAACCTCTTGGCGTAAGAAAATGGGAGGTGTCTTATAAGGCTGCTGTCTATATCTGATAGTTCCATAGTTTAAAAAAACGTTACTCCTCACCTCTCACTTTTCACTTTTTTTCTTCCCGTCCATCTCTTCTTTTGACTTGTCCATTTCGTTTTTCTTCTTTGCTGTTATGTCGTTCAAGGCATTACCCTTTACTATGGTGGGAGTTATGAATATCAGGAGGTTGGTCTTCTCCACCTGCTTCCTCTGGTACCGGAACAGCCACCCGAGTATGGGGATATCTCCCAGGAGAGGGACCTTTCTCACGATCTTCACCTCGTTGTCGCGGAGCAGGCCTCCTATGGCTATAGTCTCGCCATCCTTTGCCACTACTGTTGTGCTGGCATATCTTTTATTTACAACAGGCCCGACCTTGTTTGGATCAAAAACGGCAGAATCCGTGAGGGAAGATATCTCCTGATATATGTCCAGCTTGACGAACTCCCCTTCGCTGACCCTCGGGGTGAGTCTAAGGGTTATACCTATGTCCTTTCTCTCTATGGTGGTAAGGACGTTCCCCCCTGCTGTCTGGCTCTGTCCTGTGACAAACGGGACGTTTTCACCAACAACTATCTCAGCCTTCTGGTTGTCGGTAGTCAGGAGATGCGGCGTTGACAGGACGTTGACGTCCCCTCCTGTCTGCAATGCCCTCACAAGAGCGCCTACGTTCATATACTCGGTGCCTCTGAAAGTAATCGTCCCCTGCACCACACCGGCTGCCATTCCTGACAGGTCGGCCATTCCGGCAGGCCCTGAGACAGCAGCGCCCATGCCGCCAAAGTTGGTACCTCCGAAACCGGTTATCTTTCCGGCTTCAGGCAGTTCGGTCGCCCTGAACTCAACCCCCATCTCCTTCATCTTTGAAAGGGATATCTCCATAATGGCCGCTTCCACATATACCTGCCTGCGCCTCAGGTCGAGCTTTCCTATGACCTCCCTGACGGAGTCATAGTCCTCCGGGGCAGACGTTATCACCAGGGAGTTTGTGGCCTTGTCTGCTGAAATATTTACAGGACCGGTAAGCCCCATGCTCCCCCCCGGCTGCTGGCCGGGTTGAAGCCTTGAGAACAATGCTGTCAGCGTTTTTGAGACATCTTCCGCCTCTGCGTTTTCCAGAGGGTATACGTTGATCTTCCCTTTCCCCGGCGGGGCCTCCTTATCAAGGGCGGTAAGAAGGGCTACAAGCCTTTCAGCGTTCATGGCTGTGTCGGTCAGGATGATGGTGTTTGTCTGGATGTATGCATTTATGACCCCGTTTCGTGAGATCAAAGGGGTCAGCACGCGGACTCCTTCATTTGCGTTAAGGTATGCAAGGGGCATAAGCCTTGTCACAAAGCCTTCTCCTTTTTCTTCTGTGAGTACCTGAGTCCAGTTCTGCTTTGCATCGCTCAGTGGAATTATCTGTGTAACGTTGTCTGAAGGGACTGTGGTGAAACCTTTAAACTGTAAAACCGAGATAAAGAGCTGATAAAGCTCATCTACAGAGACCTCTTTCGGAGAAATGACAGTAACTTTTCCAGTCACCTTTTCGTCGAATGTAAAGTTCTTTCCTGTTACATCACTCACAAGACGTATGAATACAGGAAGCTCCACCTCCTTGAAATCCACCTTAACGGCCTTGGGAGGGTTTGTTTCGGAAAAGGATGGAATGCAAAGTGCAAAATGTAAAATGCAAAATGCGAAGAGCACCAATTTGAAATTTGTAATTTGAAATTTGAAATTTGACTTAACGAATTTCGATCGCAACACTCTCCCTCCTCCCGCCTCTATTGAAATCCAGGGTTATCTTTCTTTCGCTTTTTATCTGCTGGAACAGTTTGTAAAGCGTATCAGGGTTGTTTATCTCTACGCCGTTGACCCTTTCCACTATATCGTTATTCTGTATCCCGAGCTTGGTGTATATGCTGCCTGGGGCGATATTGAATATTTTGTACCCGGTGGTCTTCCCCCCATCAATATTAGGCGTTACCCTGGCCTGAGTCATCACTGTGTTCATGTCTGAAAGCGCCCCCTCCACATCCCTTGGATCAAGTCGGAGTCCTGTTTTTGCGGAGGCCGGCTTCAAACCCTGTGCTGCCTCGCCTCCCTCTATGAATTTCACCTCAAGGACTTCTTCGGTGCCGCCTTTTCTTAAAACTATCCTGTTTTTATCTATGATGTGGATAAGCCAGCCGTTGCCGATATCATCCTTCATTCTGTAAAGGTACTGTTTGTTGCCTGCCGGGTCAAAGATCACGGCATAAGGATGAGCGCCGATAATGGTGCCAATAAGCTTCAGGACAGGCAACCCCTCTGGAACATACGAAGTCCCCTCCCCAGATGTCTCCGGAAGAGAAGCAGGTAAAACCGACTCCTGCCTTATCATTTTTTTTGGCGCAGTAAAAGAGGGAAGGGTCTGTAATGCTCCTTCAGTAAAGACATTTATCATGTCAGCCGCAATGAAGGCAGTAAGGATCAAAAAAGAAGTCTTGATTCCGCTCTCTAACACCTTGTAAGTCATTGTTCAAAGAACCTCTAATTTATTGGTGCCGGCCGAAATGCCGGAGTTATTCCTGTATAGATTCAAGACGTTGTAATGCAGGATGCGTCAAAATATCAAAATATTGTGAGTATGTCAATGTTTACAGGCTCATTGAATATCTCCCCTCCCCTGGCGGGATTTATGCCCCGTGGGGAGGGGATTGAGGGGAGGGGGAACCAGCTTGGTGATCTTTCACCCTCACCCTGACCCTCTCCCGTCAAGGGAGAGGGGAGATCAGAGGAAAAAAAAGGCGGGGCAAATGCCCCGCCTTGAATTACGCAGAGGGGACTGTCCCATGTTTACGGGCGGGACCTTATTCCGCCGTAGAACCGGGACTGTCCCCATAATGAATCTACTGTACCACGCCGCCGACCACGGCAGGTGCGTTTGTTACAGTCGGGATCTCACCGATGGCCGGGTCTTCCCACAGAGATACGTCAGGCAATGTGTAGCTGGTAAGGGTAAGGTTGGCGGAACAGTCGGTGTCGGAGGTGGTCTTCTTCATCCTCCGTTCCACTTCCAACGGTTTGATGTAGTATGTTGCGGTGGTTCCGTTAGTTACATCACTGCCCTCCGGTATCATGAACTCCGGCACCCACCTGACGAACTTCCCGCTTCCGCCCTGGGCGCAGTCAATAGGCACGCCGTCATCGCCGTCCACACAGACGCCCGGTATCCCGTGCAGGTCTCCGAACCCTGCGTATTCTAGGTAGAACTTGGCGCCGTTGTATTTGTGATCTCTTGCATTAATATCAGCCTGCGCATGAGTGTATGTCACCTGGAGAGGCGCTTCAAATTTTACGACCCCGTTGGCATCCTTCAATGCAGTGAACTGGTTCCAGTTATTCAACCCCGTCTCCCACGTGTAGAACTCAGGGAGGACGCTCCATGTCTTCCAACCACAGGTTTGTGGATTAGTTGAAGTATTGTTGTCTCCATCCCAGTTGCAGTCAAGTGCATCGAGGTTAGACGGTGAAGGATCAAACATAGGTCCGCTCATGAAGCCCCACTGATTCTCAGTGCTTGTCTTTGTCATTATAAGCTCATGAGGGGTGGTGTCTGTGTCCTTGAGTACCATGCCGGAAGCAGTGGCATCAAACGTATAATTGTATACTGTGATAGCATTTGGATCGCCGCCGCCCCAGCCGCCGCCGACAACCCCTGAAGTGGCATCGTATTTGGGGCAGTTGTCATAACAACGGAGTGAAACCGGAACAGTCGTGTCGCCGGGATAAACAATATCCTCAGCATAGAAGACAACAACGGTGGTAGCTCCGGCTGAGCAAGAGGTCTTGAATGTTGTATTATTGAAGGAACACCCGTCAAGCTTTACCCTTACCTGTCCGCCCAAAGACTGGGACCAGAAGTTGAGTTCGCCCCACTGTAGGTTAGTTAAGTCTAACGGAGCCGGTGTAATATCCGCCCACATCCAGTTTGTGGTCTGGTCGCCCTGTTGTGCAACTTTGTTGAAGGCAGAACCGTTCCATATCACACGGTAATTAATACCGGGGCCTGTTTGACTCATCTCATTATAATCGAGAGGTATATTCTTTACATCAGCCAGGGTCAATATCTTTTGGGTATGCTTTTTTAGTTTGCCGCCCTTTTTGATGAGGGTGTAATCCGTCTCTGTTGGCGGCCCTGAGGATGAAAAGACCTGCTTCTTGACGGTTGACCCATCGACAATCGTAACATTGTCGGGGAGCCACAGGCCATAGTATCCGGCCCAGCCGAAGTAGTCTTTTGTCCCATCATTATACTTGATGGGGAAGCCGGAGTTACGGTTTACCCTCTTACCGGCTGAATCATAGAGACCGTACCTCCAGGCGCTTTCATTATAGCTTTTCCTGTCGAGACAGACTGTGGATGCGGTATTGTTTGCATCCCTCCTGTAGAAATTCGCATCGTTAAAGGCAATGTCGAACTTAGCGATATCGGATTCATTCATCTGGTTATTGGTAAATGAATGGGATACTGTGCCGCTGCCTGTTGAGCCGTCGGCCGACCTGTCAAGGACCGTCTGCTCGTCCATTGACATTAACTCTACACCTGTCTCATTTTTAAACCCGCCCTTCATTGCGAACTTCAGCAGCACCTTGCCTGATGTCGCATCCTTTTCAGCCTTCAGGATGCCCTTGAACATGATGTCACTTGTTGTCATCGTCTTGCCGACTATAAGCGGATATGCGCTGAAGTTCATGGTGAAGATGCCGTAAGGGTTGGTTGCGCTTACAGACTCGGTGACTGTGACCTTGGCATGGATTGTTTTTCCCGGCTCACCTCCGCCGCCTGGACCGCCACCGCCTCCGCCTTCTTCAGTAATCCATGCCCTTATAATCTGGGGCGATGTGTCGGTTTCCCTGTAGGAGTTTACGACCCATGTCTCATAATCAGGCGCCGTGGAGCCGGAGGACTGGTTTGTTGATTCCTGCCCAGCGGCCTGTGCGCTGTCATTCTTTGTTGAACACTGGTTCTTGTCAACCATCGCCTTGTAGGTTCCCTTGTTGACCATCGCATCATACTGGGTCTGCCCTATCATGCAGAGTATCTCATTGATAGTGCCGAACGCCTCTTCGGAGCGTTCATACGTCCAGACCTGCGTTTCGTCGCTGGCATAATCCGTGCCCGCAGCCGTGACAGTGCTTGGCGCAAGGTATCTTGGGATCCTGAGCGGAGCAACGCCACCTGTTGTCGACTTGGCGTCAACAACGCTCAATTTCTCAGCCATCTGCAGCGCCGTACCGCTTCCGCCGGTGGGGTTATTGTTGGTAGTAGTAGTAGTAGTAGTAGCAGGGGCGTCATCGCTACTTTTACCACTGCACCCGCTGAGAATGGCGGACGCCATCAACAACAAACTCAGAACAACCGACCAACTGCCTCTTTTAGTAAAACTGTTCATTTTACACCTCCGTTAATATTGACTCATTCGTAAAAAGTAAAAATTAACCGCAGAGAGGCGGAGACGCTGAGTTAACGACATTGAAATTATTGATCTTGTCTCTGTGCCTCTGCGCCCCGGCGGTGAGAAAAAGAGTTTTTACGACTTTATCAAAATTGGTTCGTAAATCGTTTTCTAAGTATACCATAGTTTGTACGGAATACAAGTGAGCCTCTTGCAAAAGTCCCCAAAATACCCTTCGACAAGCTCAGGGTGAACGGGGTTGGATTGAAATTATTGAACTTTATTCGTTCGTGGTAAGCCTGTCGAACCACAAAAGATAGTTTTGCAAGAGGCTCAAGTGATTCTAATCGCAGAGTGAACTGCTAAAAATCAGCGCTTAGCGCCAGGCCGTGATAATAACGATAAGTATGTTTGAAGGTCATCAAAGTCCCTTCATACCCAAGGGAAAGCCGCGTCCACTGTCTATTTCCTATCGATGCGCGCCAGCCAACTGAATACCAGGGGATGCCATAGAAGGAAGCTGTTTCCACTCCTTCGTAGACAACATATTCCTTCATGTGGTTTTCAACGCGGGAGGATGTTCCCCATATACCATCCAACCCTATCTTAACCTCCCTGTCTCCCCAGCTCCATGAGCCTTCAGCATCCAGGGCGGGACCTGCAAACATCATGGTCGAGAAATCGTTCCTTAAAGTTATCTGCCTTCCGCCTGCCAGCAAATAAAGTCCGTCCCCGAATCTACGGCCAAGGAGCAGGCCCACATCCTCCTTCCTTTCAGGGACCTTTACCTTCTGTAAGAGTGGTCCTGCAGGGACACCGGAAGTAATAAGGGCATAGACCGAGTTCATGGGGCTCGCGTAATAGGTCATCTGATAGTCGTCAAGGCGGTAAAGCCCCTTAAAAACCACCCTCTCCGAAGCGTATCTGACAGTTATCTTTCCCCCTGTATAAAGGGAAGCGTCCTCTACGAATTCGTAAACTCCACCGATGCTCACGGCGGGCTCAATTGACCATCTCTTATCAGCCCCTTCCCCCCACGCTACTTGAAACAGGGATATCAAAAAAATAAGGGTCAATGCTGTCCGTTTTATGATGATAGCTGTCATTGCCCTACTTCAGGTCAAAAAATGCGGTGCGGCCATCCATAGTGAGGGCAGCTATCCTCTTGCCGTTCCATGACACCTTGAAATCCGCCAGGCCCCCTTCAACCGGCGCAGTCCATGCCACATTCCCATTCTTGTCCCATGCGCGGAGGGACCAGCCTCCGTTCTCCTCAATCCCCGCTATAACTGTCTCTCCGTGGGCCGCAACAAATACTGCCGGGCCTGATTTAGCAGTGCTTTTCAGGGTAGCTCCCCACAGTTTCTTTCCGTCCGATGTATAAACCGAGATAAGCTGACCTTCTGAATTATTGGCGGAGGCTGCGCAGATATTGCCGGTATCAGAACAACTGAGAGAGCCCATATTGCCGGGGAACGGAGCTGTCCCGGTTACTGCGCCCTTTCCGTTAATGAACTGTATCTCAGCATTGCTTAATACTGCTGTTACATCTCCTTCAAGGTAGGAAGATGCAAGGGCTATGGGGGTCCCTTTAACCTTAGCCTTCCAGACTGTCTTTTCTTTTTCGTTCAGCAACGCCTCGCCGTCCTTTGAGACCAGAAGGACCCTGTTTTCGTTATTAAAGAACGGGAATATGGCCTTCCATCCATCCGATACCGGGGTTTCCGGCGACCACAGAAGGTCTCCGCTGGTAGAAAGTACCTTTGGTTTCCCTCCCTTTTGGGAAAGGCCGGTAAGGATATAATCTCCCTTAGGGGACAGAACAGCGCCGGAAGCAGGTCCCTTTATCTTAACCGGCCCCTTTTCCTTCTCCCAGTCTTCATAGAAGAGGAGAGCGCCGTCATCCAGTTCCACTAACAGCCTCTTCCCTTCGCCGTTAATAGAAATCTTTTTTATCTTCTTATCGCTGATGCGCCAGTCTCTTATGACCTTCCCGTCATTGTCAACCCCTACGATCACATCCCCCTTGGCAGTGCCGGGGACCGTTTCTGTGACTGAGAAGACTATGCGGGCGCCGTTCCATGCCATGGCAAGATTCCCGAGCCTGGCATTGCTGAAGTTCTTTCTCCACGCCCACCTGACCTTTTTGGCCCCATCTGATGGTTTTTCCGAGGCCATAGATAAGGGGGCTCCAACTGCCGTTAAAACGAGTACAGCGATAGATATTGACCGGAATAATTTAAAACATGCACTCTTTCCCATTAAAACATTTCCTCCATAACGAATTGATTGTAGTGCAGACATTAAGTATCCATGGAGCGGATTATAACAGGTCTAAAGACCTGTTTCTACAAGATTCAATAAACACTATGAGCCTCTTACAAAAGTCCGAAATTACCCTTCGACAAGCTCAGGGTGAACGGTGGCAGGGTTAAAATCATTGACTTTTCCCCGTTCGACGGAGCTCACGACAGGCCGTTCGTGGTGAGCTTGTCGAACCACAAAAGATAGTTTTGCAAGAGGCTCACTATTATAAAAACAAAAACCGTAGAAACGCGGCTTCAGCCGTGTTGAAATGTTGCTGTAGGGACATCGTCTTGTGGATTCAACGTCTTTAGCTTTTCTGCCTTTGCAGCTTTAAGCAGATTTACATCCGATGCAACAAAAACGATGTCCTGCTTGCTCTTTTCTTCCAGCCAGAGAGCAGATGAGAGATGAACGCTGTCGGCACCTTTTAAAGGATACTTTTCGAACGTCCTTTTTATAATAGGGAACAGCTCATCCTGAAAATCTATAATCAACATGGCTGTCCAGTCGCTTTCCAAGTCGTTTAGTGCTCGCCGATAGTCTGTTCCCGATATATCCTTGCTTCTGTGCTTTCTTGTAAAAGCCGACAGTAGTTCAGGATAAGCAAGCTTGGAAGTGATCGCAACATTTCCCTCTAAAAGGGATTTGATCTTTTCGCTGCCCTTCTCTTCAAGATATTTTTTTACCAGGGCGCTACTGTCCATATAGATCATCTTCTCTCCTCAATTATGATCTCCGACGCAGGCTTCCCCTTTGCCTTTATGGGGCGAAATGGCGTAAACTTGGCATTTTTAAGCGGAAGTCTTATTTTTCCCTGTTTCGCCAGTGCGGCAAGCCTTTCTTCAAACCCTGCCTCTTTTTCAATATTGTCCAGACTGTGAAGGATGGCAATCGGGGTTCCCCTGTCGGTTACAATGATATTGTCACCCTTTTTTGTAAGGTCAAGATAATGAGACAAATGATCTTTCAGTTCTTTTACTCCTACCATTTCCATATAGACTCCTCCTGTAGCCATTATAGCCACAAAAAAGCGGAAGTCAATTTGCAAAACGATCTCTTTTGTGGTTCGACAGGCTCACCACAGATATGAATCTGGATTATTACGTCGGCAATTAAACATATAAAACTCCCCTCCCCTGGCGGGAGGGGAGTAAGGGGAGGGGGAGGAGATTGAATTGATATATTTAATTGCCGTTTTAATAACAGGTCTGAAGACCTGTTTCTACAAAATCAAAAACAAAAAAATGTAGAAACACAGCTTTGGCCGTGTTCAAAGCATTTCTGCGACATCATATTCAAACGACCCTGAAAATGGATAATCACGAAATTCTTTTACAAGGCCTTTTCTCACAGGATTTTCAAGGATATATCTTGCCGTTGCTATGATATCCTCGTCCTTTCTAAGGATATGGTCATAATAACTAAGATGCCACAATGGTTCTCCATGCCGCTTTTTAAAATCGTATCCGCTCGTCTGCTTAAAATGCCGACCAAACCTTTTAAGATCTGAGCCTTCCTCTCCTCTAACGAGGATATGCAGGTGGTCCGGCATAAATGTGTAGGCAATCACATAAAAACAATATCTACTGGCTGATTCTTTCAATCTCCTGAGAATCACGGAGATCAACTCTGCTGAATTCAGGTGGCCATTCCGCTTATGAGTGCATAATGTGTCAAGCTGTATGCAAAAGAACCGTTATATGAAAAGGACTTGAGCCTTGGAGAGGATTTTTTCTTCATTGGCGGATTATAACGACAAGCTCACTTGCACGTCAATGTGGAGCGGCTTGTTAGGCCGCTTTTCTAATTCTTCTTCTATCTGCAAGATCGAGTAATGCTTCAGGGTGCTTGGCCGCAACCATTAATAAAACACGAGCCGGGCCTTCGGGTTTGCGACGCCCCTGTTCCCAATTGCGGAGCGTTGCCACACTTATACCCATGAGCGAAGCGAATTTATCCTGAGATAGTCCATAGTGGTCGCGTATCTCCCTCACCTCGGATTCAGGAAATTTAGCAGTACGCGATGGCTTCATTGTCCCTTTTATGATCGCCGCGCCCTGCTTTACACTTTCAAGCAATTCATCAAATAACTCTTTTCTCATAAGTATTCTCCTTCAATGATCTTTTTCAATTGTTTAAGTTGTTTCTGTGTTAAATCGTCCTGCTCATTCTTAGGATAGCTAAAAAGCAGAAGAATAACGTCCTTCGCTACAAACCAGTAATATATGACCCGTCAATACTCCCTCCACTCTTCCCATGTCCTCCCGCAGACCATCTAAGCTTTCTTAACCCGCCACTACCGGGAATGATCTTGCCGACATCCGGCTTGTTGATCAAATGAGTCTGCAATAGGCGATATTCCTCGTCGGATAGAATTGTCTGGATTCGTCGAGTGAATATAGGGGTCTCAATAATAATCATGACTAATTATACGTCAATGGCGCAGGTTATGCAAGAGGAAAAAATGCTTTATGCCGCCATTGCCTTTTTTTCAATTAGAAGGATTACGTTCCTTAGTATCTCGGAGGCCCGCATTATCTCTATCCCGATCATTCTTCCGTCGGCATCAAGCTCAACATTTACGCCGGGATATATCTCTACAACCTCCTCTTCAAATCCCTCTTCGGCAATATAAAGTATATCTTCTTCCTCGTCATAATTAACTTTCAGTTCACTGCTCCATATCTTCCTCCATCTCCCCGCCCTTATACGGTTTTCTTTATGATCATCCTTTAAAGAATGTACTGTTATAAGCTTAACATCTTTTCCCATTTCTCTATAGGTTACCATCATCAGACGCTCTTTATCCGTAAAGAAACACCTCTTTACCGCCACCGTATGGCCTCTTTCGTTATCAAGAGGATTTTTTCTTCATTGGCGGATTATAACAGGTATAAAGATCTGTTGCTACGAACCCCAAAAAAAGCGTAGAAGTGTTGCTGTAGAAACACGGCTTCAGCCGTGTTATTCATTAACAGATAAACTGATTATCAGCAAAAAAAAAGCCCCGTGGGGGAAACCCACGGGGCTTTAAGATAATCTGAACTCTGCCTAAGCAGAAATCCTGTTATTGAACTGAATAGGACGCTTCGGTCCTCATGGTGTTTCCGTCAGCATCGTATGCATCAATCCCGAGCAACAACGAACGAGGTGTTGCGGTCGTAGAGTCGGCAACCGTACCAAGCATACCGGCAGCAGTCATATCAAAGGGATAGATCGCTCCGCTTACGTTTCCGCCGTCGGTGTTAAAGGCATCTGTTGACAACGCCTTTATCACATAGGCAACGGTCTGTCCTGTGAGTGCAACTGGGGTCCCGTTGCTTATAGTTGTAGTGGTCCCGGTTGTGGAGCTGATGAGTCTGACTGTGCCCCATACAGGCTCAGGGAAAACAAGTCTTGCATTTCCGTTAGCCAGAGCAGGCCCAGCTAATACAGTGACGGTTGTCTGTGCAGGCACTGCAACAGTCGTTGTAAAAGATGTCGCAGTAGGTATAGTTGCAACTGTATATACAGTTGCATCCGTGCCTATTATAACTGAATTTCCGACAACCAATTCGGTAGTAAATGCAGTCCCAGTTCCGGTTACTGTAGTGGTTGCGTTTGTTGTTACTGTTCCAGAAAGAGCTGTTATCGGTTTGCCGTTTGTCCAGTGGTTGAAGTTATCAACTGTAACGGTTGGCGTGCTACCGATGGTGCCGGTACCTGTCTGGGTGACTGTAACGGTGGTTGTGCCAAGGCTGTAGACCGTATCAACCACTCCGGTCTGCTTGCTCGTAACTGTCCCATTCATTGTATAGGTCTGTCCCTCTGTCAGTGCAGCACTTGGTGTTATGGTAAGGAGGGTGTTCCCGGAACTTAATGCCGCAGTTACTGTTACTTCGGTAACAACCGCAGCAGCAGTGAGGGTCTTGAAGTTATCCGTAAAGGTCATAGTCACGCCGTCTGTTGTAGTGGTCGGAAGCGCAACAGGCATGTTGAAGAGTAACTTTACAGGATCGCTCTTCCCGATGACGTTCATTGGAGTTCCGCCGGAATTCGCGCCTACGTTTCTGATGTTGCTTGCTACCGGGCCAAGGGCCGTGCCGTTGGTGATCGGGGCAAGGGCTATTGTAGTAGTCAGTGTGCCTACGCCGGAAACAACGGCGCCGGATGCGGTAATTGTAGTGGCACCGGTCTGATAATCATAGACCCCGTCTGCGGTTGTATCAAGAGCAGGGACGGTCAGAGTTGAGGAGCCCGTCTGTGGGATGGTTATGGTGTATTTATTCGTGTCAGTTGTGTCCCGCGCTGCCATGACATCTTCAACAGAACCATTACCGCCCATTCCAAGATAAACAGGGAGGGCGCTGCTGTCAGACTTTATTACATAGCTGCCGGTATTTGCATCAACAACGTACACTGTTGCGACTATACCCTTTTCCATCGCCATCTGTCCAAGGTCCTGTGATATCTGGCTGTTCACACCATCGCTACTGCCGCTGTAATCATTTGTTGTGATAGTTCCTGTCCTCTGGAGATATCCGCCTGTAGTTGGAGATTGTACAATTATAGGCATGGTAGTATTGACCGGCAGACCGGAAAACGTGTAGTCACCTGTCGTAGAGTCTCCTGAGCCCAATGTATCCCCGATAATCGTGCTTGCGGTGGTTGTGGTTGACTGCCAGTTGCCGTTTACCTTGATATAGACCGTTGCAGCGCCTATCCCCTGACGGGTCTGGCTGTCTATTACCTTGCCGAAGACAGTGACCGGGTTATTGGCAATCGCTTGTGTTACATTCAGATCGGATGGCGCCTGTGCGCAACCCCAGATCCCAACTGATACAGATGCTGCAAGAAGAAAAGCGCTTAGATACTTGTTTCTTGACATTTTCGAACCTCCTTAAAATTTATTTATTGAAAAATTTACTACCGGCTGCGCCAACAATAATTTTACATAAGGCCTAATAAAAGAGCGACGCCAAAGATGTTCATTTATGCTATCTTCACCCCCTTTCATAAACATTATTTTAAAATAAATTACTTTGATTTAAGATAGCAAAGACAACCACCTTACTCGAAGCGATCGAAATTTAACCTGATTTGTTGAGAATGTCAATCAACAAAAGCGGTAATATATTAAACAAATCAGGTTGAAAAGGTGGTTCTGTGATCATTACAGTTTACCTCTTTTTCTATATTCATCAGGTGTAATCCCTGTATGCCTCTTAAACTGTTTAAAAAAGTGCTGCATTGTTCCAAACCCCACCTTGTCAATAATTTCAGCCAGGGAAAGCGAGGAGCTTGAAAGCATCTTCTTTGCCTCTTCTATCCTGACGCGGTTTAAATAGCTGAGGAAGGGGACTCCAATATCCTTATGGAATAGCTTTCGCAGATAGTCTGGTGATATATCTAATTTTTCCGAGATAGAATTCTTGTTTATCGGCTGGGCAAAATGTAAATTAATGTACTTTACACATTTTTTTACCTTTGGATGAAAATTGTTTTCGGAGGATTCAGATACATTAATTTCTTCAGGGTTTATAGCGGAGTTTATCCTCTTTATAAGGTAGTTGATATCGTATGGTTTATTGATATATCCGCATACACCCAGGTCTGCACACTTTTCGGCATAATATAGAGATGATTTACCGGTTACTATAATTACAGGGGTATCAAAATTGGCATCCCTTAACTTTCTCAAGAGATCAACACCATCAATGTCAGGCAATGCAAGATCACTTACTATACAGTCAATCTTCTCTTTATTCAGGCGATCCCATGCCTGGCTTCCGTTCAGCGCGGGGATTACATTGAAATGGTCTTTCATAACTTCAGACGTTAGGTTTAAAAGGTCCTGGTCGTCTTCTATCAAGAGGATGGTTTTCTTATTCATAAAGAGTTCACCTTTCCTCAGATGTTGATAAAGTCGTTAAAAATCTTACTCCACCGCGGAGGCGCAGAGATACAGAGAAAAGAATCAATAGCTGAATGCAGCGGAGAGAAATGCCGTTATGTTCTGCATCTCTACATTCTGTATTGAAGTATCACCGAATATATGCGATTTACCTGTCCCATAAGAGTAGCTGCCGCCAAAGGTCAGAGACGAAGAACGAGTAAAATGGCTTATGCTCAGGCTTGCTCCATACATATCTATATGTTCCGGCTCGTTTGCATCTCTTGTAGTCAGCATCGGAGTATTCGCCATGTTTGTAAACAATCCACTCCTTAGCGCTATCCTTGCGCTGGGATAATACTCTGCGCCAATAGCCGCATTAACGGTCTCAGATTGAGGAGTGTATAATGCTGCGGTGGCGCCTGATGATATGTTCTTGAAGTTCAAGGTGTAAGATGCTGCGGTGTAATAGCTGATATCGGCAGAGAGAAGGAGACTCTCCGAGGGGAAGTAGGCTGCCCCGAAGCTGGCTGTCAGGGGGAACTCCCTGTTGCCTTTAGATTCCCATACCTCATAGTCAGGGAGGTTGCTTCCGTAGTCCAGGTCCCGCAGAGTGTTCTGTATACGTCTCTTGCTTTCAAACATAATGCTTTTTGAGCCAGTGAAGCCAAGCGATACCTTTTCCGTCGGTGTCCACATCACTCCAATGATCGGTTTTACTCCCCACTCTGTAGTAGAGTTATAGACGTTTCGCCACTGGTACCTTTCATCGCCCGCTACAGACAGGTTATCGTCTACGGCGACAAAGTGGTTGCTTATGAGTTGCCTGTCCCTGTATTGCATATAGGCAGTGGCCCCAACCGACAGGTTATCGTTTATTTTCAGGGCATATGACGGGCCAAAATTGTATGTATAATCGGTATCATTCATATTTATTACATAGCGTGTAATGGTTATTGGCTGCTGGGTTACAGGATCTACACCTGGGAGGTTGTAGAATGTCTGTGCCTGGTTCTCCTGTCTCGTATCCGGTACTGCATAGGAGAAGCCAATCTTCCCTGCACCGAGAGGTTGGATAACGCCAAAGTAATTAGGCAGGAGGTTTGAAGATACACGGTCCCACCCATTGCCGCCCAGTACGTCCTTATAGGTCTTCTTTGAATATTGATAGGCGTTGACACTGGCCGAGAAGCTCCTGCCAGGGGCGAATACGATGCCGGCAGGGTTGTAATATAGGCCGGAAGGGTCGTCTGAAATGGCTGTGTATGCCCCAGCCATGCCGGCGGCCCTGTCGCCGATAAGGATATTGTTGTAGTGGTATTCATCAGCGAAAGCCGGAACGGCAAATATAGCAATGAGCAATGAGCAATGAGCAATGAGCAATGAACCAATGGGCAATTGATAATTGATAATTAATCTTCTACTTAATCCTGACATTCTCATTAAACCTCTCCTTAACGATCGGTTGTTTCTTATCGGTCAAAAGGTTTTCAGCAAGGACCATCTTAAGGCCTTTTATCCGCTCCTCAAATGTGGGATGGGTCCCGGTCAGAAGTTTTGTGTCTTTTTCAGCAGAAGATATCTTTTTGAGATATCTTGAAAGGGCAGTCGGGTCGTAACCTGCATCTGCCGTAAATATCATCGCTATCCGGTCGGAGTCCATCTCATCCTGTCTCTTCAACCCTTTTTCAAAGAGTATCTCCACCGCCTTGTCTACCATCTGCGTAAATACCGCTCGCATGGTATCAGTGCCTCCTCCTAAAACCCTTGCAAGGCCAGAAGTTGCAGAATCGTCAGTTGCCTTGATGCTCAATTCCTTTACTATATGTTTTTCCGTGACATGGGCAACCTCATGGGCCAGAACAGCAGCCAGCTCTGCTTCATCATCCATCATCTTCAATGCCCCTTTTGTTATGAAAATATATCCGCCTGGAGCTGCGAAGGCATTAACCATATCGGTTTCCAGAACCGCAAACCTGAACTCTATCTCAGGTCTGCCGGCATTTTGAGCTATCCCCTTTCCGACCATGTTCAGGTATCTGGTCAGGTTCTTATCGTCATAAAGCGAATAGCGTCCTAAAATCCTTGCGCCAAGCTCCCTCCCAAATACCACTTCAGCCTTTACATCGTCTTCAGTTGAAAATGTCTCTTCTCTCTGAGGAGCTCTCTTTCTGAAATCGTCAGAGGCGAAAACAATATTACAAAGTGCAAAATGCAAAATGCAAAATGCAAAAAGAATAATTTTAAAATTTGCAATTTTCAATGTGCAATTTTCATTTTTTTTCATCTCCCCACCCCCTCCTGGATAAACCTTGAGGCCTCTTCATCGGTGATCCTTATGGCCTCCATCATTTCCACACCGTTGTAATCCACCTTAAACTTGTCGCTGAGCCTTGCCCGCTCCTCCGCCAGCCCCCTTGCTGCCGCAGCGGTAGTAAACGCCGATGCCCTTTTTCTGGCCCCTTTCTCGACGTGTTCTTCAGTTTCCTCAAGGATAGAGACCTTCCTGGCTGGGGGTTTACCCCCGACCAGGAGTCTTGATACCCATCCTGCAGTATTTTTATATTTGACTTTGTACCAGTCCCCCTTCTTTTCAATCTCTTTAAGTGATTCCCCCTTTGTCGCCACTGCTGCCTTCGGAGAGCCGAGGGAAGGAGCCGACAGGATGGGCGCCTTTACGCTCTGGACATAAAGATCGGCAGCTTGCGCCCAACCCGCAAGGGTGAGCATTGCAAATTGCAAAATGCAAATTGCAAAATGCAAAACAATCTTATTTGGAGACAACATTTTACTCATTGGAAACCTCCTTTTTACGAGCATTATTCTTTGCAGTAACTACTGATCTTGCTGCAATCTTGCAAAGCTCTTTTGACTCTTGATGAAACCATTTTATTTTATCACTATGAACTATTGCTGATTTTTCAAGCAATCTTAGCCAATATACTGTTTCTCTTAATTCTTTCAACACAATCTGCATCTTATGAACAAAATCGGCACGGCTTTCAGCTCCGCACGCTTCTTCATAATTTGCCCCAGATGATGTTGCCGAACGCATTAACTGCCCACCGATGTGATTACCTGCATATGTTTTATCGATTCATTGAGTTAGCTTAATCACATTTACCGCAAAATTTAGAAATCTGTCTGAAAGCTCATTTTTCACTTTGCATTTTGCATTTTGCACTCTATTTCCTCATCATCGTATAAACTCCATCCCAGTCTTCCGGCGCCTCGTTAACCTTATATTCTTCACATCTCTCAATAAAGATCCTGCCCACCTTGTCGTCAGGTTTAACCAAAAGGAGCTCTGAATACTTTTCTTTAGCCCTTTCCCAGTCCCGGTTCAGGTAATAATCAAAACCTTCTTCGGAGAGAGAGATAACTCTTTCAAATAATCCTTCCCCACCCTTTATTGCAATCAGTGGTTCAAATATCTTGATCCCCTTTGTTTTTCCTTTTACTCTCACAATATCCACAACCCTGCAATGTATCATATCATGAACCTCTTTATAGGTAGATTCAGTGATGAGGACGGGGCAGCCATACTCCTTTGTAAGCCCTTCCATCCTGGAAGCGAGATTAACATTATCACCTATTACAGTGTAGTCAAGTTTTTTCTCGGAACCGATATTGCCTAAAATAACATCTCCGGTATTTATGCCTATACCTATAGAGAGCGGCGACATCCCCTTTGCCTTAAGCCCCTCGTTATATACCTCGAGCTGACGTATCATATCAATGGCGGTCTCTACAGCCCTCATTCCATGGTCTCTCACTCTTATAGGAGCGCCCCAAAATGCCATGATTGCATCTCCGATGAACTTATCCAGAGTTCCCTCATGCATAAAAATTACATCCACCATCCCTGAGAGATAACCATTCAGGATATCTACAACTTTCTCGGCCTCAAACTGTTCGGATATGGAGGTAAACCCTCTTATATCTGAAAATAGGATCGTCAAAGTCTCCCTCGTTCCAACCTCAGCCTTTAACACATCCTCAGGAGACTTGTCGATCAGCGTGGAAAGTATCGAGGGCGACACATACTGGGAAAGCATCTTCTTTATCTTCCTCTTGTCCTTACCCTCTGTGATACTCAGGTACGCAAAAGAACCCATCCACGAAATGACAATTGAGATCGTTGGCGCGACTATATCGAACACTATATTATGCCTGAACCACCAGAAGGATGCCGATATATACACAAATGCCAGGAGGAACGGCACTCCTAACTGATAATATATTATATTCCGGCTCCACAATATTGCAACGGTCACAGTAATGGAGAGTGCCAGAATTGATAATAACGTCATGAGAGGGCCTGTATATCTCAAGAAGCTGCCCTGAATGATATTACTGTATACCGAGGCATGGAGGTAAACGCCGGGGGTGTTGCTTCCCATTGAGGTCGGCTTCAGGTCCTCAATACCTACGGCGCTTCCCCCAATAAATACAACCTTGTCCCTAAACTCATCAGGGCCTACAGGCAGCCCCTCCAGCTCCCCCATCTTTATCTTCTGTATAGAGGCAAGGACACCACTCATGGAATAAGGCTTGAAGTCCCCGTACATTTTTATTAGGTATGAGCCGTCTTTCTGAAGAGGAACCTCAAGAGTTCTGAGTTCTGAGTTTTGAGTTTTGGGTTGGAGGGGCAAACCCGCTTGGCTGCCCTCCTGAACGCCGAAAACGATTCTATCTCCTTCTTGTCTGATGGAATCTGGTTTAATAATATCCAGCAGAGGCGACATAGGGAGGACAGGATAAAAGCTACCCCGGTAATGCCGGAAGAGCTTGGTCCTCCTGTATACCCCGTCTGAGTCCGGCAGGAACTCCACGATTCCTGTCCCCTTTGAAGCTGTGTAAAGCTCCTTAAAGGGAAGGTAGTAGTTGTTGTGCCCGCTAAGAGGAGCTCCTTTTAGCTCCACCGAGAAGCGCCCGGAAAAATCTTTCGGTATTGGCCTGTTCAGGAGGCTCTTATTGTATTCATCCTCCTCGTCTATCACTATCTGAGCGGCATGGTATACATTGCCTGCCGAGGCTGTAGACTCCACAAGCCTCTCATCACTTGGCGCCAGGACACCCTTGGGTGTTCCAAAGACCCTCTCGTTTTCAGTAAACAGTATATCGAACAAAACGGCCTTCGCACCGCTCATCGCCAGGAAGTCCACAACGTCTGCATGTAATGACCTTGGCCACGGCCACCTTCCCACAACTGGATTCATTGCCCGGAGGGATGCCTCGTCCACCAGTATCACTGCAATCTCATCAGCAGGGCGTCTACTCCCGCTGAAGTACTTTTCCCGTAAGTCGAAGGCCTTCAACTCCAGCTCATCAAAAAGGCCGTAGTAGAAAACCATATTGACCATGAGAGCGGTGATAAGGGCGATTACAGCGCCAAAAACAAGTTTTTTCCTTTTGAAGGAGATCACAACTGCACCTTATTTTATAGTAGAAACATGGCTTTAGCCATGTTAACAGGTCTAAAGACCTGTTCCTACGAATCATAGACAGTTTAGCCTTCTATCTGAGTTACTCTGAGCGGTCTGTGTAATCTGTGGACAATAAATGTCTGTCCAATTATCAATACACCGAAAGCGACACATTTCTGCAAAAAGGTGGCCTTCACCAGAAACGCCGCCATCCCTATCAGCGGCAGAAGGACAATCCGCACAAGGAATTTCAGGACCTCGCTTTCCCTTATAAAATCAGCTATCGGCGGGCTTATCCTGTAGTAGGCCTTTACAAATGTCCTTCCTAAAATGTTTGGGACATCAAACTCGAAACTCAAAACTCGAAGCTCAAAACTCTTTAAGAGGTAGTTGTCCCTGAACTCCCTTAATATCTTAACGTAAGGCGCCTCATATGAACCGTATGCAGCCGTTGCAATAAAACATCCGCCGCCTACACTACCGCCACCACTGCTAAAAACAACAGTAGCTGAAGCTGACTTAGCGCTTTCGTATCCGCTGCTATCTATAGCCGTAATGGAGTATTTATCTCCGTTTACAGCGTTACCGTCGGTGTATTGTGTTTGATTCGTTTCAGCAATGGGTTGTAGACCAGCGTTTTTATAAAGCCTGTATGACGTTGCATCGCTGACAACATTCCAGGTCAGGAGTGCGCTGGAGTTGGCAGATACCGTAAGGACAGGGGGGGCAGGGGCAAATCCTATGGTTGTGCTTATATTGGAACCTGAAACAGCTATATATTTAAGGTATAGCCAGGCAAAACCTAAATTTGGAGTTGATGCAGGATTGGTGTATGGGGTAAATAAGATATTGTTGGAAGTTCCCGGGAACGGATCGCCGGGGCCGCCGTAATCACCGCCATAGCTCATCAGATCGTTATTCCCATCTGCCTCTATGAGCTTAACTCCAGGCCTTAAAGGATTATTGTTAACGGAATTGTCTGCCATATTGCCATTTATGACGGCTTCATCTATCAGCCATACAAGAAGTCCGCTCCCTGGAAGGTCCGAATCAAAAAGTGTCTTCTGTCTGTTTTCAAGCAGAAAATACTGGGACGGAGTAGTTGTGCTTGCAGGGAGCTTGATGATCCGTTTGTTCGTCTCAACAGGAGCTAATAAAGCAGCGCCAGGGTCACCAGGATTAGCGGAATTGACAAACGTTGACATCGTATCAGGTGTTACCCACCCCAGATATGTCTTGCACCATGCATCAAGGTGAGCTGGAGAACTCCCTTGAGGAGAGCCAAGATATATCCCGTCCCCCATCAGGCTCCATTTCCCCACACCGTCCCAGAGATAGGGCGGAAAAGAGTCAGTATAATAGAGGTCAGGAAGGCCGAGCCAGTGGCCGAACTCATGGACATATATGCCGAGCGGATCAACGGTGCCGCCGTCCTGTGTCCCTGTCTGGGGCATGATGATGGCCTCGCTGAATGCCTTGCCATCCGCAGTGACGATAGTCGTTGATTGTGACCAATAAAGAGACCATAAGTCATTAGACGTATTTGAGGCGGTGTCCGTCTCTTCTCCCGGACCGGCATGGACAATGAGGACAGCCTGGTACTGACTGAAGTCGATATCAGTATCTGCCTTGGTTATGCTTTCAGAAATAAGGTTTCCTAACGCCGTACCAGATTCGTTGCCATAACTCACCATGGGATTGCTCAGACGATAGGCAGTCCCCGGTGCGGAAGGGAAGACATCAACCTGTAACGTAAGTTGGCCAAAAGAAACCTCATTGTAGTAATTTTCGAAACCAATCTTGTTATTGTTTATCCAAAAATCTGATTTGCCGCTATTGGCATAGGCAGGGTCAGCCCATGTCCCGTCACCAGTAGTAGATATATCCGTGTCTGCGGGGAAATCAACCTTCAGAAACAGCACCTTTACAGTGCCTGTAGTCGCGTTGGCCAGCATAGGGGCAAACATCTTCGCCTTCATCCGCTCCGAAAGATGCTTCCCGACCTTTGAAGGTGGCTCAGGCTTACCTCTGGTTATGTGCGGGGCAGCGGAGGCAGAGCTGCAAATTGCAAAATGCAAAGTGCAAAGTGTAAGGAACGTGAGACGTAAGACGTGAGACGTGAAAAGTCTGGCGACAGGTGATAGGTGACAGGTGATGGGTTTAATTACCCATAACCCATAACCCATAACCCATGACCCACGGCTTCTATTCTGTTTTCGCATCCTTCACCTCGATAAAAGGTTTCCTGTCTTCCAATACAACCTTTCCTGAGATAATAACATATTTGTCCAAAAAGTCGCTCATGACTTTTTTCCTATGTTTCTTTAAGCCCTTTGGCGAAGGTGCGACTTCCAGCGGAAGCCAGGGAGACACCCGGACCTTATCTGTGCCGTTGGTAATCATAAATACTGGTTTTGGGAAATAAGAAGGAGATGTCTGGATCAAGAGGCCGCCTGTTTCAATATCTTTGCCTTCATGACCTTTTGGGTCTGAAGAGAGTTCAAACAGGCCGACTCTTGACTCCTCCTTCACTCCCTCTTTTAGCATCTCTGCCCCTCTCTCCCCAACAAATCTCTCTTTCAGTGTCCCATCAGCACCTATGACCCATATATACGGGGTGCCGCCGACCTTATAATCCTCCCTGATTTTCCTCGTTCCTTTGGCAACAGGGAACTCTGTTCCGGTTTCTATTATTTTATCTTTCATACCCTCTTTCGGAGCGCCGTATACAACTCCAAGGATATTATATCTTCCGTTAGAGTTTTCATATAGTTCTTTGATTCCAGGCATTGCCCTTTCGCAGTGGCCGCAGGAAAAGGAGAAGAAAAAGAGGATGAGGGGCTTGCCCTTAAAATCCTCAAGCCTGTAAACCTTATCATCCTCGCCATGTAAAGAAAACTCCGGGGCCGTTAAGGCTGAGGATGAGGAAACTGAGATTATAAGCATTATTACGAACAGGAAAAGAGATTTTCTAAAGACGGATTCGGACTTTCTCATATGGCCTGATTATATCATCCCGATTACAAAAAGAAAGGGGCGTCCGAAGACGCCCCTGAATGAAAACTATTTACTCTATTAACGTCTCGCTTTGGCCGGTCTTGCCCCTGGCGCAGGATAATATAGCGCCGGGAAATTTGTGGTGTCAGGCGTAAGCAGGGTTACTGTCCCAGAGGAATCAACACTTATATCCACAACCCTGTAACTTGTGGTTGCTGTGCTTGAGAAGGCATGGGTTGGGAAGGTATAAAGATTTCCGCCTATATTCAGGGATACGGTAACTGTTGCGCCTGTATCTTGATCCAGGCTATACGAGTCAACGTATAGTACATAGTAACCGGTTGGAAGAGATTCAATAGTTATGTGCTCAGGTCCATCACCTTCTGTATCATCGTAGTCAAGATTGCCCTCGAATCCTCCGACCGTGTCCCCGGTCGCGTTCGTAACAATCGGTGTGCTTGTATCATCGTTAGGCAATACAGTTGACGGGTCATCATTGGAAAAATATATCTCCCAGTCAGTTACGGCGGTTGTTGATGTTGGTGCAGTAGCATAATGGGCGAGGTGCAAGTCCATATCGCTGGTGCAGCCGGTTGTAGGACAGCCTGTGCCTGTCCAGCTCAATGTTGCCAACAGGGTAGTTCCAGATGTAGTCGTAGTAGTTGTTGTTGTATTATCAAACGTCTGCTCTGAGCTGGTATCCTGTTCCATATCCTCAATGGGGCAGACCGCTTCCAGTGCGTTCTGAGAAGTATAAGACACAGGGGTTTGACCGCTCACTGTCACAGTTACGGTCCCATCGGCATTAAATGTGACAGTCGTGTTGGTATTTATTGTCATCTGTCCGGCTGTTGTAAGACCTGTTGACAGATTCTCGTTGATTGGTGTGGTTGTGTCAATCAGGAAAGTCCCGTCAAGGCAGTCGGCATCACTCGGTGTTGTATAATCCGTAGCAACCTGTCCATCCACGCTGAATTTATAATATGTCGCCCAATCCGTCTCCCATGCAATGGTAAAGTCAGGGGTTGTATTGGTTGTGACCTCTGCCGCTGTATCTGCATCGCCAAAGGTCAAGGCCACACTATTGGCTGTTGCCCCTTCTGTCCAGCTTTCTTTGAACGTGCCGTTTATTGTGTCGCTCCCTGAGGCTACTGTCGTCAATAACCCTGTTGAGGTTGAGCTAAAGATAAGGTTTGTAAACTCAAGGGTATAGGTATCTATAAAGTCAGTGTATTCCTCTTTGCCATTGCCGGTAAAGGTAAAGGTGTACCCTGTAACATTATTCTGAGCATCCAGCGTTGGATCACCGCTTCCAGTCATTGTCATGTCAGCGGTATACGCTGCGAACAGGTTGGTGTAGTTATTCGTAAACTCTCTAACCTTGAAATCTGTTGCCTCGATAACACCATCGGCATCTCCAAGTTTCATAGTGAAGGTATCCCCGCCGGTAGTAGCAGAAAAGGTCCCGCTATTGGTTATCGTGCCTGAAGACTCTGTGTCCATGTCACGGCAGTTGACAAAGGTCATGGTCATTGTATATGCATATGTTACGTCGTCAACAGATCCGCTTATGGCAACCGTTCCTCCATCTGTACATGGTTCAGCGGGGAGTGATATTGGTATAGAGGCCTTCTTGCCTGCTGCAAAGGCCTTTGCCTTTTTAAGAAAGGCTGCCTTCTTCATCTGAGGCACTCTCATTGCCTTTACTTCCGCGGCATGGAGCTTGTTAAATCTCTTGTCCTTTCCCGCAAGTGGTGATCTATACTGCGGCGCGCAGCCGGGGCATGAGCCACCAACTGCAGCCAGATTACTGAGGGTCTGCCCGCTGTTTGAGCCAACACCAGCGGACTGGGTGCCGGAACCAGTTGCAGAGGTTGCCTGTGTAGCGCCTGTTATTGTCGTTCCAGTCGTTGTTGTTCCAGTCGTTGTTGCTCCTCCACCGCCACCATCTCTACCACAGCCGTAACCTGCGAGAGCAGCCGCTGATAGAGCTATTGCCAAAAACCTTGTTACTTTCTGGATGTTCATACCTGCCTCCTTTTATTTTTTAAATTCAATTCAAATGGTCTAATGACCTGTTTATAGTAATTTCGGACTTTTGCAAAAACCTCGGGGGTTTCGATGAAACTTTACCACATCTGTATTACCTGTCAAGCAACTTAATTGTGAATTATTACCACGACTTCGGCAGCCATCTTTGAAGGCAGAAGACCGATACCAATGCTTCTTATATCCTCTTCCTTTTTAATACGATTATTTTGCCGGAAGAACGGCCAGGGCCCGCGGGTTTCTCACGAATTTAAACCGTTCTATCTCTGTTAAAGAGTTCACATCTATAACTGAAATGCTTCCGTCCGTACCTCCATCACTGTGATTATTTACGAACAGGTACTTGCCGTCCGGCGAAAGCGCCGATGAGGTCGGTTCACGCCCGACGGCGATCTCCTTTATGACGGCCCGTTTAGCAAGGTCAATGACCGAAAGGGTATTGGACATGGCGTTGGTGACGAAGGCGCGGGCGCCGTCCGAAGAAAGGGTGATATAGTTGGGGGTATCCCCTACAGGGATGCTTCCCACGACCTCGTTGGCGGAGATATCGAGAACGGAAATGCTGTTGCGGTTGCTGCACAGGTAGGCGAAGCGGCTTCCGTGAGGTATCACAATGGCCATAGCGCCGCGCACCTTTACTATGCGCACCCTTTCCATATTTCCAAGGTCGATAACGGATATGTCATCATCGTATATAGAAGTGATGTACGCATACCTGCTGTCATCGGTTATGGCGACCCCGGAGGCCCCCAGGCCCTCGCTCGGCCTTCCGACAGCAGCGTTTGTGGAAAGGTCTATAACTGTAGCGTGATTATCCTGGTTGTTGGCTACGACAAGGTATCTTCCGTCAGGGGTAATCTTCGTGAAATTGGGGTGTATGCCTGTCTTTATCCTTGCGGTGACCTTCCCTGATTTCACGTCAATAACGGCTATCTCGTCAAGTCCGCGGTTGCTCACGTAGAGCAGTTTTTTATCAGGGGACTGGATGACCTCGGCGGGGTTTGAGCCGAAGCCCATCACTATCTTCCCAATCGCCTTATGTGTGGCGCTGTCAATGACAGTGATGTCGCCGTCAGAGAAACGGGCCACATAGAGGTGATATCCCGCCGCACCGGCCGCGAAAACCGGGGCCTGTAAAAGAGATAGAAGCACTATAACAGGGTAAACGGTAAATTTCATAAAATCGAGATACCTCAATTGTCGTTGCATGTATCGGTAGTCCCGTTGGTAATAGCATGGCTGCAGCTGTATGTGTAGACCATACTCACCCCGTGACAAAACAGGTTGCAACTCATGTTCCCACCGGAATAATACCATGCAGGCTTTGAATAGCCATTGGCGGTAACCACGCTTGGCGCAAAGTTTATAAGGTGCGAATCTCCATCTGGCGGCTGTGTGCCCCCGCCGGTATAGTTGGTGTTGGTGGCCTGTACGTTGCTGTGGACATTGTAATGGCAGACCATGCAGGCCTCATAGGTAGTTGCCCACATCATGCCGCCTCCGTCCCCGTTCAAATGATACGAATGAAGGTTGGAGGGCCCCATTCCCATCCCGCCGCCGCCCCTGTAAAAATTCGTGTTGTCGTTGTTGCCATAGAACGTGTTCCAGTCATGGCAGTTGAAGCAGAGCTTGAACCTGTTCTGGAACTCCGTTGTGCTCGTAGGCGCGTTAAAAGACCTGCTCGTGGTCGGCAGCGTGCCGGTGAAATAGTAGTCCCTCAATATACTCCTGTCGCCGTTATCAGAGACTCCGGAATAGAAGTTCAACGCAGGGGTCGCTATCTGCGAGCCGTGCGGACCAACAGGGTTTGTCCCTGCATAATTCGACGACACGTCCGTTGTCCTCAGGTTCGACTCTGTGATGGGCCCGCTCACTCCGCCCGCGGCGTTCGTGTTGTGGCAGTCAGTGCAGTTGATGGTAAGGTTCTGCAACGAAGTCTTGGCCGTTGCCGCGCTCGAACAGTTGAGACCGAAGGCAGACTGCAACTGCATGCAGAGCGCAAGCGAGGTGTTTTTTCCAGGCGACGCCACCGGGTGGTAGGCGCTGTTAAACGCCTGAGGAGGACCGTAAGTGGCGTCAGTGGCGTTCGGGTCGAATTCCAGCCTCTTGTTGCTCCTGCCATCAGGCCGACTTGTGGTCTGCGCAGGATAGACATTGCCGTTGAATACCTGGTTCCACGTATTTCCATGGCACCTGAAGCAGACCTCGTAAACATAGGGCTGTCGGTAGCCCGTGGCAGGGTCCCGGACAGTCCCGCCTATGTCAACAAACTTCATGCCCTTTACCCTGCCGCCGTCCCCATCCCCCTTGACCCCTGTCGGGGCCTTTACGACATGCGGGTTGTGGCAGTCGTAACATTCAACATGCTTTGTCGTTACCTCAGTATTCTCCGAGGCCGTATGTCTGCCGGCAAGCGTCGTGTCATCCACTGGGTGGCCGCTCCCACCCGAAAGAGCCCTCTTGTTTATCTCATCCTGTATGTTCTTCGTGGACGGGCCGCTCGCATCGTGGCACCTCTCGCAGAGCGCCTCCTCCCACGATATCAACTGGCGCGGGATGACGTAGTTAGAACTCACCGATACGTTGTTCGCGGAAAGGTGCATGTTCGTCGGAGAGGTCGGCACCGCACTCGTATCAAAGGCCATGGATGTCCCTCCCTCTTTTATCCCGTGCGGCGTGTGGCAATTAAGGCAGCTTCCCTGGTTGCCCGAAGGCAGGCTTGAACGGCTTTGCCTCGGCCAGATGGCTGTAGGGTCTCCCGAAGTGCCGGGCCAGTAAAAACTGCCCGCCGGCGGGTTGTAGTGGCTCGAAGCCTGGAATACAGTCTTGCCCTGATAGAAGCTCCACCGGCCGGAGCCAAGGGGACTGCCGGAGCCGTTTATGTTGCTGAAGT
>CAKKSC010000042.1 GCA_919902985.1 Desulfuromonadales bacterium | reverse complement strand
GACTATCTGAGCAAAATCCTTTGTGGACGTGAAGTTTAAATGCGTTTGCCCTGCCCCAATCTTTTTGTTGACAAGCGCAAATGGCTGGCTTAAAAAAAGAATTGATACCATAAGGCAAAGTCCAGCATCGCTGAAACATGAGGAATTATGAGAGATTACATGGAAAAGCTTCGGGAGTATGTATCTGATGATGAAATCGTAGAGATTGATGACTTAGTTTCTGAATATAAAACTACCCACAAGCTGCAGTTTATACTCTCTGATCATAAATATACGACTTCTTTAAGGATGCTCTCCTTAAGCTCAGGCCTTATACCGCCCTTTCTTACGAGATCGACCTTTTTCTTCAGCAGTTTTTGCAGATATCTTTCAAGCTCTATAAGCTTTAGAAGATCGGGGATGTCCTTCTTTGTGAATTCTACTAAGATGTCTACATCGCTCCTCTTTTTCTGCTCCCCCCTGACAAAAGAACCGAAAATGCCGATCTCCTTTACCTTGTATCTTTCTCGGATATCCCTGTGGTGAAGATTCAAGACTGTTTTAATTTCATCGAGAGATTTAAGCATTAGTCGCCTCTTAAGATTATAAAGAAACTATATCTTTTGACTGTTACTGTGTCAATACCTTTACTGAATATCAGGCTACTTATGCAGTTTCAGGCAATCAGACATTATAGCCAAGCTCCCCTTGCATCTGCTGAATAATATAACCCATCTTCCGGTATGCCTTCAACCTGTTCCGGTACATCTTGAGCAGCATGGCATTGAACGAATCAAGATAATCATAGATAAGTACGTTTGATTTTCCCTCCGAAAGGCGGTGGAGCCGTCCAGCATACTGAATCATCCGGCCTTCAAAGGAGAGAGGCATGGACAAGACAAGAGTGTCCAGGTCTGCCATATCAAATCCTTCTCCTATCAGTGAGGCGGTTGCAATGATAAGCGTGGGCTCTTTGGCCTCCCTTGATATCCCAATCTCTCCGAGGACCGCTCTTCTTTTCTTTGCAGACAGATTGCCGTCCATCCGTATTATCCTGAGATTTGAGAGGTCTTTCTCATTAGATGCCTGTTCCTTTATGAGTCGTTCGAGCTGCTCCATATGCTCTTTACGGTCTGAGATCAGCAGTGGGAATCGTAATGACCGAAGAGCAGAGACAACATCCGAAGCGATAAGGGCATTCCGTTTTTCATTAGTGACAAGTGATTCAATAAGCAGGTGATAGGGCGGGTAGTCACCCAGTTCAAGCGGCACGCGGAATCCTGTTTCCCTGATATAAGCAGTCTTGCTCAATCTCCCCTCATCCGCTGGTTGCATCTCATGCCTGATAGGCCCGCACTGCTGATAAAGTATCTTTTCAAGTCCGTCCTTCCTGCGCGGTGTGGCTGTAAGCCCCAGAACATACTTGGCCGGAATCTGTTTCATAACCGACTCGAAGGATGCGGCGGGGATGTGGTGACATTCGTCAATAATTATCTGAGAATATGAGCCTGCAATCTCCTCCATCACTTCGCTTTTAGTAATGCTTTGAAGCATACCAATATCAATCCTGCCCGTGCGCTTTTTCCTGGTCCCGCCAAAAACGCCGATATCTTTCTTGTTCATATCCAGAAACTCAGTTAGACGCTCTATCCATTGGTCAAGAAGAGGCTGCCTGTGTACAAGGATAAGGGTGGCGACTTTCCTCTCTGTGATTAGAGCACATCCCATTACCGTCTTTCCTACTCCCGGAGGCGCAACCAACACCCCGCAGTCGTGGGACTTGATAATCTTGACGCTTCTTGCCTGCTCTTGTGTGAGCTCGCCCTTAAATGTTGCCTTGATCCTTTTTCGAGACAGCCGCTCATCTCGTATAACTACTTGAGCCCCAGCCTCTGCCAGAATTTTAGTGACAGAATCCAGTATTCCGCGAGGGAGGATAATTTCATCAGGGCGCATCTCTCCTGAGAATATGAACCTGGACTCAGGATATGTCTGCATTCTCATGCGTTGACGCCTGTAAAATTCAGGATTTGCAAAGGACGCAGTGCGCCTTAGCCTGTGTATAATCTTGCCTGGAAGTCCTTCAAGGGGGATATGGAGTTGAGAGTCCAGCCTCAATTCAAATGGACCACTAAGGACTCCGGCAATCACGTCTTTCTTTGAATCAACGGATGATTCCAGGACATTCTGGTCTGTAATCCATGAAACATCATCAAAACCATCTTCTGCTTTAGCCTGCGGCTTTGACGGCAAGTAGGCGCTTACAAGAGACCGCAACTCATCCAGTGACAGCCTTCTGGCCTCTGCCAGACATCCCCACTGATCTTGAATAGCGTTAAGGTCTTTGTCGAGAAAACAGGTATTCCCTTGCTCACGGGGTAATTTTTGAAGCGGCAGAGCAATCAGATCCCCGAAACCGCCTTTAGGAAGGTAGTCCTGGTTTGGGAAGAAGCGGTCAAAAGACTCAAGGCCCATATCGGGCCTGTATTCACTGCACTTTGAAAGGATAACGGTTCCAAGCAGCCGAGCCAACCTTGCGGGAACAGGCGATTGAAAAAATATCCATGCGTGCGCCCCAACTCCTGATTGTGACCTTTCAACCGCAACATCTATTCCCATAGACCGGGCTGCATTCCTGTAAGTCTTCACATCATCCTGCCATCCGTCGCCGTCAAAATCACAGGCAAGAAAGACACAACTGTCATCAGTGCGAATAGCATAGGTTCCGATAGTTGCAGCGCCGCGGAGATGGGCCTCTAAGGCAACGGTGTCGAGCTTCTGAAATGACCGACCTTGGCAGTCGGAGCACTTGACCTTTGGCTTTCCGCAGACGCCGCGAACCCATTCATTTGCACAGACCGGAGAATACCCCTTTGTCTCTTTCGATTTGTTCTCCCAGAGTTTTGGGGAAACATCATCCCGGCAGCAGAACAGTCTTAAAAACAGATCAATCTTTTCAGTTGAAGTGGCAGGCACTGAAGACAATGCAGGGGAACCAAGGAGAGCGGTTTCTTTTTCGACGAATGGAGTCAATCGGAGTTTGTAAAGCTCGATGAGCGGTGCGTTCTTTTCTTTTTCGAGCTCGGAGAGACGTTTTTCTATTTCTTGTATTCGGTTTTTGCTCTCAGTTTCTGTGTTGATTCCGATATGTGACCCCATTTCATGAAAGCTTTAACTTCCCCCATCCCCCTCTGAGCTTAAGAGGGGAAGCGAGGGGGCGTTACTCTGCATTATTATTTCTCAGCAGCCTTTGCCATCTTTGCCATTACCTTTCTGTACTCAGTGGGAATAACCATGACAAACTTCTTCAGGCTCTCCTCCCAGTTCTTCACGAGTCGCTCAGCCACGGTGCTGCCTGTATATTTATAATGCTTCTCCAGAAGCTCCTTCAACTGCGTCTTGTCTTTTTCCTCTGAAACTTGCTCCAGGTCCACCATGCTCAAATTGCAGCGCTCCTTGAAGCTGTAGCCCTCATCAAGGACAAATGCGTAACCGCCGCTCATCCCTGCTGCGAAGTTCCTTCCTGTCTTTCCGAGAACAACTACATTCCCTCCGGTCATATATTCGCATCCGTGGTCACCGACTCCTTCAACAACCGCGTTTGCCCCGCTGTTACGAACGGCAAACCGCTCTCCAGCTAATCCTCTCAGGAAGACCTCACCCCTTGTTGCGCCGTAGAGGAGGGTGTTTCCGACAATGATGTTCTCCTCAGGCTTGAAAGGCGAACTCTTAGGAGGGTAGATAATAATGCGCCCGCCGGAAAGCCCCTTTCCTACATAGTCGTTGGCATCCCCTTCTATTTCGAGGGTCACGCCCTGGGCAAGGAACGCGCCAAAACTCTGACCTGCAGTGCCGTTGAATTTACAATGAATAGTATTATCAGGCAGGTAGTCGCCTCCGAACCGTCTGGCTACCTCGCCTGAGAGCATGGTACCTACGGTCCTGTTAATGTTCTTAATAGGAAGCTCAAATTGGACGGGCTTCCGGCTCTCAAGGGCATCCTTTGAAAGCTTGATTATCTTATGGTCAAGGGCCTTGTCAAGGGCGTGGTCCTGTGTCTGAACACACCTGATGGCAATGTTCTCCTGCACCTGCGGCCTGTAAAGGATGGCTGAAAGGTCTATACCCTTTGTCTTCCACAGTTCCACCGCTTCAGCAACATCTATAACATCCGTCCTTCCTATCATCTCATCCATTGTCCTGAAGCCAGTCTCCGCCATTATCTCCCTGACCTCTTCGGCAACAAATGTGAAGTAATTGACAAGGAAGTCGGCCTCGCCTGTAAACTTCCTGCGAAGCTCAGGGTCCTGGGTTGCAACGCCTACAGGACAGGTATTTAAGTGGCACTTCCTCATCATAATACACCCAAGGACTACAAGGGCTATTGTTGCGAATCCGTACTCTTCAGCTCCAAGAAAGGCTGCAATGACAACGTCACGGCCTGTCCTGAACTGTCCATCGGTCATGACCCGTATCCTTCCTCTCAGGTCGTTCAGCACAAGGGTCTGATGGGTCTCAGCCAGTCCAAGCTCCCACGGAAGACCAGCATGCATGACTGAGGAGATAGGGGATGCACCTGTCCCGCCGTCAAAACCGCTTATCAGGACATGGTCTGCATGGGCCTTGCTGACGCCTGCGGCAATGGTACCCACACCTATCTCGGCCACGAGCTTTACAGACACCCTGGCTGATGGGTTGATATTTTTCAAATCGTGGATTAACTGGGCCAGGTCTTCTATGGAGTAGATATCATGATGCGGAGGGGGTGATATCAGCGTCACACCGGGGGTCGTATGTCTGACCCTCGCTATGTTCTCGTCCACCTTGTGACCTGGAAGCTGCCCGCCCTCTCCCGGTTTTGCGCCCTGGGCCATCTTTATCTGCAATTCATCTGCATTCACGAGGTAGTGGGCTGTAACTCCAAACCTCCCTGATGCCACCTGCTTTATGGCGCTCCTTCTCCAGTCTCCGTTGGGTTCTTTCTTGAACCTTGCCGGATCCTCGCCGCCTTCGCCGGAGTTGCTCTTTCCTCCAAGCCTGTTCATGGCTATCGCCATCGCCTCATGCGCCTCTTTGCTGATGGAACCGAAAGACATGGCCCCTGTGGCGAATCGCTTTACTATAGCGCTGACCGGCTCAACTTCTGCAATAGGTGCAGGAGTCCGACCCTTGAACTTGAATAACCCCCGGATGGTTGAGATGTCTCTGTTGTGATCGTTTACAGCCCTGGAAAACTCCTTATACAGCCTGTAATCATTACTTCTCGCCGCCTGCTGGACCTTCGTTATGGTATCCGGGTTTATGGCATGGAACTCGCCGCCGCGCATCCACTTGTATGTTCCGCCCACGTCCAGCAGCTTTGCAGCAGCGCTTGTCCGTGGATAAGCCTTTTCGTGGAGCATCCCGGTCTCTCTCGCTATGATATCTATCCCTGCTCCGCCGATCCTTGATGTTGTCCCGGTAAAGTATTTTTCAATTACTTCACTGTTAAGGCCAACGGCCTCGAATATCTGCGCGCCCTGATAGCTCTGAAGGGTAGAAATACCCATCTTAGAAAATATCTTGAGGAGTCCCTTGTCGCCCGCCTTTATAAAGTTCTTGATAGCGGTCTTTTCGTCCATATTTTCAGGCAGGAGCTTTTGGGCAAATAGGTCTGTAACGGTCTCAAAGGCGACATAAGGGTTTATGGCGCCGGCTCCAAAACCAACCAGGAGAGCGAAATGGTGCACCTCGCGGGCATCTCCTGTCTCCACTACAATCCCGGCCTGACCGCGGCTCCCCTCCCTTATAAGGTGGTGATGGACAGCAGCAGTTGCCAGCAGACTTGGGATAGGGGCCATATCAGCACTCACTCCCCTGTCGCTCAGGACAAGAATGCTGTACCCGTCCTTAATGGCCTGAGAAGCCTTTTTGCAGAGGTCATCCAGGGCAGACTCCAGTCCCTTTTCCCCATCTAATGCCTTAAAGAGTATGTCGAGGGTGACGGTCTTAAAATCTCCTACCGCTACATGCCTCAACTGCTCAAGCTCTGCGTTCGTCAGGATAGGCTGAGGCAGTTCAAGGAGGTGACAGTGTTTAGGTGTCTCATCGAGGAGGTTTCTCCTGGCGCCGAGATAGCCGGTCAGAGACATGACCAACTCCTCCCTTATCGGGTCTATGGGAGGGTTCGTTACCTGGGCAAAGAGTTGCTGAAAATAATTGTATATGAGCTGGGGCTTCTTGGAGAGGACAGCCAGAGGCGTGTCCGCACCCATGGAGCCGATAGGTTCCTCACCGTTGGACGCCATTGGAGTTATAATGGTCTTCAGGTCCTCAAGTGTATAGCCGAATATCTTCTGTCTCCTTGTAAGGGTATCATGGTCCGGCTGATGATATGAAGGAGGCGCAGGGAGCTTAGCAAGCTCGATCTTGTTGTCCTTGACCCATTTGCCGTAAGGCTTCTTTCCTACTATCTCTGCCTTCAGCTCGGAGTCGTCAATTATACGGCCCTTCGACAGGTCAACGAGGAACATCTTCCCCGGCTCAAGCCTTCCCTTCCTTATAACCTCTTCAGGCTTGAATGTCAGGACGCCCATCTCTGAGGCCATGACCACAAGATCGCCGGATGTGACAAGGTATCTTGCGGGCCTGAGGCCGTTCCTGTCCAGGGTGGCCCCAATGCATGTTCCGTCCGTAAATGCCATGGCTGCAGGGCCGTCCCACGGCTCCATAATGGCCGCGTGGTATTCATAGAAACCGCGCTTTCCTTCGTCTATATGTACGTTCTTGTCCCAGGCCTCCGGGATCATCATCATCATTGCGTGGGGAAGGGAGCGACCGGAAGCTACAAGAAGCTCCAGGGCGTTGTCGAAGGACGCGGAGTCGCTTCCGCCGGGGGCGATGACAGGATAGATGTTCTTCAGGTCGTCGCCGAAGAGGGAGGAGTGCATGGTGGCCTGACGGGCCCGCATCCAGTTTATGTTCCCCTTCACGGTGTTTATCTCGCCGTTATGGGCCAGGTACCTGAAAGGCTGGGCCAGGTCCCAAGTAGGGAACGTGTTGGTGCTGTATCTCTGATGGACCAGGGCCAGGGCCGTTACCATGGAGCTGTCGTTCAGATCGGGATAGAAGGTCCCCATCTGCTCTGCGAGCAGCAACCCCTTGTAGACTATGGTCCTGCATGAAAAGCTGGGGCAATGGAAATAGCTGGCCTGTGTCATGCCCGATTCACGGACTGCGTTCTCCACCTTTTTCCTTATGACATAGAGCTTCCTCTCAAATGAGGCCTCGTCATTCGCCTTGCGTCCGACAAGCACCTGCCTGATGACCGGCTCCACGGCCTTTGCCGTGTAACCTATGGTGCTGTTGTCGGTTGGGACGTCCCTCCATCCAAGGAGTTCCTGACCCTCGTCCTTTATGGTCTTCTCAAGAAGCCCCTCGCACCTCTTCCTCTGGGCCGCATCCCTCGGCAGAAACACCATGCCGACGCCGTATTCTCCGGGCTTAGGGAGCTTGGTCCCCGCCTTGCCGCATACATTTGAAAGAAACTCATGGGGGATCTGGATGAGTATCCCGGCCCCGTCGCCTGTCTTAGGGTCAGCGCCGGTTGCGCCGCGATGGGTGATATTGACCAGTATCTCCAGCCCTTTCTCAATTATGTCGTGAGACTTTACACCCTTTATGTTTGCGACAAACCCAACCCCGCAGTTGTCTTTTTCGTAACGCGGATCATATAATCCCTGCCTTGGAGGCATCCCTGCTCTTGTTTCCAACCTTGTAACTCCTTATGGTTTAATTTGCTTTTTTTTGACACTGATTATCACAGAAAAATATGATTTACACAGAGCCTCTTGCAAAAGTCCGTTTTTGTGTCATTCCGAACGAAGTGAGGAATCTTTCAGTGTAATAAAAACAAAGATTTCTCCCGCTGGTCGAAATGACAAAACTGCGTTTCTTAGAGTTTTGCAAGAACCTCCACAGATAGATTTTATCCGCGTAAATCATAGCAATCAGCGTTTATCGG
The DNA here is from genome assembly GCA_919902985.1 of Desulfuromonadales bacterium. GTDB lineage: Bacteria > Desulfobacterota > JAENJC01 > JAENJC01 > JAENJC01 > JAENJC01. The sequence goes on along the minus strand of CAKKSC010000042.1, from coordinate 5,610 downwards.
TGTCTATTTATCCTTCACAACCTCGTTCAGCTCTGTAACAAGCTTATCGAGGTCTATGAAGTGCAGCTTGCAGGCCTGCCCTATTGTCACAAGCTTTGCCATGGTGCTTCTCAATGCCGGATTTGCCAGAAGCCCGAAGCAGTGTCCCTGTTTTGTAAATACAGGAAGGGTCTCAGGGTATTTTTCCAGCACCTCATATACATTTGAATCCCTGGTTATCTTCATAATGAAAGCTCCTATTGCCCTAAGATAAACCTCTTTCCAGCCTCCGTAAGTCTGTCCAGGCCTTCCCGGCTGAATGACTCCGCATAGAACCTTACAACGGGCTCAGTGCCGGAGGGCCTGATCAGCACCCAGCTCCCGTCGGAAAGTATCATTTTTGTCCCGTCTATTGTAACGACCTTATCAACATTCAAACCGGCAAAGGAGGATGGCAGGGTCTTAAGTCTATCTTTCAGCCCACTTCCTTCTAAATGGATATTTACCCTGCGTGTAAGGACCGTTCCCACCTCGGAATAAAGATTATTGAGCATCTCTGTGACGCTCTTCCCTTCCCTCGCCACCATCTCAGCCACCAGAAGGCAGGCCAGGATTCCGTCTTTCTCAGGGACATGACCTTTTATGGTAAGCCCGGCGCTTTCCTCCCCGCCGATAATCAACTTGTCTTCAGAGATCAACTCCCCTATGTATTTGAAGCCTACCGGTGTCTCATAAACCTCTATGCCATGCCTCGCGGCAACCCTGTCTATCAGGTGAGTGGTTGCAACGCTCCTTGCAACGCCCCCGCTCCATTTCCTCGTTCTAATAAGGTAATCAAGGAGAAGGGCCACGATATAGTTCGGCTCAATGTATATCCCGCCCCTGTCAACTATCCCGAATCTATCTGCATCTCCATCGGTAGCAAGGCCGATAGATATAGAACTGTCACTTCTCACCTTCTCTATGAGGTCGTGTATGTTCTCCTCTGAGGGTTCAGGCGGCTTCCCGCCAAAGGTGGGGTCAGGGTATTCATGAAACCTGACCACCTCGCACCCGGCCTCCTTCAGCACGCTGTCAAGATAATCCCTTGAGGTCCCATAGAGATGGTCAACAGCGACTTTCATCCCTTTCAGGGCGCCGACATCCACCTTTTCCCTTATCTCTTTCAGGTAAGGTTCCTTTGGTTCTATAATCTCGATCAACTTCTCATGCATCCCCTTATTAAGGGAGACCTCACGATATGTCATCTCGCCCATCATATCGTTGGCCCGTCTCTCAATCTCTCCGGTTGTCTCCGGCAGTGCCGGGCCTCCCCAGGATGAGGAAAATTTAAGGCCGTTGTATTCAGGGGGGTTATGACTGGCAGTGAAGTTTATACCGCCTGCGGCCTTTCTCCTTATTATCTCGAAGGCTATCACAGGTGTAGGGACATCCCTCTTGCACAGGAAGGCCTTGATGCCGTTGGCAGCCAGGATTTCAGCAGACTCAAGGGCAAATTTTCTTCCCATGAAACGGGTGTCGTAACCTATAACTACTCCCTTTTCGCGCCCACCCTTTTCCCTGATATGGTCGCATATCGCCTGGGTCACGATCCTGACATTTTCAAAAGTGAACTCGTCAGCGAGGATCCCGCGCCAACCTGATGTCCCGAATTTAATTTTTGTCATGCATACTCCTACGAAGGATATAGCTGATAATATTTACATAATATCCTGCGTGCTGTCAAATAAAATCTCCCTCCCTTTCCCATACTGGAAAGACAATTAAGACAGGAATGCCGGGCGCTTATTTTTTCCAACATCCCCGAGTGTTTTTCAAAAGATGTTGTCATTATCGAAATATCATGCGTTCCGGCTAAATACGACTTGACCGGAACCTTTCATGATGGTAGAAATAGTCACAGTTTATACCAAGTTGATTTCAAACATCTCCTATTGAGCTTAATGAAAGCTTACTTGGTATTAGACCTTATACTTGATGATATGCGCGGAGGCTAAATGAATATTTGTGTTATTGGAACAGGGTACGTTGGTCTGGTTGCGGGTACATGTTTTGCCGAGAGCGGGAATGATGTTACCTGTGTTGATATTGACGCAAAAAAGATTGATCGGCTCAATAATGGAGATGTCCCGATTTATGAGCCAGGTCTTGAGGAGCTTATAAAGAGGAACAAAGAGGACGGCAGGCTCAAATTCACGACAGACCTGTCTGCCGCTGTAAAGGGATCCCTGATATGCTTTATTGCCGTCGGTACCCCTCCTGGAGAGGACGGATCAGCAGACCTGAAGTATGTCCTTGAGGTTGCTAAAGAGATAGGAAAGGCAATGGATGGATACAGGGTCATTGTTGACAAGAGCACAGTCCCTGTTGGGACCGCAGACAAGGTGAAGGCCGCAGTGCGCTCCGAACTGCAAACACGGGGAGTCAACTATGATTTCGATGTTGTCTCAAACCCTGAATTTCTGAAGGAGGGGGCGGCCATAGGTGATTTTATGAAACCCGACCGGGTAGTAATAGGCGCTGACAGCAAAAAGGCAGCTGAGACAATGGAGGAGCTTTATTCTCCATTCGTAATGAAAAATAATCGCGTCCTAATCATGGATGTAAAGAGCGCAGAGATGACCAAGTACGCTGCCAACGCCATGCTTGCCACAAAGATATCGTTTATCAATGAGATTGCAAGCCTGTGTGAGCTGGTTGGGGCAGATGTGGCCAATGTCAGGAGGGGTATAGGTTCCGACTCACGCATAGGTTTTGAGTTTCTCTTTCCGGGGGTAGGTTATGGAGGCTCCTGCTTCCCCAAGGACGTACAGGCGATTATCAGGACGGCCTCAGGGTACGGCTATGAGATGAAGATACTTGAGGCTGTCGAGGCCGTAAATTACAGACAGAAAGAGGTTCTTGTAGACAGGATATTAAGACACTTCAACGGGGCAGGGGTCACTACCCTAAAGGGTATAAAGGGTCAGGGGTCAGCGAAACCTTTGGACGGCAAAGTTATAGGAGTATGGGGACTATCCTTTAAGCCGAGGACCGATGACATGAGGGAGGCTCCCGCTATAACCATAATCAACAGGCTGCTTGAGGCCGGGGCAAAGGTGAAGGCCCATGACCCTGAGGCTATGGATGAGGCCAGAAAGGTCTTTGGAGAGAAAATAGTGTATATGAAGGACAATTACGAGGTTGTCAGGGATGCTGATGCACTGGCTGTAATAACCGAATGGAACGAGTTCAGGAGGCCAAATTTCGACAAGATGAAGTCCCTCATGAAGTCACCTGTAATATTTGACGGAAGGAATATATACGAACCGAAGGAGATGAAGGAGCATGGATTTACATATTACGGGATAGGGAGGATATAGGGATAATTTTTAAAGTTACGGGCGTTGCCAGCCTACGGGTAGATGTTTGTCATTCCGGCAACCCTTAAACCGGAATCCAGAGAGTTTATTTCACAATATCAAAATAACAAAGTCTTACCCCATGACATGCGCAGTCGACGATAATTTGCTGATAAACGTATTAAAATGATAGCCCCTTTCCTTTTCCCCTACCACGCCGGGTCGTAGCCGCTGGTGAGCAGCGTTATCGCGCTGCCGTCCGGGTTCATACTATAGATATTCCCTTCAGAATAGCGACTGAAAACAATTTTGCCTCCGTCAGGTGACCAGTGGGAATAAGAATCCTGCAAGTAGTTGCCGGTGGTGAGCTGGTTCTGACCGCTGCCGTCGGCATTGATGACATAGATATTCCCTTCGCGCGCAAACGCTATTTTGGTCCCGTCGGGAGACCAGGAAGGGAAATGACATGAGGCAGTGGAATCTGTGAGTTTGGTTATCCCGCTGCCGTTAGTGTTCATTAGATAGATATCGTAATATCCTATTCCTGATCCTCCTGCGTTTTGATCATAGTAGCTGAATGCGATCTTGGTTCCATCCGGGGACCACGCCGGTTCTTTATTGTCCTCGCCGGTTGTTGTAAGCGCGATTGCGCCGCTGCCGTCCGCATTCATTACGTATATATGATCATTGTGGGAAGAATCATTGCGCGTAAACACGATCCTTGTTCCGTCGGGGGACCAAGAAGGGTCGCTATCTCCAAATGTATTGGTCGTATTTGAAACCTTGACTATACCGGTTCCGTCGGCATTCATGATGTAGATGTCGTAAACCGATGGTCCAGTGGTAACGCGGCGGGAAAAGGCAATCCTGGTCCTGTCTGGAGACCACGCCGGCTGCAAATCGTTCTTAGTTCCGCTCGTAAGCTGGGTTATCCCACTGCCGTCTGAGTTCATGACATAGATATCGATAGAGTTTGTGCCAGAACGGACAAACGCTATCTTTGACTGCGCCATTGATAGTGTCAGGGTCAACAGCGGCGATGGATTGTCTCCCCAGAAGCCGTTGCATGGGACTCCAGTTCTTTCTACAGTTAACACTGCACTGGTCAATTGAGCGGTCTTGCCCGGATGGGCCGCTTCAAGCGCGACGGCGAGATCGATCGTCAACGGATTGTTCAGATACGGCGGCGACGAATAAGTCGTGATCGTCGTTCCGTCAAGCGCGATTGTCAGGCTTTCGGTGCCGCCTGCGGAATCCGAGGGACACTGGAGCGCCTGGATGGGACCGTTCAGCACGAGGATGCTGGTCTTGTTCACGCTCAGTGTGCCGCTGGTCATCTTCACCACTGCACTGACGCCACCCATTGGCTGGGCAAGCTCTGCGGTGACCGTCCCCTGTGAATCCTTTGCCTGGGCAATCAGCACTGTGCCGCAGTATTGCGCGGCAGTCTTCACTGCTTCGGGACTGTCCATAGTAGCCATCAGATATATCAGTTCGTCATAATTTGCCGTGTTGCGGCAGCGCTCCCAGGGGGCCTGCAGCATGGCGTCAAGCAGGCCGGGCTGGGCTCTTTGAGATACCTCACTGTTTACAGCGCTGCGGACAGTAGCAGGTGGATTGAGCGCAAGCACTTCGTTCTTTGTCTTGGCGCTGTCTTCAGCTTCGGTCTTTGCCGCAGCATAGTTGCTGCTCGATGTGTCGGTAATATTGGCCTTTTCCTGTTCGTAATATGCTATGGCCTCTCCGGTCTTGGCGTTGATAACGGTTTGATACTCATCCGCGGGTATGCCGGTGCAACTGGCACCGAGTTGTTGGATGATTGTCTCCCAGAACAGGATCGGCTTGACAAGGTTGTAGAGTGTTCCCATTCCTGTGACGGTAGTGGTACGCGCCCGGTCAAGGGCAAGGCCATAGGCGGTGCAGGCTAAGCTACTGGCCTGACTGATTAATTGGTCGGCATTACCCGAACCGGTGCGCTGCAGGTAGGCAGCAACCGACTGAGCTGTATGCACGGCTTCAGCGAACTGCTCGTTAGCGGCAAGGGCTTGAACTGCGCTGACCATGCACTGGCCATACAGCTCGATCTCCACAGCGTCTACTGCGGAAAGTCCCTCATTGGTTTCCAGATATGGGACGCTGCCGCAACTGTTGGCAGATGCAGCCATGCTCGCTTTTGGTGAATAGATGGCGCTGATCATGTCCTGGAGTGAATCAGATGACGCCTTGCCCGCCTTTTTCGGGGCGCCGGATACAGTCGTGCCGGCAAACGCGGACAGACTGACCTGCAAGC
>CAKKSC010000041.1 GCA_919902985.1 Desulfuromonadales bacterium | reverse complement strand
CCATCAAGTAAGGACTTGATAGAGGTATCTATAACACATTCTTTTCGCTCTAAAAGCTATTTATTTACGGAGAAGATCTAAGCTTGTTTGTGAAGCATAACAGACCCACTAAACGGGTACGCTACCCAAATTTGATTATTTTATGGAAATAATTTCATTTTTCTTATATATATGCTAAATATCCCAACCCGGGATTATATGTAATGTTTAATATTACTAATATCAACAGCATGATAAAGAGGTTCGTGAAAAAATCAATGACCACTTCTCACATCCCGTTTACCCTGAGCGTGTTGAAGGGTAATTTGAGACTTTTGCAAGAAACTCCAAAAATAGGGCTTGCAATTATCCTGGCTGTTTCTTGCCTTCTGATCTCAGCCTCACATGATGCAATGGCAGCCAATGATGCTGGAAAGGGTGCAACAGTAGAGGCAGGTCCTCCAGACAAGGTTCCTCCTGAAATAACGGTAAGCGGGGTCCATGATAGAGCTTACTATGCCACAGATATCAATCCTGTCGTAAAAGTGTTTGATGAGCAACTTTCAAGCAAGGAGGTCATGCTAAATGGTTCCGCCTATCTCGGAGCTCCTGTAACCAGAGATGGGAACTATACCCTAAAAGTCGACGCTGTTGACCTTTCCGGTAATCGGTCTTCAAAGAGTTTGAGTTTTGTGGTGGATAAGACCTCTCCTGTCATATCATTCACAGGAGTTGAAGAGGGCAGGTTTTACAACTCGGATATCCTCCCTGTGATTACGGTTAAGGACGCAAACCTTAAGGAAAAGAGGATTACCCTTAACGGCTCCTCTTACTCCGCCATCCCAATCTCCATAGATGGGAGCTATACCCTAAAAGTTGACGCTTCTGACCTTTCCGGGAATCGGTCTTCAAAGAGCTTGAGTTTTGTGGTGGATAAGACCTCTCCTGTCATGTCATTCGCAGGAGTTGAAGAGGGCAGGTTTTACAACTCGGATATCCTCCCTGTGATTACGGTTAAGGACGCAAACCTTAAGGAAAAGAGGATTACCCTTAACGGCTCCTCTTACTCCGCCATCCCAATCTCCATAGATGGGAGCTATACCCTAAAAGTTGACGCTTCTGACCTTTCCGGGAATCGGTCTTCAAAGAGCTTGAGTTTTGTGGTGGATAAGACCTCTCCTGTCATGTCATTCGCAGGAGTTGAAGAGGGCAGGTTTTACAACTCGGATATCCTCCCTGTGATTACGGTTAAGGACGCAAATCCTAAGGAAAAGAATGTTACCCTGAACGGCAGCATCTATACCGGCTCTGATATAACTGAAGAAGGACGTATGGAGTTGAAAGTTGATGCGGTTGACATGGCGGGTAACAAGTCGTCATTGAGACGTCACTTTTATATAGATAAGACATTTCCGGTGACCACTCTGCAAATAGGCCTGCCAATGATTACAGATAATGGAAAGCTATCAATCACCGGTTCTACTCAGGTCGTTTTGGCTGCATCAGATTCAGGCACGGCTCCATCAGGTATAAATAGAATCGAATACGGGCTGGATGATATTTCTTCATGGAACATTTATAAGAAAAGCATCTCCCTTGGCAGCAGAGAGGGACCGCATAAAATCCATTACAGAAGCGTAGACAATGCCGGCAACATAGAGGCTGCAAAAGAGGCGGATGTGACCGTTGACAACATCGCACCGGTCACACAGATCCATGCTGGAGAGCCTAAATCAAGTCTTAAGGGAGTCTCTTTGTTAGTAAGTCGGGATACTGAGTTTACCATGGACGCATCCGATAATATTTCAGGGGTATCGAAGACTGAATATAGAGTGAACAAAGGTCAGTGGCATCCTGGACCATCCTTCAATATCGCCAATGAAGGGCGCCAGATTATAGAGTATAGGAGTATTGACAGGCTTGGAAATACTGAGACAGCAAGGTCTCTTGATGTAGTTGTAGACAATACGGCGCCGGTAACTGCCATTTCCATGGGAAGCCCTAGGTTTTCCAGTTCTGAAAATAAAATCTTCATTACCGGGGGCACTGCAATAACCCTTGCTGCAATGGATGCTTTATCAGAAGTGGCGGCAAGCGAATACAGAATAGACAGCGGCCCCTGGACGCATTATGCGCCTTTAAAGATCCAGGCTGAAGGGGAACATCTGGTCGAATACAGAAGCAGGGATCAAATGGGGAATCTGGAAAAAGGCAGGTCGACAACCTTGATCGTAGACAACTCTCCTCCGGTGAGCAGGATTTCCATTGGAAGCCCTAATTTTAAGAACCAGGATGAGATTCTGCTGGCAACAGGCAAGACCTCTTTTGCTATTTCTGCCTCGGATAATCTCTCGGGAGCGGCAGAGACGGAATACCGGATAGATGGCGGCGCCTGGAGAAATTACACCGTGCCTTTCAGTATCCCCACGGAGGGGAAGCACGTCATCGCTTATAGGAGCACAGACAACACAGGGAACCTGGAATCAGCGCAATCATTGTCTATAGTTATTGACAATACGCCGCCGGTAACTGCAATAAATGCTGAAAAACCCAGATATGAGGCTGGGAGCGCCGTATTCATCACCGGAATTACAGCAGTCAGCCTGAACTCCACTGACAACTTAGCCGGGGTGCAAAAGTCCGAGTATCGTATCGACAATGGAGAGTGGACAGCTTTCAATGCCTTAATTGACCTTGCGTCTCTGACCGACGGCAAGCATTCTATCGGATACAGATCTTCAGATAACCTGGGAAATCTGGAGAATGAGAAGTTGATGATGATAGTGATTGACAATACCCCACCACTGGCCAAAATCAATATTGGTATGCCTTTTTACAAATCTGCCGATGGTGTAAACTATATAACCAGCCAATCCAGCCTTACCTTGAATGTCACGGACGACCTTTGCGGGGTGAAGAAATCTGAATACCGCCTGGATAGCGGCAAATGGCTGCACAACGCCCCATTCAAAATATCTTCTGGGGGGAGCTATCTGATAGAGTCTGGCAACAGCGACAATCTTGGGAATTTTGAGATTACCAGGATATTATCAGTAACAGTCGACAATTCCCCCCCTGTCACCACCATAGCGCCCGGATCACCCAGACATGATGTAGCGGGAGCTATATTCGTTCCAGGAAAGACGGAGTTCATCTTAAATGTCTCTGATAATCTTTCTGGGATAAAACAGACTCAATACCGCATCAATGGTGGCGTATGGACGGTATACGAAGCTGCCTTCAACTTAAAATCGCTTCCTGACGGGAAACAGACAATCGGATACAGGTCCGTTGACAACCTCGGGAATCTGGAGATTGAGAAAACCCTGTCAATAATTGTTGACAATACGACACCATCAAGCAGCATAAATATTAGTGATCCCATATACAACTCAGTTAAAAATATCAGTTACATTACCAGTGAAACCACCTTTTCCCTTAGCGCGGAAGACAACCTCTCCGGTGTTAAGATTACAGAATACCGGGTTGATAACGGCCAGTGGCTACCTGCATCCACCTTCAGGATAAACAGCGAAGGAAACCATAAAATAGCCTACAGAAGTGTCGATAATGTAGGTAATGTTGAGACTGAGAAAATCATCTCAATGACAGTTGATAATACTCCCCCTGTGACCGGAATCGCCAGTAAAGATCTCAAATATAAGGCTGGGGGGACTATATATGCCACAAGCAAGACGGAGTTCTATTTGAGCGCCATGGACAACCTTTCCGGTGTAAAAGAAACCGATTACAGGATAGATATTTCAGCCTGGGTTACCGGTACTACTAAATACACCTTGAGTACCACTGATAAAAATCCTGAAGTAAAAGTAACTGAGTACAAGGCTGACAGCTCAGCCTGGATAACAGGCAGTACCCTTACACTTCCCATCGATGGGACCCACACCATAGGTTACAGGAGCAGAGATAACATTGGACACCTTGAGACAGAAAAGACCCTCACCGTCATAATAGACAACATCCCTCCCTACACTACGATAGATTTCAGCATGAAATACAATGACGGCAGCAACTTACTGGTATCCAGGAACTCGCAGGTCACTCTGAATGCCTCTGACGGTCTTTCAGGCGTCAAGGCAACATACTATCGCTTTGATAATCTGAAAGACTGGCACACATACTCAGGGCTCTTCGAGCTTAGTGAACTGTCCAATGGCATCCATACCATATATTATAAGACTGTGGATAACGTTGATAACAGTGAAAATGAAAAGAGTATAACGATAAAAACAATTGGGCGTGATTAATTAATAAAGCTGAGATTATTTAAAAATTGTCTCGGATATACACGTGACCCTGTTCTTTCCGTTGCGTTTTGATTCATACATAGCTGAATCTGCGGCCTTGATAAGACCTTCTTCGATTTCTCTGGGGCCAATCTCTTGACCAATGGGAGGGACAAAGGCAGCAACACCAATACTACAGGTGATTAATCCTTTGATACTGAGTGGAGGGGCTCCTGCTAAGCTTTTTTCCTTAATAAATGTACTTCCAGCGACTACGTCGCATATCTTTTTTGCGTATTCCGCGGCTTTGTCAAGGAGGGTTGCCGGTAAAACAATCACAAACTCATCACCGCCATACCTGACAGGAACGGCCCCGCTGCCAACCAGCACATCTTCTACCAATTGCGCTACCTCCTTGAGCACCCTGCTTCCCGCGAGATGTCCATGTATATCGTTAACCTCCTTGAAACGATCAAGATCGAAAAATATCACGGAAAGGGGTTTGCTATTTTCTATGGAATGTTTGACCTCTACTGAAAGTCTTTCATAAAAATACCTGTCATTATAAAGGCCGGTAAGGTTATCTTTTTTTGATAGTTCCTCAAACCTCAGGGCGTCAAGAGCGTTTGTTATAAGAGTAGATGTATAGCGCGCAAAGATATCCAGGATAGCAAGGTCTTTCTCGTCGAAATTTATCTTATCTTTTCTGTTGATCATCTCGATGACGCCGATAACAGAATCATTAATCTTGATAGGAACGGCAATGATAGACCTTGATTGATAGCTGGTCTGTTTGTCAACTCCGGGATAAAAACTCCTGTCTTTACTCACATCCCGGCTCAAATATGGTGATCCGTTTCTGTATGTTTCTCCAATTATACCCACATCGTCCGGAAGGAAAGTTCCAGTGAGTTTTTCTGAACCCTCGCCAAAACAGGCCATAAAGTAAAGCCTTCCCCTCTCCTTCGGTGTTCGTTTAAGCAAAGGGTCATCGAGAAAAACTGCACCGGATTCCGATGGGACAAACTCATTCGCACTGAAAAGGATCTCCCTTAGCATCTCTCCAAGGTATATCTCATTCATGAAAAGCGTTTTGTTGTCTTTCCTGTCCAGGGTCTTGTCTATCAGTTCTCTTTCCGCAATATTAATGTACATGGACACTTTCCCAGATGTAACTAAATAGATAGGCTACTTGGACTTGACATGGAGGCCGCACTCTCTGCCTTCAGGAAACTCCCACCACCAGCGGCCTGCGCGGATATCTTCACCAGGTTTGACGGAGCGGCTGCAGGGCGCGCAACCTATGGACGGATAACCCCTGTCGTGAAGCTCGTTATATGGGACATTATTTTTGTGAATATAGTCCCAGACGTCTTTGTGGCTCCAGTCGGCAAGGGGATTCAACTTTATGATTCCGCCAAAGTTTTCGTCTACCTCTATCTTTTTCAAGACAGTCCGAGTTACAGCCTGGTCCCTGCGTAGACCTGTTATCCAGGCATCAAGAGTAGAGAGCATTCTCTTAAGGGGCTGCACCTTTCTTATATTGCAGCATAACTTTCGGTTCTCAACGCTCTGATAGAATAGGTTTACCCCATGCTCGCGCACCATCTTTTCAACCTCTGCCGCATCAGGGAAGATGACTTCGATATCAATGCCATATCTTTCACGCACCCTGTCAATCAAGTCATATGTTTCAGGGTTGAGCCTTCCCGTATCAAGGGTGAAGATGCGCGCCTTAGGGTTGATCTTTACCAGCATATCAACAACGGCCACGTCTTCAGCGCCGCTCCATGCAAGTGCTATGCAAGGATGAAACTCCTTAAGCCCCCATTCCAGAAGCTCCTGCGGCGTTTTGGCCTCAAACTCATTATTCAGTCTTTCAATATCGAAATCTTTTGAGGTTTTTTTCTTTTCAGGTTCCTTTCCCTTATTCAACACCTTTCTCTTAAGCTCCATATATGTCTTGTAGATAGACGCAGTACCCTCATTCTCAACTATAAAGAAGGGCGCAATGTCGATATTATGCTCTTTTGCCAGCCTAAGTCCGACCGAGTCCGGATCTCTCATGTCTGCATAAACGATTTTGTCAATGAACCTGAGCTCGTCCCCAGCCCTTAAACGCTCTGTGACCTGCAGACACTTTTTGCACTCCTTGCCATCTTCCTTTATCTTCTTTACAAGCGTTATCTTCATAGATAACTAATTATTACACACTCTGAAGTAGAAACCAATACCAAGAATTGTTCGATTTCATCCCTTCCCCTCCACAACCCCAATCTCCTCCGGCGTCAGGCCGTAAAGAACATAGACCAGCCGATCAATCAGCGTTAAGCTCCTGTTCATTATCTTGCTCGCCTGGAACTATCTCCCAATGTCCTCCTTTGTCTGGGCCGATGCGCTTTAGCATTCCATCTTTTTTAAGTTTAGCAATAATTTTCTCAACTGTGCTTTGCGATAAATTAGTTTTATTTGCTATTTCATGGGTTTTAATGAACCGATTCCCTGCTATTGCCAAAACAATTTTCTCCGTACTTTCTCCGTACTTTCTCCGTACTTTCTCCGTACTTTCTACCCCCTTTTCTACCAACCTTTTCTGTGTAGTTTTCCCGACAGTTTTCTGGGTAGCCTCTTCTACCCTCTCTTCAACAGGCCTTTTAAATATAATCGTATAAAAACCGCTCTGCCTGATGCCCGGTGCAGGAAGCCCAGCCGATGACATTGCCTCTTTCATCCTCCTGATTCCTGTCCCTGCACGCTCCACCTTGTCCATCCTGAAGAACATATCCGCAATCCGCTCATTCCTCCTGACGGAAATCTTGCCGAAGTCGCTCTTTTTTGCGCCGGGGAATATGCCTGGGTTTACTATCTCGACCCTGTCGTCATAAACCTCCACCATCAGGCTTGTCCCCCTGATGCTGTAATCACGGTGGATTATCGCATTTGCCACAGCCTCACGCAGGGCCTCGAAAGGTATCTCATAGATATCTTTGCGGTTCACACCTTTTATCTCGCTCCTACGGTTCAGATGCTTCATCAGGAACATCACGGCTGAATTGAACTGTGTAAGAAGGTCATCCTGTACGTCTTGCCTGTCATAGATATGGACACGGTCTTTGCCCTTGAACGCAATGAGGGTCATCTGCGACTGTAGAATGAATTTGCGCGGCTCTTTGGCAAAGAATAAAACGCCTGCGTTGGTAATCTTGTCGTTGTGGGCCAGACTCAGGCTTGTCAACAGGTCTCGCGGCGCTATTCTCTTTATTCCGACATCTGCCTCTTTAAGGAAGTCCTGGATTTTATCTTTTGATATGTAATCCCATGAAACATCCTTATTGACCTTCTCTTCAAAGGGGGTAGTTTCATGCTCCTGGAACATGGTCCTCAGTTCATGGTTGCTCATCTTCTGCGTTGCGCCGTCGAGCCTTCTGAAATAGCCTGAACCGCAAGCATAGGGTTTCTCATCGCCTTGCGGCACTTCTACAGCAATTATGTTCTGTATCTGCTTCAGCTTTACCTTAACAGGCGGGGTGCAGTTTCTTGCGACTGAATTGATGCGGGCCTTAAGGTCGTTGGTCAGTTCCTCTCCGGCAATGGTGCGGTTATCTCTCACGCCAAGAAGAATAATCCCGCCCTTTGTATTGGCAAAGGCAACCATATCCTCATCTATGCGGGCGGTAAAGCGTTCCTTGAATTCAACGGTAAGACCTTCACCTTCCCGGATCAGGAGATTAAGCTTTTCTTTTTCCGTCATCCGACGCTTCCTTTTAAACCTGTAATCTGGTATTCAGGCAACATCATTAAATCTTTTTTCTCTGTGGTTTGTGGTTTGCAGTTTTTAGGTACCAATTTTTTCAAGATCGCTACAACTTCAAATCCTCTAAGTTTCGCCTAATTAAATGGTCCCGTTTTCTCTCCCAAAATCACAGAACCCTGAATACAGTTGCAGAAGCGGCTTTGTCAGCTTTGGGGATTGAAATTTAAACCGGGGGTTTCCTCTGGGTTTCCTCCGAGCAGCGTGTTATGTTTTTAGTTTTTGAATAATTATCATTGCTATGGTGAAAAGCCCCATTAATGCAAAACCTGAAGTTAGAACAAGCGACGGTGCAGTGCCGGCCCACAAGATTTTTTTTGATATAAGACTCTTGGCAAAACCGAGACATAAAGCTACTATGCACCAAAAAACATCTGAAATAAGGAGACAGTAAAATATAACCAAAAAGTATTCATGACGAAGTTCATTTTGTGTGCCTGACCAGTATGTATATAAAGTTTGTGCAGGCATAATGAGGGAAAAGAAAAGTCCCCCTATTGCCAATAACGCTGCAATGAATAAAGCGATTTGTTTTTGACGCTTCTCAATCATATGAACATAGCAGTGCTTTTTATACGACATTATGCAGCTTTTTACATATAAGAATGTAATCCATAAGTTATAAAAACAGTGCCGTATAACCCGTTTTAAACCCGGCTAAAGCAACTTTATGCAGGTTTTTGAATACATGCAGTAGCCAATTTCAGAATTTAAAGCATGCGTAAATGCTAAAAAAGTCTCTCCTGCTTAAGCCGCCGGTAATCTATCCCGAAATGCCTGTAGACAAGCCTTGTGGCAGTCCTCCCCTCCCGCTGGTGCGGAAGTATCCGACAAGGATGTCGAAATACCTGACATCCTTCAGTGTCTTGCGGAACCTGTCAAGCAGCGTGGCCCCGGGTTCGTTTGTAAAAAATGTCAGGTCGGTTTGCATAGAAGATATGCAGAAAATAGCACATTTTGACGCAATTAAACAATCTAAAACATCGAAGGTTCAAGGGGGTTAAGCAACTAGAACAACTTCTGGATAGCCTGCAAGGCTTATTGGAATGCTTTGATAAGCCAAATCAAATCAACTCTAATCGCTCACAAGATCAATCACTGTAACCTCTGGTGGTGAGAGAAAGCGGACAGGAGGGCCCCAGGTTCCTGACCCTCTGCTTACGTATAAAGAGGCGCCGTCAATGATATTCATCTCTCCTGCACGGACAGGGTAAAAAAGCCTTGTAATAATGCTGAATGGGAATATCTGTCCTTTATGGACATGCCCGGAGAGCTGTAAATCAAAAAGACCGCGCGCATCTTTATCCACTACAGGCCTGTGTTTGAGCAGGAGTGTAAATGTCCCCTTCGGAAGCGTTGAGAGCAGTCTCTTTTCCGGCACTTCTGCGAAGAGGCCGAACTGTTTTCCCGCAGGGTCGTCAACGCCTGCGATATTGAGAATCCCTGCTACGGAAATAGTTTCACCCCTCAAGACCTTGAACCCGGCCTTTTTCAAGAAATCCAGGCTGTTTTCGAGCCCTGCATAAAACTCATGGTTCCCTGTTACTGCGAACTTTCCATATCTCGGATTTATTTCACGCAGGAGTTCCGCAAGCCCTGTCATGCTGTTGATCTGCCCATCCACCATATCTCCGGTTGACACCAGGAGGTCCGGCTCCGACCTTTTCACTTCATTCAGGATACTCTTCAGCCTTTCTTCTCTTACAATAAGCCCCAGATGGACATCTGAAATCTGGACGACCCTCAGCCTCCCAATACTCTTAGGTATCTTCGGGGTTTTGACTATCACCATCTCTGTGCGAATATCAAGCGCCTCGAAATAGCCATAAGTTGCAATGGACATAGAAATAAGAAGCGGTATAAAAAATGATATGCGTGGGGAAATTCTCAGAAGGTCTGTTTGTCGGCAAAGATCTATTAAGATGGAAGAGGAGACGAAGAGGAAGAGGACCCCCATCCATGTGTAGCCGATATAGGCCGTCAGCCGTGCAGCAGAGTCCAGTCCCTGTCTTTCAAGGCTGTAAACAGTTAAAGGCGAAAATACCATCCCTGCCATGAAAAGGATAAGGGGTATACTAACCAAAGGCCCAAAGGCAAATACAGCCTTTGCCTTCAGGAAGAGGTAGAAGTGCATGCTCGCGTAAAGAAGAAAAAAAGTGATAAGAAAGATATACATCTGTCAGGCTCCGCCTCAAGCCGTCGTTAAAAATTAACCTGGACACCAGAATGGCTGGAACGGCATAAGGGACCGTAAAGGCTTAACCAGAAAAGCACAGGTTATTCCTTAACGGCCCCTAAAACCATTTTCTTCTTTTAAAATAGAGTACCATCCCCGCGGCTATACCTGTCATGATTAACATCACTGAGAAATACCCCCATCTCCATCCCAGTTCAGGCA
Organism: Desulfuromonadales bacterium; assembly: GCA_919902985.1. Classification (GTDB taxonomy): domain Bacteria; phylum Desulfobacterota; class JAENJC01; order JAENJC01; family JAENJC01; genus JAENJC01. Next base: position 39,858 of record CAKKSC010000041.1, on the reverse strand, counting down.
TGAATTGGAAGTTCATCCCGTAAACCCCAACTATGAAGGTGAGTGGCATGAAGATGGTGCCTATTACGGTGAGGAACTTCATGACCTCGTTCATCCTGTTGCTTAGGCTCGACAGGTATATGTCGAACATCCCTGTGAGCATGTCCCGGTAAGTCTCGATCATATCCATGACCTGGATGGTGTGGTCATAGACATCCCTTACATAAACCCGTGTGGATTGTCCAACAAGAGGAGTGTCCCCTCTCTCCAGCGCAGCTGCAACCTCCCGTAATGGCCAGACTGCCTTCCTGAGGAAGATCATCTCCCTTTTCAGCTTATGGATACCGCTCAGTGTCGGCGGGGCAGGGTTTAATGCAACCTCTTCTTCCAGTTCCTCTATCCTTTCCCCTACATCCTCAAGGACAACAAAGTAATTGTCCACTATGGCGTCAATGAGAGAGTAAGCAAGGTAATCTGCCCCCATATTCCTTATCCGCCCCTTCCCTGTCCTTATCCGTTCCCTGATCGGATCAAATACATCCCCCTTAATCCCCTCCTGAAAGGAAAACACAAAATTTGTGCCCACAATAAGGCTTATCTGCTCAGGTATGATCGCCGAACCCTTCTCATGGTGAAGCATCTTAAGGACTATATAAAGATACTCCCCGTAGTCCTCCAGCTTAGGGCGCTGGTTTGTGTTAAGTATATCCTCAAGGACAAGGGGATGAAAGCCGTAACAGTCTCCAAATTTCCTTATAAGGTCTACCTGATGTATGCCGTCCATATTGATCCAGGTAACGGTTGGTTTGTTTTTGAAGAAAAGGCACTCATCTACAGATCCCAGCGTCTTTTCGATGAAAGAGCCTTCGTCATAATCAATGACTTTGACGTCGACTTCCTCATCGATCTTTTCTCCGATATGCACTAATGTCCCTGGTGGAAGGCCGCTCTTTACCGATCTCTTCTTGCCATGTCTGCTCATAGCCACCTCTCATAATCGTTTTTATAAGTGGAATTGTTTTCGGGTTCTGGTTTATTAATACATAGCGGATAAGGGGGCGTCAACTGGATAATGAAACATCCATGACTTTCGGTCACAAAGGAGGATGAAAATTTATTTGGATAACTCCCCTCAACCCCCTCTTGCTAATAAAGTCCCCCCTCTTAGGCAAGAGGGGGTTAGGGGGCGTTATGAGATTATTTTCAGGTGAAAAGGTATGGTCCATGTGTGTGGATACGGGGGCTGGTTTACTTTGCCTTTAGTTCTGTGAGCAGGTCAAAGGTGTAATCTATCAGCTCCTTTATCCCCTTGCCTGTGGCTGCTGAGATCGAAAAGAGTCTTGCCTTTTTTCTCTTCCTCTTCAGGTATGCCTCGAAGTTCCTGAGCTTCTCAGAGGCCTCGGTAAGGTCCATCTTGTTTATTACTATTACCTGGGGCCTCCTTGCAAGGGACGAGCTATAAAGCTTTAGCTCTTTATTCAGTACCTCATAGTCGTTTATCATATCTCTGTTTGTGAAGTCTGAAGGGTCAAGGACGTGCAGGAGGAGGCGCGTCCGTTCAACGTGCTTGAGGAATTTCAGCCCAAGGCCGTGCCCTTCGGAGGCCCCTTCTATGATTCCGGGGATGTCGGCTACTACAAAGTTCTGGTTCTCTCTGACCCTTACTACCCCGAGGTTTGGGGTGAGTGTGGTAAAGGGATAGTCTGCTATCTTGGGTTTTGATGCAGAGATCTTTGATATTATAGTTGATTTCCCGGCATTCGGAAAGCCTATCAGACCCACATCAGCCAGGAGTTTCAATTCAAGTTTAAGCCAGTTTTCCTCGCCGGGCATTCCCGGCTGGGCAAACTTCGGGGCCTGATGGGTTGCTGATTTAAAGAACGCATTCCCCTTTCCGCCGATTCCGCCCTTGGCGGCAACAAACCTTTCCCCATCATGGGTGAGGTCGTAGAGGTCCTCCCCAGACTCAAAGTCCCTTATAACGGTGCCTACAGGGACGCAGACAATGAGGTCTTCTGCGTCCTTTCCGTGCTTGTCCCTGCCCATGCCGTGCTCACCGTCTTCGGCCTTGTATTGCTGCTGGTATCTGAGGTCAAGGAGGGTAGAAAGCTGGCTGTCTGCGACAAATATGACGTCTCCGCCCTTTCCGCCGTCACCGCCGTTAGGACCGCCCCTGGGGATGTACTTCTCCCTTCGAAAGCTTACACAGCCCCTGCCGCCATGACCGGAACTTACAAATATTTTGACTTCATCAATGAATTTCATAATGGTGGGTGTATGGAGTACAAAAAAACAAAAGGGAAATGGATGCCTCCATTCCCCTTGCTTAGAAAGCCCAAAGAACTGTATTAAACCTGCGGCGCGTAAACGCTTACCTTCTTCCTGTCCTTCCCATATCTTTCAAAGGTCACAACACCCTGTATAGTGGCAAACAATGTAAAGTCCTTCCCCATGCCTACATTATTTCCGGGATGGATCTTGGTCCCCACCTGACGGACTATAATACTTCCGGCCTTGATAAGCTGCCCGCCGAAGGCCTTGATCCCCCTTCGCTGACCTGCGCTGTCTCTACCGTTTCTCGAACTGCCAACACCTTTTTTATGTGCCATGGAACCCTCCTACCTTAAGCTGCTACGATCTCTTTTATCTTGAGTGCAGTGTAATCCTGCCTGTGACCTATCATCTTCTTAGAGCTCTTTCTTCTCTTGGACTTGAAGACCAGTATCTTCTTGGCCCTGTCCTGCTCAACGATCTCGCCTACAACCTTGGCGCCGGCAACAGTGGGCTTTCCGACCTTGACATCAGTATCGGTTGTAACCATAAGGACATCCTTCAACTCAACCATGGATCCCTTATCCCCAGCTATCTTCTCGACCCTGAGAGTATCTCCTGCGGCAACCTTGTACTGTTTTCCGCCCGTCTTCACTATAGCGTACATAAAAGCCTCCTGATTTTGAAAAGAGAAACTATATAGTACAGGGTTTTTTTTGTCAAGAACTTTTTACCACAGTCTTGAAATATAAGAACACTGACCTCCTTCGCTTTCTTTAGGGATGTCCGAGGCCAGTTTATCTAATTCAAAATTTATACCCTCTATGCCTTAGAACTTTGAGCCTTGAATTTATAACTATTCAAATGACATATAGCCACAGCCAAAGCGTCTGCTGCATCGGCCTGGGCCACCTCATGGAGGTTGAGCAGCACCTTTGTCATCTTCTGTACCTGGTCCTTTGAGGCCTTTCCGTACCCCACTACCGCGCTCTTGACCTGCATCGGGGTATATTCAAAGACCTCTTTGCCTGCATTCACTGCGGACAGTATCGCGGCCCCTCTTGCCTGCCCGAGTTTAAAGGCGCTGCCGGCGTTCACGGAAAAGAAGATATTTTCTATGGATACCGCCTCAGGTTCATACTTCAGTATAACCTCCTGAAGCCCTGAGTATATCTCTTTTAATCTCAGATGTAGTGGAGTTTTAGAGGTGGTTACGATACAGCCGTTGTCTACATGAATAAGTCTGTTCCCCTGCTGTTCAACAATCCCATATCCGGTAATATTGCTGCCGGGATCAATCCCTAAAACTCGCATGATTAACCTAATGCCGCCTCAGCTTCTGCTGAAAGACTGAAGTTCGCATATACCTTCTGTACATCGTCGTTATCCTCAAGTGCGTCCACAAGCCTCAGCATCTGCTCCGCCTCCTTGGATGCAAGCTCGATATAGTTCTGCGGGAGTTTGGTTATCTCCGCCATTGTGTATTTGAACCCTTTTTCGTCAAAGACCGCCTTTATCTTTTCAAAGTCCGAGGTAGCAGTTATGACCTCAAAAGAGCCGTCATCTTCCCTGATATCCTCTGCTCCCGCCTCAAGGCCTACCTCCATGAGCTTGTCCTCAGTGATAGAACCCTTCTCAAACACAAAGTATCCCTTTATTTCAAATATCCACCCCACACTCCCGGACTCGCCCATATTTCCATTGTTCTTGCCGAATATGTGCCTGATCTCAGCTACAGTCCTGTTCCTGTTGTCTGTCATAGCGTCAATAAGGATAGCAACGCCGCCAGGGCCGTAACCCTCATAATTTATCTCCTCGTAACTCACACCCTCTAGCTCGCCGATACCCTTCTTTATGGCCCTTTCTATATTATCCTTTGGCATGCTTATCGACTTAGCAGCTTCAATAGCGGTCCTAAGCCGGGGATTCCCTGACGGATCTCCGCCGCCCATCTTTGCAGCAACCATAATCTCCTTAGTTAGCTTTGTAAACGCCTTCCCCCTCTTCGCGTCCGCAGCACCCTTCTTGTGCTTGGTGGTCGCCCATTTTGAATGACCTGACATCTAAAACCTCCTGAAATAATGATTGGAATATAATTTGCCACGGAGAACACAGGATAACTCCCCCCCACCCCCTCTTAATTTAAGAGGGGGTGGGGGGGAGTTAGCTTCTGCTCTGCGTTTATTTAATGTGCTTCCTTATTGACAGCAGGGATAAGTATAGCAAATAAAACGGTTTTATTTCAAGAAGTAAATGAGATTGCATTTGTTATTTGACAGGACAACCCATTGCAAAGTCATTGACTATGCAGATTAATGAAGGTATCTTGCAGCCACACATGAAACATATCGGAGGCATATTCATAAAAAGGCTGAACCGCTTCGCCGCATTGGTGAATATTGACGGCAAGGCTGAAACGGCCCATGTCCCGAACTCAGGAAGGCTCAAGGAGATTCTTATTCCCGGGAACTCTGTATTGCTCTTTCCTGCGACAAATCAGGGCAGAAAGACCCGATACACTCTGAAGGCCGTTAGGCACGAAGGAATATGGATATCCATAGACTCAACCGCCGTAAACGATATCATAGAAGATGCCCTTAAGAATGGCAGACTGCCTCAATTCGGCAAGATAAAGGAGTTGCGGCGGGAGGCAGTTTACAAGGGGAGCAGGTTTGATTTCCGCATCTTAGAGGGAAACGGCAGAGTATGCTTCCTTGAGGGGACATTGAAAATCCTCAAGAAAGGGAGCGCTGCAATAAACTCTTTGCTCCCGATGATCCTACACAATTGGATTTCAAGACGGGCGGCAAGTATGACACTGAAAAGATGCTTTCTTACCTGCATAAGCGGATAGGAGCCAAATATTTTATACCTTTCAGGGTTAATTATGGTCCCGATGAACGAGTGTATTCTGATCGACCAAAATACTACCTTATTCATTACTCAAATAACTTCAAAGCCTTTGATGTAATGTTGCATATTATGTGGAAACACAGCGATGCTCATAGGCCATTGGTGGTTGCCGATGGGCAACCGATACTTTTCCCTTTAAAAAGCGTAGATGATCTCAGAGGGAAACTTTTATCCAAGTATCAACGAACTGGCGAGCAAATTGCTTTTCGGAAAATCGTGGAAGATAATTGGTCATGGTATTACCTTGAAAAGCATTATAGAGATGCATTGAAAAAGCTTAAAGCCGAAGGTATGCTTGAGGTAATTCCTATTACATCTAAAAGAAGCGGTCTTAGCGGTGAAGATATTGTTGTTTTCCGTTAAAGGACAATTTATAATCTAACCCATATGAGCACTCAAACTACAATTGAATGGACAGAGCAGACCTGGAACCCGGTAACCGGATGCAGCAAGATATCGCCAGGCTGTTATCACTGTTATGCAGAGGTGATGGCGCGCCGTCTGACAGCTATGGGAGCGCCGGGATATAAAAACGGTTTTGAAGTAACACTACATCCGTCAAGACTTGCCGAACCCTTAAAGAGAAAGAAACCAACCATATACTTCGTCAATTCAATGAGCGACCTTTTCCATGCAGCTATACCGGATTCATACGTAAAACAGGTCTTTGAAGTGATGAAGAATACCCCGCAGCATGTCTATCAAGTGCTGACCAAACGGCATAACAGGATGGCAAAATTCTTTGAAAGCTACGACCCGCCTGAAAACGCCTGGATTGGCGTAACTGTTGAAAACAGGAAGAACGGCCTTCCAAGGATAGATAAGCTCCGTACCGTCAATGCAAAGGTTCGGTTCCTCTCTGTAGAACCGCTCCTTGAATGCCTGAACGAGGTTGATCTGCGAGATATTCATTGGGTAATAGTCGGCGGCGAATCCGGCCCAAAGGCAAGGCCGATGCAACAAGAGTGGGTGCTTAATGTCAAGGAGCAGTGCGAAAGACAGGATGTCTCCTTCTTCTTTAAGCAGTGGGGAACCTGGGGTTCGGATGGCGTAAAGAGATACAAGAAGAGCAACGGCAGGCTGTTAGAGGGGAAGTTGTGGGACGGAATGCCGGAGATGGGGTTGTAAGAGGTATAATGTTTGCTGGCCCCATTCTCGGAATAGATATCCTTTCAATTCAAAAACATAAAATCGGAGCATCGAGTGTACGACGATGTATTTAAAACAATAAAAGCTCAACTCTATGACAGAGCGACCAGTCCATTATTAGGGTCATTCATTCTTTCATGGATAGCATGGAACTATCGGTTTATTATGCTAATAGTTTCATCTATGCCAGCTACAGAAAAAATAACTTACATTGACAATTACATCTTTCCTTCATATGAGGCAATGCTCTTACGTGGAACACTCTATCCGCTAATCACCACGCTATTGTTAATATTTGTTTATCCAATTCCTGCAAGGTACGTATTCTCCCATTGGAAAGAGCAACAACGCAAACTTAAACAAATTCAACAACACATTGACGAGGAAACGCCATTAACTAAACAAGAAGCCCGACAGATAAGACAAGAAATCCTAAAAGCTACACTTGATTTTGAGAAGGAGATAGAAAAGAAATCATTAGAAATCTCAAAGCTAAAAGAATTAATTACGGAATTAGAAAATCAAAAATCCATAGATGACCTTGGCTTGCAAAATGTAATAGAGAGAAGTCAATTAAAAATATTAAATAAAATCGCAGATGCCCCAAAAGGCATAACAATAGATGACATTATTGAATTCACTAAAGGAGATCGAATTAGAACTGAATTCGATATAGGGGAATTAGAAAGGACAAATTGTATTTCAAGAGAATTTAGCAATGAATTAAATAAGATCGTATTTAAAGTTACTCACCGTGGTCTCGCATATATAGTAAAATTCATAAAAAAAGAGCCTAAATTTATACAAGACCAAGAAGATGCTCAACCATAACACACTTGTGACTTAACCGGATTCAGTGAACTTCCATCTCCGTTGCCCATTCCACCACCTCGCTGGTTATAATCTCGCGCTTACCGGCCAGATAGCCGTACCATTTATATACCGAATCTACAAGGGCAATAACTGCCAGGGTCGCCATAACCAAAACCAGAAAAGCATCGAGCTTGAATGTAAAGGCTTCAGAAGGATTTGCGGCAGCAGAGGCCTTCCCCATGAACATGTAAAAGAGCTGATAAGATGCGACAAGGGTCGTCGCGAACATGAAGAGCATGGGGACAAAGGTCACCCATGCATATTTCAGCTTGTTCATCTTAATGATGATGGTAGTGCCCACGCAAAAGGCGATGGCCGCAAGGAGCTGGTTCGCCACCCCGAACATGGGCCAAATGGTCGAGATGCTCCCTGAATATATCAGGAAGCCCCATGAGCCGACCACAAGAAAGCTGGTGAAAATAGTTCCGGGAATCCAGTCTGTCCTGCCAAGGGGCTTGTAAGCGTAACTCCCAAGCTCCTGAAGTATGAACCTTGCCACCCTGGTCCCTGTGTCAACGGTGGTGAGGATAAAAAGGGCCTCGAACATGAGGGCGAAGTTGTACCAGTATGGCATGAGTCCCTTCATACCCGGAAGGGATGAAAATATGGATGCCATTCCTACAGCAAGGGAGACTGCACCTCCCGGCCTCCCTGCCACGTCGGTGCCCACCGCCTGGGAGAGTTCAGCAATCATTCCGACAGGGAAACCCATCTCTGCCAGTTTGTCAAAGGGGAGCTTGGTGTTTATGGCGAAATAGTCTCCAGGGAGGAGGATGGATGCGGCAATAACAGCGATCACTGCCACAAAACCCTCTGTCAGCATGGCCCCAAAGCCAATCATCTTAATCTCTGACTCGCTCTCTATCATCTTTGGCGTAGTCCCTGAAGAGACAAGGGAGTGAAACCCCGATATGGCTCCGCATGCAATGGTTATGAACATGAACGGGAACAATGTCCCAGGTATTATGGGCCCGCCGCCGTGAACAAACTTAGTAACCGCAGACATCTGAATGTCAGGGGCAAGGGCTATGACCCCAACTGCAAGAATCAGAACAGTCCCAATCTTCATATACGTTGAAAGGTAGTCCCTTGGACAGAGGAGCATCCAGACCGGAAGAACCGATGCCACAAATCCATAAACAGCCATAAGAAACACGAGGAGGTTCTTATCGAGGTTGAAATAAGGCTCAAGGGAAGAGCCCGGAATATATCCGCCCAGGAAGACGGCCAGGATCAGGGCTGCAACACCTATGACAGTTACCTCTCCGACTTGTCCAGGTCTTATCTTGTATAGGTAAAGACCCATGAAAAGGGCAATCGGGATTGTAGCTGCAATAGTGAATGTCCCCCAAGCGCTGTGGGACAGGGCATTGACAACGGCAAGCCCAAGCCCTCCGAGGGCGACTATGATTATAAAGAGGATGGCTATCGCCGCTGTAACCCCTGCAACTGGGCCGACCTCATCCTTTGCGATCTGGGCCAGTGACCTTCCATTCCTCCTGACGGAAGCCGAAAGGATAACTGTATCGTGGACTGCCCCGCCAATTGAGGCTCCGATAAGTATCCACAAAAAACCTGGAAGATACCCGAATTGGGCGGCAAGGACTGGCCCTATCAGAGGCCCTGCCCCTGCAATGGCTGCAAAGTGGTGCCCGAAGAGTACCCATTTGTGGGTAGGGTGGTAGTCCCTCCCGTCTGTAAGCCTCTTTGATGGAGTGACTATCCTGTCGTTGAGGCTCAATACCTTTGCGCAAATGAAGGTGCCGTAGAGGCGGTAAGAGATTATGAAAAAACAGGCGGCAGCTACGACAAGCCAGAGGGCGTTGACCTTCTCATCAGGGTTTATGACCTGCGTGACAACGCCAAGGGCAAATGCGCCCACGGCGGCGATAATGGCAAGGATGATGTTTGACGTCTTCATGAACTGTTTTTATATCACATTTTCAGCATCAAATAAAGAGGCAGGACAAATGACGGGATCTGGCTGAATGTGATATACACATCAGGGATTAAGTCATTGACAGTCCAAACTCGAATTTGAGAGACAATTTAAGCGGCCTTCAATTCAGGTACTATAGTAATTTTCAAACTGATCGATTTCATCGCTGGCTTTCAGGAGGGGTTATCTACCGAGAACATGCTCCACGGATAAGTAATAAACAACTGGCTCTTGGCGCCCTCATCACCATGGGCCAGATCCAAGCGGATGATCACCCCGGACAGCACGAGGCGTGCCCCTACCCCATAACTGGTACGGCCATCTTTGAGCAGATCGCCGAATTCATCTGCCACCATGCCCCGCTCGCAGAAAGCAGCCAGTTGGATGCCGGTGCGCACTCCCTTGGCAATATAGATATTGAACGGGGTGCGTTCATCAGTCAGATTCCAGCGGTACTCAGCCCCGTAGAACAACGCCTGTCCAGCATAGTAACGCCAATTATCAAAGGACCGCAATCGCTGGGTCCCCCCTAATGCTGAGGCGGTGCCATATTGGTTGTTTGCCAGCGCGCCAGCCAGCAGTTTTGCTTCGGCAGACTGGCAGGCATTTCTATCCGGCCCGACGGGGTATTGACTGCAGTTCAGGCCATAGCGCTGTTGCAGCTCGGCATAATCGGTAAGACCCTCGCGTGTGACATGGGCGCGGGAATGGAACAGATTAAATACCAGCGTATCCCATTTGCGCGTCGGCAAATAGCCGGTAAGATTATAATCATTCACGAAATACTCGCTCGCATCCGAGCCATTGCTTTTGGGCAGATGGCTTGCGAACTCGAAACGTATGCCACGTCTAGGATCCAGTCGGTCATCGGTAATATCAATAGAGCCGCCAAGGGTTACCGAGTCGCTGCTTTTCCAGTCAGTATCCACACCTTCAAACGACTGGCCATCCTTATCCAGTACTGCAAGCAGACGATTCCTCCCGCTCATTGCACGAGCAAACATTTCATAGCGGCGCTCATCAAAGGTAAGCGTCAACTGTCCCAGTAGATATGCACCCTCTGCCTTCGGATAGATAACATTGACCGGATCGGAGTCGATGCCGCGATTGTAAGATTTAGAAGCGACCAGAAAGTCGTTATAGCCCACATCAAATATCAGGCGTTGCGTCAAGAGATGATAATCCAGCAAGGCTGCGCCGGTCGCATCAAAATCGCCTCGAACATAGTAGCCGGTAAAGTCAGTATCTCCAACGCCCATATTCAGCACGCTCGCCCCGACCCCGGCAGCTCTGCCCATACCGGGGATTTCACCTACTATCGGATAAATGTAGTAGCCAAAATCCCTGCCGAACTGGTCCTTTCGCCGCTCAAGAACCTCGGCAAAGCACGCACTGCTGATCAGCAGCAGTACCATCACACTCAAGAGAATCTTGATTTCGCGTCGCATGGCGGTGTCTCACCTCCCACCCTTACAGCCTGTATGATAGGAATCACGAACAACATTTGTTAACGGTTTCTGTATCTCGTCTAATATAATTGTCAAGTGAATTGAAGTTTGAGCGAAAGAAGATGAAAGAAAGGCCATCAGCTATCAGTGCGCCTCACTCCAATTCTTTCCTACACCTATATCAACCTTCAGTGGGACCTTCAGCTCCATTACCCCTTCCATCTCTTCGCAAACCAGTTTCTTCATAATCTCCAGCTCTCCTTCAGGCACCTCGAATACAAGTTCGTCATGCACCTGGAGGATCATGAGGCTCTTTAGATCTTCTTTTTTGAGTCTTTTGGAGATATTAATCATGGCCAGCTTTATGATATCTGCCGCTGTTCCCTGTATGGGGGTGTTTACAGCCATCCTTTCACCGAACTGGCGCGCCGCCGCATCCTTGCCGGAAAGTTCAGGGATAGGCCGCTTTCTTCCAAGGAGCGTCCTCACGTAACCCTTTTCCCTGGCATCGTGCAGGGTCTTTTCTATAAAGGTACTTACCCCCCTGTAATGCTCAAAGTAGGAGTCTATGTACCTCTTGGCATCCTTCTGTGATATCCCCAGGTCTTTTGAAAGGCCGAAGGGGGACATCCCGTAGATGATCCCGAAGTTCACCACCTTCGCCATCCTCCTCATCTCTGACGTTACAAGGCCCGACATGATCCCGAAGACCTCTGCCGCAGTCCTTGCATGGATGTCCTCACCCCTTTTGAAGGCCTCGATTAGTATGGGGTCTCCAGACATATGCGCCATGACCCTGAGCTCTATCTGGGAGTAGTCCGCAGAAAGGATGAGATTCCCCGGCTCAGCAGTGAAGGCCTCCCTTATCCTCCTTCCGAGTTCGGTCCTTATAGGGATATTTTGCAGATTAGGCTCGCTGGAGGAGAGCCTCCCTGTGGCTGTAACTGTCTGATTGAGGGATGTATGGACTCGCCCTGTCTCAGGATTTATCATTGAAGGGAGGGAGTCTATATATGTGGACTTGAGCTTGGAAAGAGTCCTGTACGTCAGTATCTCGGCAGGGAGTTCGTGTATTGCTGATAACTGCTGCAATACCTCAACATCAGTGGAATACCCGGTCTTTGTCTTCTTTGTAGCTGGAAGTTTCAACTTCTCAAAAAGGATTTCAGAAAGCTGCTTCGGGGAGTTTATGTTGAACTCCTGCCCTGCAAGGGAGTAAATCTTACTCATAAGCTCTTGGAGGTCTGAATCGACTTCCTTTGACATTTCGTTAAGGAAATTCCTGTCAATCCTTACTCCGTTCGTCTCCACATCTGAAAGTACCCGCACAAGGGGCATCTCCACATCATAAAAAAGTTCCTCAAGCCCTTCATTTCTTAGCTTTTCTAACAGAATATCTTTAAGCTCGAATATGGCCTCAGCCGCATGGCAGGCGTAGTCAATCCTGCTCTTTTCATCTGACCCCTGACCCCCGACCCCTGACAACTGCTCTATAACATTCTTTCCCAGGAACTCCAGCGCAATGGCCTCAAGGGTCTGCTCAGACCTCACGGGGTTTATAAGATAAGAGGCAACCATAGTGTCGAACATCGGCTCAGCCAGCTCAACACCCTGCTTTTTTAACAGTATCATTTCTTTTTTCAGGTCATGGCCGATCTTGACAAGATTGCCTTCAAAGATTTTGCTGACCCCTGACCCCTGATCCCTGACCCCAGGAACATAAAACGCCTCTCCTTCCCTTGCAAGGGCAATCCCTGTGATCCTTCCAAGGATCGGATCTTTATTGTCAGATATCAGCTTCAGCGCGACTTCCTTCTCTCCAGCCAGCTCTGTTACAAGACTGCTAATAGCCTCTTCCGACTCGGCCACCTTATGCTCCTTCACAGCTACTTCAGGGGCGGCCATCTTCAGCATTGAGCTGAACTCCAGCTCCTTAAGGAGGGGAAGAAGCCTCTCATTGTCCGGTTCCGGTCTGGAAAGGTCCTTGTATTCAGTTTCAATAGGTATATCTGTCTGGATGGTGGCAAGAGATCGGCTCAGCCTTGCCAGTTCAGCATTCTCCTTCAGGCTCTGTTTAAGTTTCGGCTTTGTTATCTTCTCGATATTGGCAAGGAGATTTTCTATAGTACCATGCTCCTCTATAAGGGCCTTCGCTGTCTTCTCCCCAATACCAGGCACTCCCGGAATGTTATCGGATGAGTCACCCATGAGCCCCATTACCTCTACAACCCTTTCCGGCTCGGTTCCGAAGCGTTTCTTAACATCATCCACACCAAAGTAGCTGTTCTTAAGGGTGTCATAGATCCTTATATGGGGCGATATTATCTGGAATATGTCCTTGTCGCCAGTGATGATGACGACCTCCAGTCCGTCTTTCTCCGCCTTTTTGGCTATGGTCCCTATTATGTCGTCGGCTTCAACGCCTTCCATGATAAGGACAGGGATGTTGAAGGCCTCAACCATCCTATGGATGTAAGGTATCTGCCTTGCCAGGGGGTCCGGCATGGCAGGCCTGTGGGCCTTGTAGTCCTCGTATTCAATGTGCCTTCTGGTTGGGCCTTTGGAGTCAAAGGCAATGGCGAGGTAATCGGGCGCCTCCTCCTTTATCACCTTCATAAGCATGTTAGTGAAGCCGTATACGGCGTTGGTAGGAATCCCTTTGGAGTTGGAAAGATGTGGAATCGCGAAGAACGCCCTGTAGATATAAGAATTCCCGTCAATCAGATAAAGTTTTTTTCTCGACATTGCCTGAATATAGCGTAAAAAAGGGGGCTTTTAAAGTAAAATCAGTTACCGCAAAGCACGCAAAATTAATATCGCAAAAATGCCTTTCTCTGCGCCTCTGCGGTAAAGCAGTATTTTTATAGAAAGGTCTTTCAATATGTCTCTACAAACACCTCATAATAACCCTGCGGATGCAGACAGGCCGGGCATTCTTTCGGGGCCTCAGTACCTTCATGGATAAGCCCGCAGTTCCTGCACTTCCATTTTACAGAAGAATCTTTTTTGAAGACCTTTCCCTTTTCTAAATTTTCCAGGAGCTTCAGATAACGGGCCTCATGTCTTATTTCAACCTTAGCTATATTTCTAAAGGCAGCGGCAACCTCCGGGAATCCCTCAGAATCTGCTGCCTCAGCAAAATCAGGGTAAAGCTTGCCCCACTCCTCCCTCTCTCCGGCTGCAGCTGCCCTGAGATTTTCGGCCGTAGTGGAGTATGCCACTGGGTATTCAGCATCAACCCTTACGTTAGCGGGGAGGTTCCCCTGCATCCCCTCTACAATAAGCTTAAAGAACCGCTTGGCGTGCTCTTTTTCGTTGTCAGCGGTCTCTGTGAATATGGACTCTATCTGCATCAGTTCTTCCTTCTTCGCAATTGATGCATAATAGGTGTAGCGGTTCCTTGCCTGTGACTCTCCGGCAAAGGCCTTCATCAGGTTATCCAGGGTCTTTGTTCCTTTAAGACTTTTCATTTTGTACCTCCCCAAGGTTTTATTTACTACCGCAAACATACCAGATAATTTCACGGACAGCAACATGCAGGGAGGGGTTTGGCATCAGGGCAAGATATTGACAGTATCTAACTAAGATGATATAAAGTCACAAAGGAGGATGCTATGGAGGATCTACGCGACGGGCCTGATTATCAGGCAATAGCAGAAAAGGCAGGGTTTAGAATCAGTGATTATGAGGATAACCCTGAGCTTTGGTACTATTACAAGATAGATGATACCGGGGCAACGGTAATATATGGAGAGGACTTTCGCTGCCCTTTAGACGCATGGGAAGCTGCTTGCGAGGACAACGGGTTAGCATAAAGCTAAAACAGGACCGTATCAGGTAAGTTATTGTCCTAAATGTCCGGCTTGTCCAAAAACAAACAAGCCGGACATTATCTGAAAGGTGTTGCAGCATGCCTCAGTTCCTTATAAAGAAGGACTTGGTCGCATTACTAAAGTCAATGCATATCTGGCGGCTTGGTTTGAATTCAAGCTCCTGTTCATATGTATAGTCAAACTGATCGCGGGAGTCAGTGTCACTCATTTGTATCTTTACCTTGTGAATCCCTGGCGTCACAATAATCTTCTCATATGCGTAAGCCGATCCTTCGGCCTTCAATCCACCGGCCGTATAGCTGTTGGATATGATTTTTTCCCCATCAATCTCCACCTCTGCATATACCGGGTACCTCTTTCCAGACTTTGCTGACCTCCCCCTCATATGGGGTGGAAGTTTCATAAGCTCTTCAGGTGTCAACTTCTTTTCTTCCGCTATATGCTTGCCGCTGTGCTTAAAGCTGAACATCAGCATCGAGTCCTTCTGTCTGTAGAATGAATATGGATAATCAGAAAATACAAGGGTAAGGGCCGCTGGTATGGCAAGGAAGATGATCCCAGCTACTGTCATTCTCTCCCTGATGTACCTGTGGACGGAGACCTTTACCTCTTTCTTGTCTTCCTTTATATCATTAGCAAACCTTCTCAGGTCTTCAAGAAATTTCCTGGAATGGATGGCAGAGAACCAACCAGCCCTTATCCTCGTCGGATCTACAGCCTTCTTCCTGAGAACCGGAGGTCTCGAGTTAAGTAGCCTCCCCTCTATGAAATTGTCTCCCTCCCTGAAATGGCAGTCCTTTGCCTGGCAACCTGAGATAAATACACCATCAGCGCCGGATTTCATGGCTATTTCTATCATAACAGGCTGAAGCATGGACACGCATGGGAGCCTCAGTACCTTGACGTTCGGCATCTCCTTAAGGGCCTTTGTGTCAGGGGCCATAAGACCTTTCATGTTTACACCATAGCCGCATGCAACATTCAGGATATTCGGTTCTTCGGTGGTTTTGAAGGACATGAGTTGTTGGATCTCCTTGTAGATCATCTCCTCGGTCAGGTCAGGGAGGTCTATTGCATGGAAGTCGCAGGCCCCTACGCAAAGTCCGCAGGAGGCGCATCGCGTTTCAACGACGATGGCCTCTTCCTTGTACGGAAGGCCGTCGGTCCTCTTCCTCATCATTATTGCCTCGTATGGGCAGTCTTTGAAGCAGAGTTCGCACCCCACACATTTAGGAAGAACCACCTTCGCCTTGCCGGGGTTTCCCGGTTTGATGAACCATGGGAGGGCTGTCAATATGCCTGTCCCCGCAATTGTAAGGGCCCAGGCGCCCCAGGCGGGATAAGAGGCCAGAAATGGGTAGAGGACAAGGTACCACCAGTCTATACCAAACCTGGCTGCGAACAGATTCAAATCCGCCCTGCCAACGCTTGTAGCTGGATAGGCAAAACATAAAACCACGGTAAGCCCAGTGATTGTAATCAGCAGTTCCTTTGGAGGGTTTATAACTGGCCTGGATATCCTTATGACATGCAGCCAAAGCAGGAACAGGGCTATGGTGGGAACTGCGATATGAACAAATATAACTCCAATGAAGAGTAGGTTTGTAACTGCATCATTGCTTATAAATGCCCTGGTAAGGGGCTCTCCCCATATAGGGATGAAGTCCAGGAGTTCTGCGGACAGCCTGGCTATGAGCTGCCCCCTCTGGTCCCACACCATCCAGTAACCGGTTACACCCAATCCCCAGTAAATAAGGATAAGGGCCACCCCTGTTACCCATGCAACCCAGCGCCAGCGGCGGTACCTGTCGTTAAAGTATTCCCTGACCAAATGGACCAAAAGAGCGATCATGGCCCCGTCTGAGGCATAGCGGTGAAGGCTCCTCATGAGCTGATTGAACCAGTTCATCTCTTGCAGTGAGTCATACGCCTTTTCCACGCTGATACTGTAAACGAACATCAGGTACAGGCCTGATATAAAAACTATCCATGTAAAGAGAAAAGCAATTGCCCCAAGGTAATACATCGGATTTAAACGCGGAGAAAAAACCTTGTTCAGCCAGTCTTCAAAGATCAGAAAACCCTTGTGGCCCAAGGCCAGCGAACTACGATACATAATCCTCCTTATAATGGTCCAAATTTATGAAGAGACATATTAGATATATGAATAAAACTATGCTATACCCGACAAAAAAGGTTGAGTATGATAAGCATCATAGATATACATCATAACATTGACAATGATTATTCTTAAGTTTAAGATGCCCTTCATTAAATAATAACGCTATGGATAAATTACAGCTCCTAAAAAACACCACCATCTTTTCATCGTTAACCCCCCCTGACCTGTCGGTAGTATCCTCCCTTTTTATAGAGGAAGGATTTGAAAAGGAAGAGTTCATATTGACTGAAGGAGATCCTCCGAACTGGCTTTGCATAGTCAAAGAAGGGAATATTAAAATGGTAAAACATTCCCCGTCAGGGAGAGATATGATCATGGCAGTGATGTCTGCAGGCGACGTAATCGGAGAGGTGGCGGTCTTTGACGGTGGGCCGTATCCTGCTACTGCCCAGGGAATGGGAAATGGGACCATCCTGAAGATATCAAGGAGGGACTTTATCTCTCTGTTGAAGAAGTATCCCTCGGTGGCGCTGGAGATCATAGGGGACCTGGGTAGAAAGTTGAGGGGCGCCATGAATGTGGCCAGGGAACTCCGGGGAGAAAGGGTGGAGGGCAGGATAGCCATGGTGCTCCTTAAACTTGCCAGGAAGCTGGGAACTCCAGTAGACGGGGGGGTGGATCTGAGCATACATTTTACAAGACAGGACATTGCGGATATGGTCGGGAGTACAATAGAGACAACCATAAGGGTCATAAGCAGGTTCAAGAAGGAAGGGATAGTAAGAGACAGCAAAGGGAAGATGACCCTCGATGTCAAGAGACTTGAGAGCATACTTAAGGAGATTGAGATCTGATGGATTTAAGAGATATGATAGTGGATGATGAAACAGGAAAGCTGGTATATGCTTGGCTTTTATTCGCTGCCTCGACCCTTGTATTTGCTGGAATATTCGCAGTCTTGCTGGCACTAGGCCGCACACCGGTAATTCAGGGGCTTTATCCTGGTAAGGATTTTCTCTATGTCGCCCTCGTAGGCCACGTAGATCTCTCAGTGGTCATATGGTTTTTAGCATTCATGGCGGTCTTGTGGTTGTTGAGCAGTGTATCGTATCTTAAAGCTAAGCTGTTCTGCCCAATCCTTGGCTGGACCGGGTTCTCGGCTACCGTGAGTGGAATGATCCTTCTGACAGTCTCCACGTTACTTGCCCTTGGTGAACCAATACACGCCAACTATGTCCCTGTCCTCACCCACCCGGTATTTTACGTCGCACTTCTCCTTGTCGGTGTTGGCATAGGAGTTACGGTAGTAAATACCTTTCTTACCGTAATTAAAGCTGACAAGTCATCGGGCCTTCCAGTCCTCACCTTTGGGATGCTGGCAGCCGGGCTTGCCGTTATTATAGGGCTGATCTGTTTTGGGATTGCCTACCCACTCATACCAACGGAGGTTATGCCAGGGGTCGCCATGGAACCGGGTCTATACTTCGAGCGTCTGTTCTGGGGTGGTGGGCATATACTCCAGTTCGCAAATACCATAGGGATGGTCTCTGCGTGGCTGCTCCTGGCGTCCCTTACGCTAAAAAATGTACCTGTCGGGAGCGACAGGATTGCAACATTGGCCTTTGCCTACTATATTCTATTCATGATTCCAGCCCCGTTCATCTTCTTTCATGCTGACATAAACAGTCAGCTTTACAAGGACAGCTTTACACACCTTATGAAATACGGCCTTGGCCCGTCCACCGCATTCTTTGCCATAGGTATCATCAGGGGGATAATGCAGCAGAAAAAAGAGGGCAAACTTAACTGGGCTGACCCCGCATTTTCATCACTTGTCCTTTCAATGGTACTGTTTGCCCTTGGTGGAATCGTATCTTTATTTATTCGTGGCAGCAACCTGAAGGTCCCATCCCACTATCACGGCGTCATCGGGGCTGTTACAACAGCATTCATGGGGCTTGCGTATTACATAATCCCGCTCCTCGGCAGAAAGGTCTGGAGCCAAAAGATGGCCAAGTACCAACCCTACATTTATACCACGGGCCAGGCCTTGTTTGTCCTGGGCATGTTCTGGGCAGGAGCACACGGAGTCCCAAGAAAGACCTATGGAACTGCCCAGAACCTTGACTCAGCAGCCAAGACCATGGGCATGGCGCTTCAGGGTCTCGGCAGTATGCTTGCAGCAATTGCTGGGGCTGTCTTTGTATTGAATGTGCTGGCTTCACTGCTTGGGAAGAAGTGGAAGTAAATCAACCACCCCTGCCCCTCCTTAGCTAAGGAGGGGAGCTTTTAAGAAAAATTCAGGATAGGGCATTTGCAACTGGCAAGGAAAGGCAGGATAGGGATTAGGCATGAAATTCTCCTGAAAAAACTCGACCAAAAATCTAAAGGGGGGTATGATGTTATTCCGTATCCCTAACAGATTAATATCATTTACGTCACCCCGCGCCGCAATCAGAAGCACTTCACCACGCCAGCTTTCTTCATGGCAAAATGATAGCTACGCACTATCAGATGGCAAGTTTTTTCAGTTTAACCCACCTGAAAACCATCCCCCCACGAACCAGGTGGAGTGAAACGAGAGAGGGTCCCCAACTGGATTAATTGACACAGCGGTCTTATTATTATAGACTTTGAAAACATCGATGGGCTGCAAAAATTCAATGTTCACTGAGGCTTACTGCTGATTTTATTATGATTAAAGTTAGGAACCTGCATAAATATTACGGTGATCATCACCTCTTCAAGGGGATATCCCTTGACGTTAAAAAAGGGGAGGTGGTAGTCCTTATCGGCCCGTCCGGGAGCGGGAAAAGCTCGCTCCTTCGATGCATCAACGGGCTGGAGACCTTCCAGGGCGGGGAGATTGAGGTGGACGGGATTGCCCTCCATTCCATAAGCCGACCAAAGCCATCCAGCTCCGATATGGAGGCGATAAGGCAGGTAAGGCTGAAAGTGGGGATGGTGTTCCAGCAGTTCAACCTCTTTCCCCACATGACCGTTATAGAAAACATCATAGAGGCCCCTGTAAAGGTTCTTGGTGTGTCCAGAGACAAGGCTATGGAAGATGCCATATCATTCCTTTCGAGGATAAACATGGCAAACAAGGCGGACGCCCACCCTGAGAACCTCTCCGGCGGGCAGCAGCAGAGGGTGGCCATTGCAAGGGCGCTGGCAATGAAACCGGAGGCCATGCTCTTTGACGAACCTACCGCTTCCCTTGACCCCGAGATGGTAGGGGAGGTACTCTCTGTCATAAAGGATATGGTCAATGAGGGGATGACAACCATTATATCGACCCATGAGATGGGATTTGCAAGAGAGGCGGCAGACAGGGTGGTGGTCTTCGCCGACGGAGATATAATAGAGACATCTGCGCCTGAGGATATATTTACCAGTCCCAAGAACGATAGGACTAAGAGCTTCCTGAGCAGGATACTGAGGTGAGGGCCTTGCAGACATGACAACAACTATCCTGGAAACGGTCTGGCAGCCTTTAAGACTCTCGATCCAGGTGTCACTAATATCTACCATCCTTGTGGCGCTTACAGGTACTGTATTGGGTTACATGCTGTCAAGGAAGGATTTTTTTGCAAAGGACGTTATTGAT
This sequence comes from Desulfuromonadales bacterium, assembly GCA_919902985.1. Lineage (GTDB taxonomy): Bacteria > Desulfobacterota > JAENJC01 > JAENJC01 > JAENJC01 > JAENJC01. The sequence goes on along the minus strand of CAKKSC010000041.1, from coordinate 19,721 downwards.
GCAATAATAACACTCCCTATGGTCCTGCCGCCTACGGTAACAGGCTATTACCTGATCCTTATATTGGGGAGGCACGGTTTATTAGGGAAGATTATTTATAACTGGACTGGATGGGCCGTTGCATTTACCTGGCAGGCAGCGGCTGTTGCCTCTTTCGTGGTTTCCTTCCCTCTGATGGCCAAGACCGCCAGGGCGGCGGTAGATTCAGTAAACTCAGAACTCGAAAAGGCGTCCCTTCTCCTCGGCAAGGGGGAGATTGAAACAGTCTTAAAAGTGACCCTGCCGCTGGCATGGAGGGGGCTCCTCGCAGGGATTGTCCTGTCCTTTGCAAGGGGGATTGGGGAGTTCGGCGCAACCCTGATGCTGGCCGGAAATATACCCGGGAAGACGGCAACCATGCCGATTGCCATATATTCTGCTACCCAGTCAGGAGAATATTCCCTTGCGAATTATCTCGTCATCATCCTGACCATCCTCTCCCTGAGCGTCATTTACGCCACAATCCGCCTGAGTAAACGGGATTGACATTTCAAAAGGCCTGAGATAAAGTCTACCGACCTATACTAATAAGGAGGGTTAAATGAAAAAGATTTTATTGTTAATGGCGGCAATGCTGATTGTTTCCGTGTCCGCATGGGCCGTAGATCTGGATCCGTCAAAACTCGGCGGTGTTCAGCAGGATTTCAAAGACCTGAGCAAGGAAATAGGTTTCGGTCTTTCCTACTTTCCGATGGCCCCGGCAGAGCCTCTTGGCATTCTCGGATTTGACATTGGCGTTGAGGCAACGGCGCTGGACATCAATGAGGACAAGAGCTACTGGAAACAGATGGGCGACTTTCCAGGCATCCTTCCTATCCCAAGACTGCACGTCCAGAAGGGGCTTCCTTTTGGAATAGACCTTGGCGCCATCTACTCCTCTATCCCAAGCACCAACATCTCCCTGTGGGGCGGCGAGTTGAAATGGGCCTTTTTAAAGGGCGGAATTACAATGCCGGCTGTGGCAGTCAGAGGAACATATACCAAGCTGAACGGTGTTGAAAACCTCGACCTCAATACCATGGGGTACGATATTTCGATAAGCAAGGGGTTTGCCATCCTGACTCCTTACGCAGGTGTCGGCCAGGTGAAGATTGAGAGTGACCCTAAGAACATACCGCTCAATCTTCTAAAAAAGGAGAGCATCACTGAGACCAAATACTTTGCAGGGATGAAGGTCAGTCTTGGATTGATAAACATGGTTGCAGAGGCCGACTTTGCAGAGGTTCCTGCTTACTCGCTCAAGCTTGGAGTCGGGTTCTAAACACAAAAGAAGAAACTTAAGACAACATAAGGCCAGAGGTAGAGTAGAACAATAGCATTTTTGGGGAGTAACTTGACAGGTAAAAAAGCTGTAAAAAAAGCTTGACAACAGCAATAATCGTTGTTACCCTTGCGTCAATTCTACCAGTATCCAGCTTGTAAAGATAGTTAACTCTGTACAGAAAGGTGGTGATGGACAGGCGGCAAACTTGTTTTTGTTGATTATGTTGAGTATGTAGTGGCGTAACACGATGCGCCTAACGAACATCCCCTTCCCATCAGGGATTTTACCCGGAGAGGTAGAGGATCAGAGTATGGGTGGTGTCAAGCCATCGGATCAAAATTAAAAAACGGAGGGAAGGAATGAAAAAGATTTCAGCTTTAGCAGTAGCAGGCGTATTTGTAGCATCCCTTGCTGGAACAGCATTTGCCGAAGGGACAGACTTGAAGATCAGCGGAGAGATCAGGCTCAGGGATCAGTGGACAAACAACAAGGATTACAACGCTGATGCTGGTGATGTGAAAAATGCAATCACCCAGAGGACCAGGGTAAATGTAGACGCAAAGGTAGATGAGAGGGTCAAGGCGTATGTATCTATCGAGAACAACAGGAACTGGGGTTCCAGCGGACCGACTTTCACTAACGGAGTATCAACAACATCAACCACTACTGCAGGTGTTACAACTGTTAATTCCGTAACCGCAGATAGCGATTTAGTTGGACTCTATCAGGGATATGTTGTTGTAGACAAACTCTTTGATCAGCCTTTGCTGTTCAAGGCTGGACGTCAGAAGATAGTACTTGGAAACCAGAGACTGGTTGCCGCAAACGACTGGGGGGCAGGCCAGACATTTGACGGCTGGATACTGGGTTACAATATCGATGCTGTTTCTGTTAACGGCTTTTCTGTAACAGGTGTAGACAGAAACAGCGCTGCAACCGATGTAAACGGCACGTTAAACGGTATCTATGCAACAATAAAGAGCATCCCTGTAACTGGTATTGATGTTTATGCAATGCAGAAGAAAGAGTTGGCCGCTGCAGCAACTACAGGTCAGAACTTCTTTACCTACGGCGTACGTGCAAACGGAGCTGCAATGAATATCGACTGGGATGCAGAGTTCGCCCTCCAGAGCGGAGATTCTACTTCAACTGCGAAGAAGAAGGCCAGCGCAATCTGGGTTGTTGCAGGTTACTCCCTTCCTGATGTAGCAAAGCTCAGGATCGGCGCAGAATATGACCAACTCAGCGGACAGGACACAAGCACTGATGACACTGCATTTGATCACCTCTTTTATTCCAAGCATGCAAGCTCAAACCAGCATTCAAATTACGGTATAACAGATATCGTAGAAGGAAGCTTAGGATCCGGTCTCAAGGCTTTTTCTATAAATGCGAGCGCAGAGCCGGTTGAAGGGTTGAAGTTCCTTGCAGAGTACTGGAACTTCTCCTCAGCAGAAGACATGGCAAATGGAAAGACAGCGATTGGCAGCGAGATGAACCTTCAGGCATGGTATGCGGTCACCAAGAGCACCGGAGTTCATGCTTACTATGCAATGTTTACACCAAGCAGCGACTTTGCTGCTAAGCAGGATGCAGCAACAGATTTAGTTCTTCAGCTTCAGGTTGCGTTCTAATTTTACAGGTTTGATCTGATTTCCCTACAGACCCCCGGAGGAGCGATCCTTCGGGGGTTTTGTTTTTATGGTTGACTGAAGAGAATGCTTTGAGTATAGTTGGCCTTGTCCAAATGGTTTGAGGAGGTCTTCGATGAGTGACGAAATCAAAAAGTATATGAAGGAGCTCAAGGAGGAGTTCTCACAGGAAACCCAAAGATATATAGGGGTCCTTTCAGAGGATTTTCAACATAAACTTGACGTGGTTGTCGAAGGCCATCAGGTCCTGAATAAAAAGATTGATGATCTTAGAGAAGAAGTCAAATCCGATATTAAAGAGGTCAAAGAAATGCTTAAGCTTACATATCGGGAACTTGATAAAAAAGACCAGGCAATGGAAACGGATGTATCAAAACTCAAAACAAGGGTTGAAAAACTCGAAGCAACACATCATTAGGGACTGTCAAACCAGCCTCTCCAGCGTATTCCTGACCTCTTTATATACCCCTTCCAGGGTCTCGTCCTTGAGGAAGATGATTAGCTGGTTGCTGGGGGTGAACTTGATCCTGTCCTTCTTCTCCTTTAAAAGCTCTATGACCTTTTCAGGCTTTACAGGAGTACGCGGATCGAAGGTTATGGAAACACGCCCCTTGGCAGCATCTATTGACGTGACCAAGGCCTTTCTGATGACCCTCTTTATCTCCATCATAGTGAGAAGGTTTTCAACAAGCTGAGGAAGTGGGCCGTAGCGGTCCCTAAGTTCATCAGCTATCTCCGCCACATCGAAATCTTCCTTGACAGAGGCAAGCCTCTTGTATATGACAAGCCTTTCATTTACGTCATCTATATAGTCATCAGGGATGTATGCCGCAACGCATAGGTTTATATTCGGCTCCACATCCGGTATGTTCTCCTCACCTTTCAGCTCCGCCACAGCCTCTTCAAGGAGTTGGGTATACAGGTCAAACCCTACCGCCTCGATCTGACCGGACTGCTCTCCACCAAGGAGGTTTCCGGCCCCCCTTATCTCCAGGTCATGGGCCGCTATCTTGAAACCTGAACCAAGTTCAGTAAGCTCCTGAATAACCTCAAGCCTCTTCCTGGCATCCCCTGTTATGGTCTCTTCGGCAGGGACAAGGAGGTATGCATACGCCCTGTGCTTTGACCTTCCCACACGCCCCCTAAGCTGATAGAGCTGGGAGAGGCCGAAGGTGTCAGCCCTGTTAATAATGATGGTGTTGGCAGCAGGGATGTCCAGGCCTGACTCTATTATGGTGGTGCAGAGGAGGATGTTTTTTTCACCGTTCATGAATGAGAGCATGACCTTCTCCAGTTCATGCTCATCCATCTGGCCGTGGCCCACGGCGATCTTCGCATCAGGAACCAAGGCGTGCAGGTGGTCTGCCATGGTGCCGATGCTCTCAACCCTGTTATGGACGAAGAAGACCTGCCCTCCCCGCCTAAGTTCCCTCTCTACCGCCTCTTTAATGATATCATCGCTGAACTTGTTCACAAATGTCTTTATCGCGAGCCTGTCCTCAGGAGGGGTGTTTATCACGGAGAGGTCGCGGATCCCCATCAGCGACATATGAAGGGTGCGGGGGATTGGTGTTGCAGTGAGGGTAAGGACATCCACCTGCTTCCTCAGCTTCTTCAGTTTCTCCTTGTGGGTGACGCCGAACCTCTGCTCCTCGTCCACAACTATCAGCCCTAAATCTTTAAATACTATGTCTTTCTGTAAAAGCTTGTGGGTGCCTATTACTATATCTATCCCGCCTTCCCGAAGCCTTTTTACGATCTCCTTCTGTTCCTTTGGAGACTTGAACCGTGACAGCATCTCTATCTTTACCGGGAAGGACGACATCCTCCCCTGGAAGGTCTGGAGGTGCTGGGATGCAAGGACCGTAGTCGGGACGAGGACGGCAACCTGCTTTCCGTCCAGCACCGCCTTGAATGCGGCCCTGATGGCCACCTCGGTCTTCCCGTACCCCACGTCTCCGCATACAAGCCTGTCCATAGGCTTCGGCTCGGTCATGTCGCCTATGACGTCTTTGATCGCCTCCATCTGGTCGGGGGTCTCCTCGTACTCAAAGGCCGCCTCAAACTCATCAAAGTAGTGATCAGGAGGGGAGTAGGAGAAACCCTCCATCACCTTTCTTGCAGCATATATATCCAGGAGCTCCGCTGCCATCTCCTTTATCTTTTCCTTGACCCTCTTCTTTACCTTGTCCCAGGAGGTCCCGCCCAGCTTGTCAAGTGTCGGCCCCTCTCCACCAGTGTACTTCTGGACCTGGTCCATCCGGTATATCGGCAGGTAGAGCTTATCCTTCCCAGCATATTCGATAAGGAGGAAGTCTCCGTCCACCCCTCCTATATTCAGTTTCTGAAGCCCACGGTGTATCCCTATCCCATGGTCTATGTGTACTATTGGGTCGTTTACCTTGAGGTCCGAGAGGGATGTTATAAAGGCGGAGGTCTTGGCTTTCACCTGCCTGAGCCTCACCCTCTGGCCAAATATCTCCTCTTCTGTGACGATGACAAGCCGTTCTGATGAAACCCTGAAGCCCTGGTTCAGCAGCCCTGTAGCTGCAAAAAGGCCAGGAGTATCAGGAAGGGAGAAGATGTCATAGCTCCAGACCCTCCTGGCTCCCATGTCCTTCCCCTTTAGAAGCTCTTCGACCCTCTCGGCCTGCCCGGGAGTGTGGGATGTTATGACCACCCTCATCCCCTCCCTGAGCCACCCCCGGCTTAGCTCCACGAATCTGTCGAAGGCCCCATCCTTCTTTGTAAGGCCAAGCCGTATGTCCTCGTTGCTCTTTACATCGAAATGCAGCGGGGTCTCGCCAACTGCCCCTACGGCAAGCCTCGACATATCTACATTTAGATATCCATTAAGGATAGACAGCAGCTCATCGGTGCGTAGGGGCAACCCTTGTAATCCCCCGTCTTCTTCCAGACTTGTCCTTCTCTCCTCTGTCTCCTTTTCGATCCTCTTCAGTTCATCCTCAATGCCGGCACGCTCCAGAAGGAAGACAGGGGCCGATTTCGGAAGGTAATTGAAGAGGTTGACATCACTGTGCATCTGCCCTTCGACAAGCTCAGGGCGAACGTTTATTTCCCGTTCATGCTGAGCCTGTCGAAGCATGGGCTGATCGCCAACCGGCAATATAATGACGGAGTTCAGGTTCTTTACAGACCTCTGGGATGCAGGCTCAAACTCCCTTATAGACTCTACCAAATCCCCCACGAACTCAACCCTGACAGGGTTTTCTGTGGAAGGGGGGAATATGTCTATGATCCCGCCCCTTCTGCTCCACTCCCCCATTTCCTGCACCATACTGACCCTCGAATACCCTCCATTTGAAAGCTTCTCAACAAGGGATTCAAGGTCTGTCTCTTCACCCGACTCCAGGTAGTCCATAGAGGAGTTGAGAAAATCCCTTGGGGGTACCATCTGCATAAGGGCAGAAACAGGCGCCACAATTATCGGAGATCCTGTCATGAGGGCATATATGGCGGAAACCCGGTCTCCCATGGTTTCCAGTGATGGCGAAACCCTGTCAAAGGGGAGGGTTTCCCATGATGGGAATAGATGGACAGAACCAGGCAAAAAGAAGGAGATGTCTTCTGCAACCCTTTCCGCCTCTTCGGGCAGAGGCGTTACAATGAGAAATGGGCCGTCCGTATCTCTTTTAAGTTTTGCTATAAGGGCTGACGGGAATGAACCGGCTGCGCCTGTCACCGCAGTTTTTTTTACACCTTTTTTTATTGACTCAAGAAGAGACTGGTAAAATGGGGTTTTATTAGATGTGATATCCGCCATATGCTCCTAAGAACTCTCATACCTGTTGGTTATCGGCATTCTCCAGTCCTTTCCAAGGGCCCTTGGAGTTATCTTTATTCCAGGAGCAGCCTGTCTTCTCTTGTATTCAGAGGAGTCTACCATGCGGATCACCTTTCTGACCGTCTCAACCTGGAAACCAAGGGAGACTAACTCTTCGATCCCTTTGTTCTCCTCTATATAGCCCTTTAGTATTGAATCCAGTACGTCATAAGGGGGGAGGGTGTCCTGGTCTCTCTGGTTCGGTTTCAGTTCTGCGGTAGGCGCCTTTGTCAGGACAGTTTCAGGGATTATCTCCCTCTCCTTGATGGAGTTTATGTACCGGCAAAGCTCGTAGACCATGGTTTTTGGAACATCCTTTATGACCGCAAACCCTCCTGCCATGTCCCCGTACAGGGTTGCATAACCGACGCTCATCTCGCTCTTATTCCCTGTGGTCAGCACGAGCCAGCCGAACTTGTTGGAAAGGGCCATGATTATGTTTCCCCTTGTCCTTGCCTGAAGGTTTTCCTCAGTGGTGTCAGGGTTGACCCCACTGAACACCTCCTTCAGGTCGTTAAGGTAGGATTCAAAGGTGTCCCGGATATGGATGGTAAGGAGTTTAATCCCAAGGTTCCGGGCAACCATTTCCGCATCCTCCCTGCTTTCCCTTGAGGTGCAGTATGATGGAAGGAAGGCTGTGGTGACGTTATCAGCCCCAATGGCTTCAACCGCAATGGCGGCTACCAGCGCCGAATCAATTCCGCCGCTCAGGGCAATAATCGCCTTTTTAAACCCGTTCTTTGACATATAGTCCCTTGTCCCGAGTACAAGGGCATTGTAAACCTCCTCTATCAAAGACGGAGGGGTAACTTCCCCGGTAGCAGAGAGGATTGGATATGCAGATCTAATATCAATCTCCGGCAGAGCAATCCTTCTGACGGTAGTTATTGTTTTATCTCCTGGCCCCTTACCCCTTACCCCTGACCCCTTGGCTATATCTACCGTTATCATCTCCTCTTCAAAGGACCTTCCCCTTGCCATGATATTTCCCTGTCTGTCGAAGACCATGCTGTGCCCGTCGAATATCAGCTCATCCTGCCCGCCGACTGCATTGACATAGGCTATTGCCACTGAACTATCAGCGGCCCTCGATGATACCATCTCCTCCCTTACTTTCCACTTTTTATAATAGAAGGGAGAGGCGTTTATATTTATTATTACCTCCGCCCCAGCCATGGCCTCGATCATGACAGGCCCTTCAGGGTACCATATATCCTCACAGATGCTTATCCCGATATCTATACCCTTTAATGTCACGATAAGTGGTTCTTTCCCTTTCTTAAAGTACCTCTCCTCGTCGAATACTGAGTAGTTCGGCAGGTACATCTTCCTGTAAACTGCGGAGAGCGCACCATCGTGAAGGACAGCGGCAGCGTTGTATATCTCTTTTTCACCATCCACAAACCCGACAACGGCGGTTATTCCCCTGGTCTCTTTCTGAATGGCTTTGAGCGCCTCCAGATTATCCCTGATGAAGCCGGGCTTTAAAAGGAGGTCTTCCGGCGGATACCCTGTTACCGCCATCTCAGGGAAGGCAACTATGTCAGCCCCCTGCTCTCTTCCCTTATGTATATATTCGATGATCTTTTTTGTATTACCGGCCAGGTCGCCGACTGTGGGGTTTATCTGGGCAAGAGATACTCTGAGCTTCTCCATGCCTTAAAATTAACAAAAAAGGCGGGGCATGTAAAGGGTAAATACCGTTGACAAGGGGGGGCCGCCTTGTTAATCTCTGTTAGTTATTTGGGTGAGGCCGGAGGTTCTATGAAACGCATCGGGGTTATAACAAGCGGGGGAGACTCCTCCGGGATGAATGCGGCAGTCAGGGCGGTAGTGAAAACCGCCCTGGACCAGGGGTGTGAGGTTTACGGTTTTCTGCGTGGATATACGGGGGTCCTAAACGGAAAATACAGTATCATGGACTCCAGGGCTGTGAGCGGCGTGATACAACGGGGAGGAACCATCCTGCAAAGTGCGAGGTGCGAGGAGTTTAAGACTGAAGCAGGACAGCTTAAGGCTGTAAGCAACTTATTTGGGCTTGGAGTAGAAGGGATGGTTGTAATCGGCGGCGATGGATCTCTGCGGGGCGCAAACGTCCTTGCCGGAATGGGAATGCCGGTTATAGGGATACCAGCCAGCATAGACAACGATATATTCGGGACCGATATCTCTATAGGCGCAGATACCGCATTGAATGTGATAGTTGGCGCAGTTGACATGATAAAGGACACGGCATCGTCCCATGACAGGGCCTTCATCATTGAGGTTATGGGAAGGAACTGCGGGTATCTCGCCGCCATGTCCGCCATAGCATGCGGGGCTGAGGTCGCCATTATCCCTGAGATCGGGTTTGACCTTGGGAAAATAGCTGAGAGGCTTTACGCGCGTTTCAAAGAGGGAAGGACGAACAGCATCATAATGGTTGCTGAAGGGGCCATGTCTGCTTATGAGGTTGAAAACCAGTTAAAGGACAGGATCGGGTACGATATCAGGATAACGGTGTTGGGTCACCTCCAGAGGGGCGGCTCTCCGACCGTCTTTGACAGGATACTGGCAAGCCGGCTTGGTAGAAGCGCTGTCGAGGCCCTTCTTAGAGGGGAAAGCGGAAAGATGGTAGGGCAGGTCAAGAACAGGATAGTCCTGACCGACCTGGATGAGGTGTTGGGGACATGCAAGATGGTGGATCTGGAGATGATTGAGTTGACGGATATTTTGGGGAGGTAACGCCCATTGTCTAATAATTGGGGTGGCAAGTAAACCCTCCCGGTTGACTTGTAAATATCACTGTGCTAAGTCTATCAAGATATTGAGGAACTTATGTTGATAAACAACGAAGACCTGACAAATCGGATAATCGGTTCAGTTAAGCGCAACCTGTCTTATGAACATTTCAGGGTATTTTATTTTGGCTCCAGGGTAAGCGGCAAGGCTACATCCAGATCGGATTTAGATATCGGAATAGAGGCTGATGGCAGTGTCCCTTTCGGGGTCATGGCGAGGATAAGGGGGGAACTGGAAGAGATTCCGATACTGCAAAAGTTGGATATAGTCGACTTCTCCAGGGTTCCAAAGGATTTCGCGATAGAGGCACGGAAGAATATGGAGACCATATATGAGCAATAAATTTCAGGCGCTTCTCCAGCAGTTCGAACGTGCCGTAGGCAAGTTTTCCGATGTCTTGGAACAGGAGAAAAACGAATACATGCGGGATTCTGCCATTCAACGTTTTGAGTTTACCTTTGAACTTGCATGGAAGACCCTCAAGGCCTTTCTTGAGGAGCAGGGGATAACGGTTTATTCCCCAAGGGACAGCTTTAAAGGGGCTTTTCAACTAGGGTTGATAGATGAAGAAACAACATGGCTGGAAATGATAGAACTGAGGAATCTGAGGAATCTGATGACTCTGACGACTCATACCTATAATGAATCCACGGCAGAAGAGATATACGATGCGCTTCCAAGGATATTGGTGTTGTATAAGAAGTTGCTGGAAGAGTTGAAAGTCAGGCCTTAGTTCACTGCCTGATTCCCACCCAAGCAGCTTATCCCTTATCTCTCCCGATTTGCATCTTTTTTTAATATCTTTTATATCAGTAGGCTTCCTCTGAGTTCTCCGTGGTTAAAGACGATGGCGGATTTGCGAAGGGGCGATTGGAGAGGGTTTGGAGGGGGAGAGAGGGAAAATTAGATTTGAGCTTGTAAAAAGTGTAGACGCGACACCTATGAATTCCCACTTAAGGGGTTGAGGCCGCCTTCAAATTATCTTAATCGCCAACTCAATAGCCAACCTAATCGCCAACTCAGGCAAGGAGATATCTGACATTACGTCCCTTGCCCTCTGACTTTATCACCTCAAGAGATAATAGCTTTTTAATTTCTTTCAGCGCTCCCTCATCGGAAAGCTCAAACATCTCTCGGATTTCTTTATTAGTGATGTATCCATGATTATTTATTCTCTCCACAATCTTCATCTGTCGCTCGGTCAGGGCTACCTGACCCTTCAATTGCTTCCGTTTGAGATCACTGCTCAGAGATAAAACCCTTTCCTTTACCTTCTCTATCTGCAAAGCCACGCCATAGGTAAAATATTCCAGCCATTCCGTTATATCCACTGTTTTTGAGTCCACGCTTTGGAGCGCCTTGTAATATGACTGTCTATCGCTGTCATAATAATCATCAAGAGCAAAAAACCTCTTTGTGTCAAACCCTCTCAGGTATAGGATAAGGCTCGCCAATGACCTTGCTGTTCGTCCGTTCCCATCTATAAAAGGATGAATCCTTACAAACTCATAATGGCCTATACCTGCGGCCAGCACAGGGTTTGTCTCCGATGCATCCCTGCTGTTCAACCATGCAACAAATCCTCTCATTAAAACAGGGACTTTTTCAGTATCAGGCGGACGGAACGTGACAGCGCCTGTCAATCTGTTTCCGATAATCACCTGACGCTTCCTATAAACCCCACTATCCGTTGGACTTTCAAGGACATCTTTTGTAATAAGCTTATGGATTTTCAATATTACTTTTTCTGTTATCTTTTTATCTTCAGTCAGCTTTGGCAGGTCTTCAAGCAGTTTCAGATAATTCAAAACCTCCGCCTTTGCCTTTCTTGTGGCCATTATATCCCTGCCCATCGCCAGCTCGGAGACCTGCTCAAGTGAAAGGGGATTGCCTTCTATGGCAGTGGAGGCATGGGCATTTTTAATCAAGGCCTCTCTCCGCAAAGCCACTTCCCACTTTGGGACAAGATAGGCGTTATCAAGCACAGCCTTTGCCTCTGCCGTCTTGATGAGATTATTCAGGATATGATTTGTAATAGAATATTTTGGTTTAAACATAGTTTAGACTCCTCCCCGCCGCAACCCCACTCTCCTCCGGCGTCAGGCTAATATGGCCGATTCTTAAAAAGAGTAGACGCGACACCCATATTCCCCCGCGGACTACTTGACCCTAAGATTTCAACTTGATTACGAAAGAACCATAGTTTTTGTATTTTGATTACTTGCCGGAATTGAATTTGACCAATTTTTCCCAGTTGATCTTTCCATCAACGCAGAAATCGTTCATGAACTGGTGAGTAAACTTGTTGATTATCTGAGCGTATGACTCGAAGAATTTATCATTTTTTTCTTTCGCCTTATGTCCCAAGGGTTCTACAATGTCAGTGTATAGATTTTCACTGCCTGAAACAAACTCCCAGAATCTCTGTCCGCACAGTTTTTGATAACCGTCTTTTTCTATCTTTTTTGTTTTTCCGTAACAACAACCATTGACAGCAATTATATGAATTCTTGGATTATTGGTTTTCAGAATTTTTATTGCCTTGTTAAAGGCTTTTTTCATATCATTGATTTGACCACTGTTTCCCCAGTTTGGTCCTGATTTTATGGAAACAAGGTAATGAATGCCCTCATTGCTGAACTCTAAATCAATTCCCTCTGCAGAGGATTTTTTACCGCTATAAACTGTTCCGCATATGAACCTCGCAAGTCCCTCAAGGAATTCTCCAAAGATGGTTTCTTCCTGAGATGATAGATGGGCATCCAAAAGTACCTTGACCAAATCCTGCGCAGTCAAGATGTTCTTGGCCTTGAATAGGTAAGGATTTTTTCTTTTTAGTATCTTGTTTAACTGAAGCAGCTCAAGGTTTTGCAGCCTTTTTGTATGGAAACTGCCGATATTTTCTTCAACATACTTTACGACTTCGTTTATTCCGATTGGGTTCATATTCGGCTTGCTCCTCTAAAAGTAGATATTCTTTTTCGTTAACGTCAGCCTTTGCCATATCATAATATTCTTTCAATATTTCGATGCCAATTGAGTTTCTCATCATTCTTTGAGCCACTTTAATACTTGTCCCTGACCCCATAAATGGATCTAAAATCCAATCACCTTCTTTTGTAAATAGTTTCACAAACCACTCAGGAAGGGCTTCAGGAAACACTGCACTATGATTCTTATTTGCACACTCTGTTGCCAAGCGAAGAACGTTGGTCGGATACGCCTTGTCCCTGCCAATCCAGTTCGCTATCTTTTTCCCGAAACCGCTTCCAACCTTTGAATTATCTCGTCTCAAATCGGTTTCGCTTAGGTTTTTAAGCCTTGTTTTGGCCCAATCACCTACTGGAACCATTACCTCTTCTTGATACATATTGAATTGCTTGCTTTTGTTGAATTGTAGAAGCCTTTCCCAAGAATCTCTGAACCGATTAGGCCATTTGCCGGGATAGCAATTTTTCTTGTGCCAGATAAACTCCTCTGTCCACAACCACCCTTGTTTCCTCATTTCCAGAATGAGTTCTATTACGTAGGTGTGTCTTTCGCCGTCAACGACTTTTTCTTTGATGTTAAGTATAAAAGTCCCAGAAGGTTTTAAGACGCGCAAAAGTTCAGCAGTTATGGGCAAGAACCATTCGACATACTTATCCGGCTTTATTCCGCCGTAAGTGCCTGACCTGCTGTCGGCATAGGGTGGGGATGTTACGATAAGATCAACGGAGTTGTCCTCCAATGTTTTCAAGACTTTCTTGCAGTCCCCCAACAAGATTTTTGCTGTGATTTCCTTTATCGGTTGTATATCCATTTTATAAGCTACATCTGTTCTACCGTATGCCTGAAACACTTCCATATTGCCTTCCCCTTATAAATCGACATTAAATTATTGTTCGTTTCCTTATATTATCAAATTGCTTTCCTATTGTTGGCAACAGGGACGATAATAAGGCTTTTAATTCATCGCCAACTTTTTTTGAGTGTTCAAAACTTCTTGGTACTTCGTAAAATGGGTTAGTAATATTATCCTTATCCTTTTTTTGCTTAAGGACAAACACTATATGGGGTAATATTGTTTGTATTACTTCGCGCCATCCTTTTGCGATCGAAGTATTATCTTGTGAAATTAGGTCAGTCTTTGCCATCCAGTTATAAAGATTTGTAACTCTTCTATTCAATATAACTTCTGCAAGCCGACCAATTATATAAAATATAAAGGTTTTAGAAGCTGAGTATTTTAGAAGTTCTTGTTGATCTTTGTCATCTTCCGTTGCCTCACCTTCTTTTACTCTATCATTTAAATATTTCTTGTATTCATCGATGGCTGTACTCAATTTCTTTAATAAAAATATATGTTCTACTTTAATGATGTCGTTGAAAACTTTCTTGTAAATATCGTCTTGTAAAAAGATTTCTGTTGCATGTCTATGTGCTATGTTAGGCTCTCCGTGAAATGAACATAAAATAGGGGCAACGGAGTGGGCTGTAATGGCGTTTTTAGGTGCCCTTGTTTGTTTTCTTCTATGGACGTAATTAATGGAGTACTTCTCAAAAAAATCTTTAGCAAGCCTTTTTTGCGTTTTGTCGCCAGAACGTTTATCGAATGCTTTTATTTCGTTTTGCGTGTTATTGTATTTTATTATTTTATTGACTTTTTCCTTATTCTTACATTCTACAACTCTTAATGAAACCTTTATTGATTTTGCTTTTTCTTCTGACGCTTCGGCAAGTGCACCGGTTGTTTGTGCTCCATTAATGATGGACAAGCCATGAAATTGAATCTTTTTATTTGTTATTATCTTATTGGTTAATGCGGTTATTCCATTATTATATACCCAAAAACTTTGAGGTTCTTTCTCGGCTGTTTTCGCTATTTCATAATTTATATTGCCTTTTCTTTTAAAAGAACCTAAGTAATCTCTATAGTTCGCGCTAAATAAATTATCTCCATTATTCAAATAAAGCTCTCTTATCCAGTTACCCTCTATTGTTAATTGGATTGCTTGCCAATCGTCACCTTTTTCCTTGATAAAATCACCTTTAGGCAAAGACAATACATCTTCTACTAAGATTTCTTTATCTGTAGCTCTATATAAATCTTCAATTGCCTTGATTCCAATCTCCTTGTAAACGAGCTGTATCTTATGTGGTTTTCTTCCTGTGAGTGCAATGATTTTGTCTCTTGCGCCATCAGTGACTGTTTTGAGTTCGTTTTCAACATTTACTGATTCTTTGCAATTGTGTACATATAGAAAATCAATTCTTTCAATTTCATCGTTAATAATTGCATTTCTCAGCTCTATTGCCTTAGGACGAATTTTATTTGGAATAGTCGTTTCGTCTGCTGAGAAAGTCCAAGCGCATGCGGTATTTAAATCGCTTGCCTTTTTGGATGGGGCAGCGGAATTTCCGAATTTATTTGATATATACATCTGCACGATAGCGGCACGCCCCTTACTCAGGTCAATATAAAATATATCTATATCTTTATCACTAGGATGTTCGGTCAAGGAGCTTGAAACAAATTCATCTACTTCATCAATACCTAAATACATTGATAGTGCGAAGATAGCTACGTCATTTCTTCCATATTTTTTAAATTCAGTGTCCTGGCTTAGGTAGTCTGGAAAAGTCAGTTGAGATTTTGCCATATCATCTCCTATAGAAAATTGGGGCTTGAAAAATCATCTACCGCACGTCCTGCTTGTTTCATGATGCTTGAAGATAACACATTTTCATCCAACAAAACAATCCGAAATGCTGGCAGCCTTGGACAAGGTTTTGGAAGTGTTATGCCCCATCCCGCCTTGCTATTTCAGCAAACACCTGTACAGCGTTAATGGCAACTCCATCGTACTCTAATTCTTCGGCTGTAGCGCCTCTTATAATCAACCCTTCTTTTAACCCAAAGGCCTTGCATCATTCCAGAAGGCCCCGTATTCCGCTCTTTCTGGCCTTTGTGTCGGAGAGTGATAGAGAAACCTGGATGGCTTCAGTAACCGATGTCCCCAGCCTCATCTGTTTTGGTAAATCTTTCTTCATTGCAAAGACAATCAATCAAAAATCTTCTTTAAATCAAGGAAAATTTAAATATATTTTTCTCATGGTCTTTAACCAATCTCAAACGCATTCCTGATCACCCTCACATCAATTTGTTCACCTGACAGAATCACAGCCACTACATCAAACCTTGCAGGGGAGTTAAACAGCTTTTTCCTTGAGATATAGAACTGGGCGGCTTTTATTATCTGGTGTTGTTTCCTCCGATTCACGGCCTCTTCGGGAAGCCCGAATTTATTGGAGCTTCGGGTCTTGACCTCCACAAATACCAGGATACCTTTGTCTACGGCTACAATGTCTATCTCGCCAAGAGGGCATCGAAAATTGCGTTCAACTATCTTGTAACCCTCTTTGGCAAGAAAGGAGGCAGCCGCATCTTCCCCCTGTTTACCTTTGGATATCCGCTCCATTGTCATATCGGCATTAGAGACGATTTAGATGGAAAAATCAATACCCCTTTCCATTTTGTCTGCATCATGCTATCCTTTGTGAGAAAAAAGTTTGCTCAAACCCATTATATCAAGACGCTTAATAGGCAAGCAGAGGGGACATGTCTGTAAATATAGACTTTAAAAAGATTCTGAAGGCTGCCCTTAAAGAGGGTGGAGAGTTCGCTGATATCTTCGTGGAGAGGTCTATAACCACCTCTATAACTTGCGAGGACAACAGGATTGAAAAGGTGATATCGGGGATAGACAGCGGCGCCGGCATACGGGTGATATTCAACAAGAGGTCTGCTTATGCCTTTTCCAACGACCTCTCTGAAGGGTCCCTCCTTTCGCTGGCCGAATTTGCTGCCAAGGCGGCAAGAGGCGACATCCACGCTACAGTGATGGACCTTAGAAAAAAAGAGGCGTCTATAAGGTTTGATATTAAAAAAGCGCCGTGGGATATACCTGTAACAGAAAAAGCAGGACTCGTGGAAAGGGCCAACAGGACGGCGCGAGGGTATGACAATAGGATAAGGCAGGCAGCCGTTATATACAGAGACTCTCTTCAGGAGGTGACCATTGCCAACTCCGAAGGACTCTTATGCGAAGACCGTAGGGTCGGGACTGTGTTTCTGGTCCAGGTGGTGGCTGCGGATGGAGATGTTGTCCAGACCGGATACGAGCCCGTAGGCGGCCATGCAGGCTTCGAGATATTTGATGTAGTTTCTCCTGAGGAGGTGGCATCTGCCGCATGCAGGAGAGGTATCATGATGCTCTCCGCAAGAAAGGCGCCCGCAGGAAAGATGCCGGTGGTGCTCTCATCGGATGCCGGCGGGACGATGGTCCATGAGGCTGTAGGGCATGGCCTTGAGGCAGACCTGGCCCAGCAGGGGCTTTCGGTATATACAGGTAAGATCGGGGAGCAGATAGCATCGAAACTGATAACTGTTGTTGACGATTCTACCCTCCCTGGAAGACGCGGCTCCTTTGCCTTCGATGATGAAGGGACCGAATCCAGAAAAAGGGTGCTGATAGATAGCGGTGTCCTCAAGGGTTATATGTACGACAGGCTGACCGCAATGAAGGACGGCGTGACCTCTACAGGCAACGGGAGAAGGCAGTCATTTCAGCATCAGCCGATACCAAGGATGACCAATACCCTGATAGCGCCAGGCCTTGGAAGCCCTGAAGAGATTGTTAAATCGGTAGAAAAAGGGTTGTTTGTCAAGAAGATGGGTGGAGGACAGGTAAACACGGTAAACGGCGATTTCGTCTTTGAGGTGACAGAGGGTTATCTCATAGAAAAGGGGAGCATTGGGGAGCCTGTACGGGGCGCGACCCTTACAGGAAACGGCCCCGACGTCCTCAGGATGATAGACATGGTTGGCAATGATCAGGGCTTTTCCATAGGCACGTGCGGCAAGGACGGTCAGGGCGCTCCGGTCTCAGATGCCCAGCCGACCTTGAGGATACCGGAGATAATAGTCGGGGGACATATTTAGGCAGATGATAGTTCTCGGCATAGAGACATCTTGTGACGAAACTGCCGCCGCTGTATTTGACGGTAAAAAGGTCCTTTCAGATATAGTCTCATCCCAGATCGACATCCATAACAAATACGGGGGGATTGTCCCTGAACTTGCAGCAAGAAGGCATCTGGAGATGGTCCTTCCCGTTGTCCATGAGGCCCTGCAAGTGGCAGGAGTCTCTATAAGCGGCATTGAAGGGGTGGCAGTCACCCAAGGGCCCGGACTGATAGGCGCCCTCCTCGTCGGAGTATCATTCGCCAAGGCCCTGGCATATGTAAAAAAAATCCCTATGGTTGGCGTAAACCATATCGAAGGACACATAACCGCTGTTCTCCTCGAAGAAGAGGTGACCTTTCCATACCTTGGCCTGATAGTCTCCGGCGGCCACACCTCTCTTTATATAGTCAATGGCATTGGAAGTTACCGGCACCTTGGCTCTACAAGGGACGATGCCGCAGGAGAGGCCCTGGACAAGGCGGGAAAACTCTTGGGGCTAGGTTATCCAGCAGGGGCAATTATAGACAGGCTGGCAAAAGAGGCAGACCCAAAGGCCATAAAATTCCCGCGGGCTCAAATTCATGATCTACCGTACGACTTCAGCTTCAGCGGCCTCAAGACCTTCCTTGTAAACCTTGTACATAAAGAAGGAAAGGGATTTGCAGAAAAAAACCTTAATCAGATAGCTGCAGGCTATCTGGAAGCAGTGGTTGACATGCTGGTGGACAAGACTGTGAAGGCAGCCAGGGAAAATATGTTAAATACCATTGTAATGGCCGGAGGAGTGGCCGCAAACTCAAGACTCCGGCAGAAGATGAAAGAGGCCGGCGGGGAATTTGGCATAAAGGTTTTGTATCCGTCAATACCTCTATGCACAGATAACGCAGCCATGATCGCCCATCTCGGGTACAGTTACCTTGAGAAGGGTAAGAGGTCCGGCCTTGATATGAACGGGATACCGGACTGGCCAGTGCTGGAGGGAGTATAGGTCAGTGACTGGGCCGATATATCTATACTTCAAAGTGTGATGCACCCGTAAAAAGCCCCAAATTACCCTTCGACAAGCTCAGTGCGAACGGTGGTCTGGTTAAAATCATAGACTTTATTCCGTCCGTGGTGAGCCTGTCGAACCACAGAAAATACTTTTTATGAGAGCATAAAAATGGTAATACTGCATGGAGAGGTTATTGAAGAGTATCCTGAAGATTCCAGAGGATACAGTTGTTTAATGTTTGGCTTTGGCGGCGATAGGCCCTCCCGGCTTGGGGTATTTTGGCTTAAGTCATATTTGCAAAACAGAAAAATATGGTATATCATTATTTGTAATCCATCTTCAGTGAGGTTAAATATGATAAAAACTGATGACCTATTTGCCGAAGCGGTTTCGCTGCCTTTGGATATCAGGACGCAGCTTGTCGACAAGCTCCTACAAAGCCTGCATCCGACTCAAAAAGAAATTGATGAATTGTGGGCAGCAGAGGCGGAAAGAAGGGTTGAAGAAATAAGAAGCGGCAAGGCTACGACTATACCAGGTGAAGAAGTATTCAAAAAAATTCGTCAAAGGTTAGGTTCTTGAAATATTCTTTCCATGATGAAGCCGAAAAAGAACTGAACGATGCAATAGATTACTATAACGAGTGCCAAAATGGCCTCGGTTATGAATTTGTAGAAGAAGTCTCCTCAATCCAGAATATCCTTTTATTTCCTCATGCATGGGCTCCGCTTTCACAAAATACCAGAAGATGCATGACCAATCGTTTTCCCTATGGGGTTATTTATCAGATCACGGCTAACGAGATATTTATAATCGCTGTAATGCAGCTTAATAGAGAACCCGGATACTGGAAAAACAGGGAAAAGACGGCCTAACAAGCCGCTCCACATTGACGATTTGTCGTAGGACCCCTCCTATACAAAGCTGAAGACGATCAGTTAGAGCAGATCGTAGAGAACTAATATGGTATGAAGACCTCTGGCTGGTGGGATGTGAAGAAGTGTGCTTTCCTTCTGGGCAGAAGCAAAAGGACTTGAACCTGAAAAGCTCCGGAAAGAGTTGGAAAAAGAACTGAAAGATATGGGAGCCTCTTGCAAAACTCCAAGCACTTTCACTTTAAACCACTGCAGAGTTACCCT
>CAKKSC010000040.1 GCA_919902985.1 Desulfuromonadales bacterium | reverse complement strand
TGACTATCTGAGCAAAATCCTTTGTGGGCGTGAAGTTTAAATGCGTTTGCCCTGCTAAATGAGGCCCTTGACAACCATCTGAAAGGGGCTTAGTATAAGTTTAGCTGAAGTAGTCCAGATGGCCGCCGGGAAGGTTTTTCTTCCGGGAGGAAAGTCCGAACTCCAAAGGGTATGGCGCTGGATAACGTCCAGTGGGGGTAACCTCAAGGAAAGTGCCACAGAAAGCAGACCGCCCTCACACCCTGAGGTCTATAAGTATTCCTCATGGTTTGAGGGTAAGGGTGAAACGGTGGGGTAAGAGCCCACCAGTTCCGGTGGCGACACCGGAAGCTCGGCAAACCCCGCCAGGAGCAAGACCAAATAGGTTCCAACCTCTTAAGTGAGGGAGGTGCTTCCCGCACCATGGAACGGGTAAGGTCGCTAAAGGCCGCGGGTAACCGCGGCCGTAGATGAATGGCCATCTAAAACAGAATTCGGCTTACGGGCTGCTTCAGCTATATTTTTACCTCTTCTATCTCAAAAAGCCCTGGGTATTTATCAGGCTCAAGCAAGACCTTCTTCACATTCCCCTGCCACATAGAGACAAACCGGTCTCTCTCCTCCTTAGATGCCTTCCCTGACACCACAAGAGGCATAAGCTCCCCCATATCAGGGTTCTGAGGCAATACCTGGGGACTGTATGTTACCTTCACAGACTTTCCGGTATCTTCACGTTGAAAGATGAACGTGTTGAACTGAAAATCCTTATCATCAAACACCAGTTTGTTTTGCCTGCCGCCTACCCTGCCGAGTCCCTTAAAACCGGTATTGCCGGCAGCGCCTGTAATCAGGGATATCACCTGAGCCATAGGCCCGTATGCAAGGTCAGTTGGTCCCCCTTTTATCAACACCTTTATCTGGCTTCTTACCGGGATATCGTCGCCATAAAGCGCCTTTAACGCCTTTACGGTCACCATATATGCCCCGGAAACTGCGGCACATGAATGCCCTGCCATCTTAACAGCATCAGGGTATTTGAAAACCATAACTCCGTCTGCCTCCATAGCCCCCAGTATGTATGCCAACGGGTCCTTAAGCCTTATTTCCGGGGCCTCGTCGAAAAAGCCCTGGCTCCAGTTACTCTGTCCCTCTGCCATGTTCCCTCCTTTATAATAAATTTTCACACCTGATTCGGGCTTTAATTTCATCTTTTGAGGTGTTATTATACAGAAATCCGAGGAGGGATATATGAGAAAAATCATATGGCTGACATTTATCTTGAGCCTTGGGATAATTGCAGGTTGCGACAGGTCAAACAACGAAAGAGCCTTCAAATCTAAGATAGATATTGGTTCTCCAGCACCAGATTTTACATTAAGAGATATGAATGAAAAAAATATTACTCTTTCCGGATACAGGGGAAAGGCGGTATTCGTTACATTCTGGAACATGAAGTGCAAGGACTGCACGGAATCTATGCCGTCTCTTGAGGCCTTGAGCAGGAGGTTTGGGGACCAGGGGCTTACGGTTCTAGCCATAAACGCGGACAACCTGGAATATGTCAAACCGGAAAAGATAATCAACTTCATCAAGGCCAAAGGGTATACATTCAATATTCTTTTTGATGAGACCTTCTCTGCTTCGGAGGCATATAAGATAGTTGCCATACCGATGACCTTTCTGATTGACAGGAGCGGGATTATCTCGTACATAGAATTCGGGAAGGAAGACTGGACAAGCCGGGAAAATATCGAAAGGGTTAAGAACCTCATAAAGTAAGAAGTCTGCTGCCTGGTGGTAATACTTCACACTCGTTCCTCTTGCGAAAAACGTCCTTAGTTGTTAGCATTACCTTTATTATCAATACAACATATCTGTTTTTAATGTTTCTTTAATGTCAAAACTTTTATACTCATGTAAAAATCACACTCAGGAGTGACAATGAAGAAAAGTGGAATCTCCAACTGGTTTATTGTAGCTGTCAGCATATTCATGATTACCATTTCCATTGGGACATACGAGTCTGTTACAGAGAAATATAAACCGCAGGACAGTATAGTAAATGCCCTCCACGCTTATGGCTATCTGAAAGAATACCAGGTAAGGTATGAGCCAAGCAAGGGGATATGGCATATATTGGGATGGACCGGTTCCGCATTTATGGTTACAATGATGCTCTACAGTGTGAGGAAGAGGTTCTCCATGTTTGCACACTGGGGGGCGCTCCGCCACTGGTTGTCTGCGCACATATTTTTAGGGATAATGGGGGCCTTGCTTGTAACCCTGCATACAACCTTCAAGTTGGGGGGTATAGTGGCAACGAGCTTCTGGTCGATGATAATTACCGTAATTTTCGGCATCCTTGGAAGGTATATTTATATTCAAATACCGCAGAACGTGGCTGGCACAGACCTTCAGGTTAATGAGATAAACAAGATGGTGGAGGATGTTGACAATAAACTGCGCGAGCGTTCAGGAAATGTGGATATCTCAGCATTGTTCAAGGAGATAGATGTTGTAGATGAAAGGGTAAAGGACCTCAACCTGTTCAACGCCCTCTACTTGATGGTAAAGACCGATGTCATTAACCGGTTTAAACTTCTGCATATTAATGAAGTTCTGAAGACTGAGCATCACCTTAGCAGGAGTATCAGAAAGCAGATAGTCTTGTTCATGAGCAAAAAGGCCGCATTAATAAGGCGCAGGAACTTTCTTTCTACCTCGCACCGCCTTTTACGTTACTGGCACGTCTTGCATGTTCCACTTGCTATAGTGATGTTCATAATAATGTTTTTGCATGTAGGGGTTTATTTTCTGCTTGGGGGCGGAAATTAGCGGCAGTTTGAAATGCAAGTTGTGCCAAATCTAATAGGAGATACAGATGACAAGAAAAATCTTCTTGGCAGTATTATTTCTGTTATTTAATGTTTGCGTAAACGGCTGGGCTCAGGATATCGGATCTTTGATAAGCCCGGGGGAATTGAGCAGCCCGCATGCAAAATATGATGGCATAAAGAACTGTACTAAGTGTCATGAGCTTGGAAAGGGTATTACTGACAGCAAGTGCCTTGAATGCCACGACAAGCTTGCTGCAAGGATCAATAATAAGCAGGGGTATCATGCGAACATCAAGGACTCCTGTGTAAAGTGTCATAGCGATCATAAGGGACGGGGCTACGAGATGGTCTCGTTAGACAAGGATAAGTTTGACCATGAGCCAACAGCGTACTTGTTGAAGGACAAACATGCCGATGTTAAGTGCATAAAGTGCCACAAGAAGGAGGGGGTTTACACAGGGCTTTCGAGAGACTGCATATCATGCCATGAAGAGAAGCATAAGGGAGAGCTGGATAAGGACTGCGGCCGTTGCCACAACTTCAAGGGCTGGAAGGACATGGAGAAGTTCAAGCATGACACCGATTCAAAGTATCAGCTTAAGGGGAAGCATGTTGACGTCCAGTGTGCTAAGTGTCATCCGAAAAACAAGTTTAAGATTGAGAAATACGAAGAGTGCATCACATGCCACAAAGACCCGCATAAAGGAAAGCCGGCATGTGTTGACTGCCATACGACCGATGGATGGAAGAAGGTAAAGATCGACCACTCCAAGACAAAATACCCTCTTACATATAAACATGAGGAGGTGGCTTGTGAGAAGTGCCATAAAAACAAGCAGCTGAAGGGGATACCCTTTGCAACCTGCGATTCATCCACGTGTCACAAGGACCCTCACAAAAATCAGTTCAAGGAGAGGGCGTGTGACTCATGCCACAACACTAAGGGTTGGAAGCCGTCCCTCTTCGATCATGCATCCCAGGAGTACAAAGGTTTCAAGTTAGATGGCAAGCACGTTGATACAAAATGTGAAAAGTGCCATGTTCAGGGGCGTTACAAACCTCTGAATTACAAGACATGCGATACTCCTGACTGTCATAAAGATGAGCATAAGGGACAGTTCAAAGACAAGGCGTGTGATTCGTGTCACAACACAAAGGGTTGGAAGCCGTCCCTCTTTGAACATGGATCCCAGGAGTACAAAGGGTTCAAACTGGACGGTAAGCATGTTGACATAAAGTGTGAAAAGTGCCATGTCCAGGGGCGTTATAAGCCTCTGAATTACAAGACATGCGACACCTCTGACTGCCACAAAGATTCGCATAAGGGACAGTTTAAGGACAAGGCATGTGATTCCTGCCATACAACAAAGGGTTGGAAAGAGACAACTTACAACCATTCCGCACAATACAGCGCATTTAAATTGAGCGGAAAACATGAAAAGGCGCTGTGCAATAAATGCCATGCGGAGGGTAAATACAGCAAGACCCCCAAGGACTGCCTGAGTTGCCACGAGAAGGAGGATGTGCATAAAAAGGAGCTTGGCAGCCTGTGCGAGAAATGCCATGATGCGGAAGACTGGAAGAAACCGACCTTCGACCACAATCTCAAGTCGGTGTTCCCCCTTGTTGGCAAGCATAAGGATACCAAGTGTGAGAAATGCCATAAGGATAAAAAGTATAAGACAAAGACAGAAAGGTGCATAGACTGCCATAAAGACATACATAAAGGCGAGTTTGATCAGGATTGCAGCAAGTGTCACACTCCGTTCGACTGGCAGCCCAAGACCTTTGACCATAAAAAACAGGCAAGGTTCGAACTAAAAGGGATACACAACGACCTTCTCTGCACAAACTGCCATAAGGTCAAGGGGGAATATAAAGGGGTCAACCGCAATTGCAGCCAGTGCCATACAGACCAGCACCTGAACCAATTTGGAAGTTCGGGCTGCGAGCAGTGCCACACCCAGAACTCCTGGAACCCAACGCTATTCAACCACAGCAGGACAGGATACCCGCTTGTCGGACAGCACCGGCAGGCAGAATGCCAGTCATGCCATACGGACCGTGTATACAGGAGGACATCTACCGCCTGCTACAACTGTCATGTGAAAGATTACAACAGCGCCTTGAACCATGCGGCAATGGGGTACAGCCACGAGTGTCGTGATTGCCATATCACGACATTTACCTCATGGGCGTTTAATCACTCAAAGGTTTCAGGATCTGCCTCATGCGCTACATGTCACCTTAACAAGATCCCTGCATTACACGCTACCAAAGGTTTCGGCACGTCTTGTGAAAACTGTCATAAGTACCCTACATGGACATTCGTCCATCAGGTGGGGGGGACAGGGTGTGCGACCTGCCACTCAGGGCAGGAGGGAGGTAAACACAAGAACAACTATGGAACTACCTGTGAAACGTGTCATAAATATCCTTCATGGATCTTCAGTCATACTAATCTTACGTCGAATTGTAATATATGTCATTCGGCTGAATATCCGGCAGCCCATCAAACCTACAACAACAGGTTCGGGACGACCTGCGAGAGCTGCCATAGATACCCGTCGTGGCCGACAACCACATTCAACCATGCGTTCTCATTGTTCCCCACGAATCATAAGGGGTATTCAGGGTGTTCCGACTGTCATCCATCCCAGAACTACGGGAACAAGGGAGGGTGCTTAGAAACATGCCACTCCAACTTAAATGGGAAGTCCCATGAAGGCGCAGTTCGTACTGCCAATTCCCAGTGCCTGTCGTGCCATCCTACAGGGAAGGGGGACTAATGTCATGAGAAAGGGCTTATACAGTCCTTTATTAATATTTCTTGTAACTGTAATCATCCCAGGCATGGTATGGGGCGCCGAAGTCCACGGTATAATCTCTGTTGAGGACTATTTCTCAAAAGATTCAAGTTCGGCGTACGATTTCAATATACTCACCACAAGGACCCGCCTTGACGCGACAAAGCTGAACACCGCCGGCACCCTCGGCTTTCACTTCGATGGAAGGGAGAGGAACGTCCTTGCATCAAAGGACTACAATAGTTCCATAAAGAGCGAAAGGATAGACACCCTGAACCTTGAATACGCAGGGCTCTCAAAAGGAGTTTACCTGTCTGTCGGGCGACAGTTGCCCAGGGAATTGTCGCTGGAACGGGTGGACGGCCTGAACCTTGTATATTCGAATAAAACCACAGGAGGAGGGGTGTTCGGCGGACTAAAACCGGACCCCTACACAGATGAGTTTGGTTCAGACTATTCAACTGCAGGCGCTTACCTGTTCCATCGCACGAATGATCTGTATGCGAAC
The DNA here is from genome assembly GCA_919902985.1 of Desulfuromonadales bacterium. Taxonomy (GTDB): domain Bacteria; phylum Desulfobacterota; class JAENJC01; order JAENJC01; family JAENJC01; genus JAENJC01. The sequence continues at coordinate 4,977 of CAKKSC010000040.1, read as the reverse complement.
CTTGCCCTGGTCTATAACGGATACAAAGGGGAGACAGACAGGCAGTACATAAGCGGCTCTTCATATTACTACCCGTCTAAAGAGATTAATCTGTACGGTTCCTTCATGGGCGACATAAACCAGGACTCCGGGAATACGGAGCTGTCAAATGCGCTCCTTGAAGCTTCCTACAGGCCAGGCAAAGGAAGCATATCTGTCGGGTATACGGAGTTTCAGTCGATCAGGTACTACAAGTCGATGTCTGTTGACTACAGCTATGCAAGGAGCGGTCAGCATTCCTATTATCTAAGGGGGGATTACCGCTTTGGAGACAGGTATACTCTTTACGGCAGACTCGACCGGCAGACCCAGATATCCAGTGGTTTGGTGCTGGAAGAGAAGATACGGGACGTCTATCATGTCGGGTTTAGAAACGACAACCTGCTGAACAGCAATATCAGCATGGACATCAGCGATGAGATGGCAAGCGGGTATGGTTACAGTTACAACAATTACAGGTTGGACATGAGACGCCTCTTCGGCGAGACATTTGAGCTTGGATTAAACGGCTCTCTCCAGCAAAGCAAGTACGATTATTACGCTGATGCGGAAACTGTCATAACATATGGTGCGTCAGGAGATATGCGTCTTGGTAAGAGATGGCATGTTTCGCTTTCCTATGAGGGAATGCAGGCAAGCGCCTACTCTACAAACACGGCCATTTCACGCGTTACCTATAGATTCTAAGGCCTCTAAGCCTTGCCGAACTTCTTTTCTATCTGAATCCCTATATTTTTAAGGAACTCTGTCGGCAGCTCACCTCCAGCAAAGACATAGACATAATCGTTCGGGATAGCAGTCAACTCCGTCCCTATCATAAGCTTCAGATCTTTTTCACCGATCTCCTTTACCGTTGAATTGAAAATAACCTTGAGAGACGGAGGTTTCCTGGATAGTATCGCTTCAAGCCGCTCGCTGTTCTTGGGCTTGATCCTCGAAAAGCTCTCCCCTCTGTAAGAGAGTATGACGCGGTTGTTCGGCTGGTCAGTCAGGGCAACGGCAGCCTCTATGGCACTGTCGCCTCCACCTACCACAAGGAGGTCCTGATTCTGATGCTGTTCAGGCTCAAGGAGCCTGTAGTATACCTTTGGACTATTCTCTCCCGGTACGCCAAGCTTCCTCGGAGTTCCGCGGCGGCCAATGGCGAGGACAAGAGTTTTCGTCAGGTATTCACCCTTAGTTGTTGTCACTTTGAAGAAACCGTTTTCCTGTGTCATGGCGGTCATCTTTTCAAAGGTGTTTATCTTCAATCCGGTTTTTTTGATTACAGAAGCCCACAGCTCCAGGAGCGCCTCTTTAGTTGTCTCGGTCAGCTTGACCTTCCCATACATCGGAAGGTCGACAGGAGAGGTCATTACGATCTTGTTCCGCGGGTATGAAAGGACGGCGCCGCCTATGTCATCCTGCTCAATTGTTACATATTTCAGATTGTTTTTAAGTGCAGCGAGTGAAGCCGATATTCCGGCAGGTCCCGCCCCGACAACAAGGACGTCATAAACGCCGTCACCCTTTCTCTCGTCGCCCCTCAAGAGGCACGAGATATACTCCATGGCCTCTCTACCCTGGACGGTGGCGTTTTTGATCAGTCCCATGCCGCCTAATTCGCCGACTATGAAAACACCCTTCACATTCGTCTCAAAGTTAGGGGTGACGTAAGGGATATCAACCCCTCTCGTCTCTGTGCCAAAGACCAGGGTGATTGCTCCGACAGGGCAGGCATGGGCGCATGCGCCGTGCCCGACGCAGTGTGAGGCATTTACCAGAGAACCCCGGCCGCTCGCAAGCCCTATGACATCCTTTTCCGGGCAGGCTTTTATACAGGCGCCGCTCCCGATGCAAAGGCCCGGGTCAAAGTACGGGTGTATAGAGACAGGTTCGTGTAAACCGTACTTCCTTGCCTTCTCTATCTTGCCTTTTGTCTCACGCGACTTTCTGCCGGTTATATATACATAGATCCCTATTGCAATCGCAATAATCAGCATGGATATAATCGTTGTCATAAACCTCCTTCTCCTCTTTTGTCCGCCTGTGGCTAATGTGGTTTTCACTTTTTACAGCTAAATAAATCTACCCGTTTTAAGTAAGCATAGTCAATCCGTTTTTAAGACTCGCTACTCTGCCTTATTTCTATCCTGAGAAGTAACTATCTTTATCAATAACAGAGGGGTTCAAGGTGTGTCCCGAGTTCCAACATCCCTCAATTTTATAGTTGACAAATAAAACTTACTATGTTAGGACGCTCCTATCCCTTGTGTTCAGTCCCGGTGTTGGTTTTAAAGAGCAGTTTAAAAGGGTGCCATAGTAATCACATAGCTTATTAATAAGGAGGTGGTAGCAGGGGTAGCAGTAAAGGATGTATCTGAGTAAATAGATTTTTATTTAACACAAAATAAGGAGGGGTTAATGAAAAAATTTACAAAGATTTCAGGTATGTTGTTCGTTGCGGCAATAATGACGTTTGCATTCTCGTCAGAGAGCCAGGCAGTTCCGGCATTTGCGAGGCAGATGGGCGTAGCATGCACCACCTGTCATTTCCAGCACTACCCAGCTTTGAACGCATTCGGCAGGGCATTCAAGGCGAGCGGTTTCACCCAGATCGGCTCCCAGGCAAAGATCGAGGACGAAGGTCTGTCGCTTCCAGCTACCCTCAATGCATCATTGGTAACAAAAATAAGGCTGCAGAGGACAGACGGCGATACCAAGATAGGCACCGATGTTGAAGGGATCGGCGAACTCCAGTTCCCTGATGAGGCAGCATTGCTTATCGGCGGACGTGCGGGTGAGAATATAGGGTTCCTTGGCGAGTTCGCACTTGGCAACGGTGTTGATAGCTTTACCTCTTTTAAGGTGCCTTTTTCATTTGAGGTTGGCGACGGACGATTTGACTTCATTCCTTACGTAACAGACTCCCTCGGCGCCTCTTACGGTTTCGAGGTACTTAACACCGGCGCTGTAAGAAACCATCGCACCTTTGAAGAGAAGGATGCTGTTTCCGCCCAGCAGTACGTTGGTACAGGCACCGCGGCAAAGGGTTTTGCCTTCGTCTATTATACAGACATGTTCCATGTAAACGCATCTCTGTGGGGACCTGCATCTTCCGGCGCTACATCACTTAAGAGCCTCTCAAACTACGTCCGTGTTGCTGCGACCCCTCAGGTTGCAGGATGGGACCTCGGCGTCGGCGCCCAGCTTTGGGCAGGGACAACCGAGCTTGGTGATAAAGGGGAAGCGACAGCGACTGCCTTTGATCCTACTCTGCCTACTTATATTCCTGCAACTATGACTACAACGAACACCAAAGTTGACACCAAGGCAATGGCTATAGACTTCCAGGCTCAGGGAATGGCCGGAGCTATGCCTCTCGGCGTATATCTGACCTATGGTTCTGCGGATGCTACGTCTGCAGGCAGCACTGCAAACCTCTTCAATGCAAATCCAAACGCGAAGACGGCAATGACTTTAACCGCAGAACTTGGCGTGGTCCCGAACAAGGTTACTGTTGGTGCTGGGTACCGCATGGGTGACAACGGTAAGGCTACAGCAAACAAGGATAACGCTGCCCTCATTGCTGCAACGTACCAGGTCGCACAGAACGTGCAGGTACAGTTGGACTACCAGATGCTCAGCGGCGATGCCAACGACGCTGCCGGCGCCCAGAAAAACAGAACAACACTTATGCTCTTCTCTGCGTTCTAACATAAGCGGATTGAGTATTTGGTCTGAAAAGGGGGAAGGCATCTGCCTTCCCCCTTTTTTCTTACTTAAATCTTCCCTTGGAGCTAAAAACCATGAACTATCTGAAGAGTTTTTATTCAACGGTCTTTTTATTAACAATTTTGGTCATGACAGGATGTGCCGGGCCGTTAAGTATAGCATACAGACCCGGAGTCATCCCTGATGCGTCGCAGGCAAAGGGGTATCCAACCATACTCCTCAAGCCGTACACCGACACGAGGGAAGGAGTTGAGCCGCATTATATAGGGAAGGTTACTGAGGTTGTTACCGATATGAATACTGACAGAATTATACTTGATAAGGAGGATGCGGCTTCACTTGTAACAGGAGCGATGAGGACGCATCTGACAGCCGCAGGGTTTATCGTCAAGGACTGGACCCCTGGACTTGAGGCCTCTGATGATACCGATTTAATCATAAACGGCGAGATAAAGAGGTTCAGACTGGATATCGGTGCAAGGGATGAGATAGAGATTGAGATTGCAAGCAGCCTGACCTCAAAGAAGACGGGGAAGGTCTTATGGGCCGGGGTCATATCGGAGAAGGGAGACAGATTCCCGGGAGTCATGGGGAACAGCAGAAGGACGATAGCCGGGTACATCTCAAAGACACTCAGGGCGGTAATAAACAAGATATTGAAAGAGGTAAATGAAAATATTCAGATGGCAGTAATATCAGGGATTAAAGATATGTCTATTCCTGAAGGGGTAGGGAGGCTCGTTATCAGGACAGAGCCGCCGAGGGTCGAGGTGTATACAGGCGCCATATATCATGGGATGTCCCCATTGAGCATTTATCTGGAGCCCGGAATAAACGAGGTGACTTTAAGGCTCAAGGGTTTTAAGGAGATGAGAGAGAAGGTATCTATACGGAACAGGGACGTGACCGAGATAGACAGGATACTTGAGAAGGAATAGTTTTTACGAGCCTATCACAGCTGACTGAACAATTGGTAATCCCAACGGGATTCGAACCCGTGTTGCCGCCGTGAGAGTGGCTTTTTAACAATTTTAACGAGGTCTTGATTTTTGGGCTGGTTTCCCGATAATCCTTGATTGTCAAGGCTTTACAGTCATTACGATTGTTCCAGCCGTTTCGATATTTTCATGTCCTTTTAGACCAAATTTAGCCCAATTTTAGAACAGTGTTTTTTTATTCATAATGTGTCCACATACGGATCACTTTAATCGCTTTCTCTTCTTC
>CAKKSC010000039.1 GCA_919902985.1 Desulfuromonadales bacterium | reverse complement strand
AACAACATAAACCTTTGAGAGCTTGTTGTTGCTATAGTTTTAATGCGTTTGACCTAAACCTTATCCCTTGACATCTTGCACTCTGCAAGATATATTGTCCCCAATGAAATACAACAAAAGTGTACTTATATATAATCGTGACAGTGTGGAATTGGGCCTGATAGGCGTTCTCCTGGAGGCTGAGGATTGCACCGTATACTCAACCTCTTTCGGTTTGGAGGCGATAAGGATTCTGCAAAAAAATGATATCGATATTATTCTTTCCTCACAGGAGTTGGAGGGAATGGACGGCCAGGCATTCAAGCAACTGGCCGAAAAGATAAAACCAGGGGTGAGTATCTATCTCCTTCCAGTAACCACAAACGAAAAGGTAAGCCAACTGGAGCCTATATCCAATGTCACGGTTAACCTGAAAGAGTTTGTGCAGTTCATTCAAAACCATATAAAGACAGAAAATCGGCTGATCAATGAATCGGTAAGGTTTAAGGACTTCTTCTTCTCATTTACCGATCGTCTCCTTCAGGTCTTTGAAGTCAATGACAGATATTTTTTCAATAATGACCATCTGGTAGCGAATCTCTCGAAAAAAATAGCCTATAAGATGGGGCTGGAAGAAAAACTTGTTGAGGCCATTTACATCTCCTCCCTTCTCCGTGATATCGGCAAGATAGGGATAAAAAACCAGATCCTTGAAAGAGGGAAGCTTGGGCAGGCTGAATTGACAACTATTAAGAGCCATCCCCTGATTACCGCTCAGATACTCAAACAGGTCAAATTCCCCTGGAATGTGGATTCAATTATTATCCACCACCATGAACATTACGATGGTAATGGTTATCCGCATGGATTGAAAGCAAGGCAGATACCGTTAGGGTCAAGGATAATCTCCATAGTCGACTCTTACGTTGCCATGACTACCGACAGGCCGTACAGAAAGGCGATGTCAAGGGAAGAAGCCATTCAGGAGATCAATAAAAAGGCTGGAAGCCAGTTTGACCCGGAGGTCGTGGAGGCTTTCCTTGCAGTCATATGCAAGGAAAAGACCCAGGCCACAGAAAGGAAACGTATTCTGGTCTTAGAAGGAGAAGAGACCGTATCTGCACTGATCAAACTCAATGTCAAGAGTGATGAGATTGAGATTTTGTCAGCCAATACAACACCGGAGGCCATCCAGCATCTGGCAAAAGAGAATATTTACGCGATAATAGCTGACTCTGAAATCCTGAGCAATGAAAAAAACTATTTCTATAATGTTGTGCGCCAGTCCCGTTTAACAGGCTCAATTCCATTTATCGTAATATTACCGAACAGCGAGTACCCACGGCAGCTGAAAGACCCCCTGGTAGACTTTGTCGTTAAACCACTTGATATTGATGAGCTGACGAAAAAGATAGAGAGCCTTTCAAAAGTGGAACTGGTTGAACCAAAAACAAGTCAACCGGGAAAGGAATCGAAGGGTGTGACCGGAAAATTGGAGGACTTTGGCCTGGCGGATATAGTCCAGGTTTTGAACATGGGGCTTAAAACAGCCAGGATAGCCCTTGAAAGAGGTGGAGACAAAGGCGAGATATATCTCAACCGTGGTAAGATCTTAAACGTCCGTGCATTGGATCTAACCGGTGATGAGGCCTTCTTTGAACTTATGGGTTGGCAAGAAGGGACCTTCTATATTTTCCATGGACAAACCACCGATGATATAAACGTAACCATGGACACCATGACGCTTCTCCTTGAATCCTCCAAGGCGATGGATGAAAGATCCTTCTTTCGTGAAAAAGATGAAAGTTGTATAGGTATTTAAAAATTCAGTAACAGCCCCATAATTGATTTTCTCACTCTCTTTTGGTATTCTCCCAAGCATAGGAGGTATACAATGTTATCAGTAACAGTAAAAGCACGAATGTCGGAAGTAATTCAAGAACAGCCGGATGACGCCTCATATGAAGAAATTATTCGCGAACTCGCCTTTGAGCACATGGTTGAACGTGGCTTGGAGGATTCTCGTAGTAGCCGAGTAATTTCCAATGAAGATATGCGGCATCGGATCCGGACATGGCAAAAATAATCTGGACTGACGAAGCCGAGCGGTGGCTTAAGGATGTTCACGATTATATAGCCGCCGACAATCCAGCGGCCGCCTTCACGGTCGTAGAAGGTATCTACGATAGAGCACAGGTACTTTCTACTTTTCCAGAGATCGGCCACAAATATAGGTCCGAGCCGGAAGGTGACATCCGCATCTTGCTGTACGGACACTACCGCATTACTTATCTCATTCGAGGATCGGATCGAATAGACATTCTTGGGGTCTTTCATGGCTCTCTCGACATAGACAGGTATTTACCGTAAAAATCATAGCATCGCCTAACAATCCGCTCCACATTGACGCTTTTCTGTCAAACGTCCTGCAAACTTCCGCAATCCGCACGCCAGAAGCGCATGTGAGCTTAGTAGTTCTCCCGGCGTGCATAGTTTGCCTGCCGCTTATTCGTCAGCGAGCATAATAAGCTGCGCACCGTTACATTGTGGGTTTTGACGCCTATTATATGCCGTTTAAGCTTGCTTGACATAACCAACAATTTTTTCTTGCATTTTTTACCCCTCAATGTTATCTTTCTTTTCCTGTAAACAATACGTGACTTTTCAATCCAATCGAGGTGCCTGATGTCTGTCCAGGAACTTGACCTTTCAAGAATTGAAGAAATAATCTCTCAGACTGCCAATAAAAAAGGGGCGCTCATCCCTGTTCTCCAGAAGGTTCAGAAGGTCTACGGATACGTCCCTGAAGAATCTATAGAACAGATAGCGGACGGACTCCATGTCTATCCAGCCGATGTCTATGGCGTCCTGACCTTCTATTCCCAGTTCAAATTAAAACCAAGAGGGGAATACATAGTCAGGGTCTGCTGCGGAACCGCATGTCACGTCAAAGGCTCGGACAGGATTGCTGAAGACCTTATTACAAAACTCAAGGTAGAGGTCGGTGAGACCACGGAAGACCGCAAGTTTACGCTGGAAAAGGTGGCGTGCGTTGGCGCTTGCGCCCTTGCCCCTGTGGTTATAGTGAATGACGATGTCCACGCCAAGATGAGCACCGACGAAGCAAGAAAGATAATAGACGTAATTCAGAAAGGCAAATCATGAATAAGCCTCAGATAATAGTTGGAATGGCAACCTGCGGCCTTGCAGCAGGCGGGAAGGCTGTCTACAACAAGGCAGTAGCGGAGGCCGAACGGCTCGGTCTGGATGTTGAGGTCAGAAAGACCGGATGCGTCGGCATCTGCCACCGTGAACCTCTGATGGATATAATCATACCAGGCAGGACGAGGGTCTCCTATAGCGACCTGAAGGCGGAGCATGTCCCTGCAATCTTTGAAAGCCATCTGAAGAATGGAGAAGTTTATAAGGATAGACTCCTTGGCCAGTTCAAACCGACCTCCCCAGACATTCAGCCTTACCCAGATACCCAGTATTATGACGAGCTAGATTACAACAAGAAGCAGTATAAGATTGTCCTCAAGAACTGCGGCTTTATAGACCCGACAAAGATTGAAGAGTACATTGCTCGCGGCGGATACGAGGGGGCGAAAAAGGCAATCACGACCATGACACCGGAGCAGATAATAGACGAGGTCAAGAAATCCGGTCTAAGGGGAAGGGGAGGAGCCGGCTTCCCCACTGGGATGAAGTGGCAGTTCTGTAAAAGCTCTCCGGGAAATGAAAAGTATATCATCTGCAATGCGGATGAAGGAGATCCTGGGGCATTCATGGACAGGTCTGTCCTTGAGGGAGACCCACATGCAGTCATTGAAGGGATGCTGATTGGGGGCTTCGCCATAGGCGCCACGCATGGATACATATACTGCCGGGCCGAGTATCCACTTGCTGTTGAGCACCTCAATATAGCTATAGAACAGGCCACCGACAGGGGATTCCTTGGTAAAAACATATTCGGCTCCGGCTTTGACCTTGAAATAATAGTAAAGGAAGGTGCAGGCGCCTTCGTTTGCGGCGAAGAGACGGCCCTCATGAATTCCATCGAAGGGAAGAGGGGTATGCCTAATCCAAGGCCGCCATTTCCGGCCCAAAAAGGGGTATGGGGAAAACCTTCCAATATCAATAACGTAGAGACATGGGCCAATGTTCCCCAGATAATAACCAACGGCGGGGCATGGTATGCATCATTTGGCACAGAAAAGAGCAAAGGGACTAAGGTGTTTGCACTTACAGGAAAGATAAACAGGACGGGACTCGTTGAGGTCCCCAATGGGATACCTCTGAAAGAGATCATATATGACATTGGCGGCGGCATAATCGGCGGTAAGAAACTTAAGGCGGTTCAGACCGGAGGCCCTTCCGGCGGCTGCATACCCTCATCATTCATGGATACGATGGTTGATTATGAATCATTGGCGGCCTTGGGCTCCATCGTGGGATCAGGCGGAATGGTGGTCATGGATGAAGACACCTGCATGGTTGATATGGCGCGTTATTTCCAGGCCTTCTGTCAGGATGAATCTTGCGGGAAATGCACCCCGTGCAGAGTAGGCACAAAGAGACTTCTTGAGATACTTGAGAGGATTGTAGCCGGAAAGGGAAGGGAAGGGGATATCGAGCTCCTCCTCGATCTGGGGAGCCAGGTAAAGATAACGTCTCTTTGCGGACTCGGCCAGACAGCGCCGAATCCTGTCATAACAACAATAAAATACTTCAGGGACGAATATGAAGCCCATATAAAAGACAAGAGCTGCCCTGCCTGCTCATGTTCAGCCCTAATCCATTTCGAAGTAACCCCTGATGTCTGCACCAAGTGCGGAATATGCGTGAAAAACTGCCCTGTAAGCTCCATCTCCGGCGGCACCGGAGGAAAGAAGGGAGAAAAGCCGGCCTTTATAGGGGACGAAGCATGCATCAGGTGCGGAGTCTGCTTTGAAAAATGTCCCTTCGACGCCATATTCAAGTATTCCGGCGGAGTAAAGAAAACGTCATAACCAAGGGGGCCAGTTGGCCCCCTTGGCATTTCAAGCTACCACTGCCGATATCTCAATACCTAAATCCTGCAATCGAACCACAGAACACACAGAGCAAGATACTGATTTAGAAGGAATGAACCCTAAAACTAATATTTTTCTCTGTGTACTCAAAAGGTGACTTTTAAAAACCCTATAACTTTTAAAATCAAACTCACGAGAACACGGAGAAGAAAAGGGTTTTAAAAGGGTTTTATACTCAAAATTTATCTCTGTGGTCTCTGTGGTTTGCAGTTTTTAGATGGTAATAGAATTGAAGATGATGGTGGAAATGTGTTGGAATTTTAAAGGGGATACTGATGCACCGGTTTTATATTGAAGAGAGGTTGGGTGTCGGTGTCAAGGCAGAGATAAAGGGCGCCGAGGTCAGGCATATCAAAGACGTCCTTCGGCATCAGTGCGGCGATCAGGTTGTCCTGTTTGATGGAAGCGGGATGGAGTTTGAAGGAAGGATAAACGGATTCACTAAGGACGGGGTTACAGTAGATATAACGGAGGAGAGGGAGGGGGATACGGAATCTCCTGTTGAGATCATCCTGGGTCAGGGGATGCCCAAGTCCGACAAGATGGACCTCATAGTGCAGAAGAGCACTGAGCTTGGAGTTTCAAGGATTGTTCCACTTTATACCGAGAGGGTCGTACCAAAGTCCTTCAGTGCTAATAAGATTGAACGGTGGCGGAGGATTGCCGTTGAGGCGTGCAAGCAGTCCGGGAGGGTAAAGGTTCCAGTCATCTCTGAGCCGGTCAGTATTGACCAGTTTGTGAAAGATGCCGAGCCATCGTCTTTAAAGCTGATACCGTGGGAAGGTGAAAAGGAGGCCTCACTGAAAAAAGTCCTCCCGATTACTTTAAGAAACAGTAAGGTCACTTTTATAGTGGGCTCGGAGGGCGGGCTGACCAACTCTGAAATAGTAAATGCGAAGGGGTACGGTTTTATCCCTGTCTCTCTCGGAAGGCGGATACTCAGGACAGAGACCGTCCCCCTCGTACTCCTGTCTATTGTTCAACACCTGTATGGCGACCTTGCCTGATACTGTCAACCGCTTATCCCTTCCTCAGCTTCCTCACGTCCCCTACCCTTATTGTGATCTTCTGGGAGTCCAGGTATTCCAGAAGAGGTATGGCGAACTTCCTTGACAGGCCTGTCATCTCCTTGAAATCTGGCGGCGTCAAATCGCTCTTCTTTGCAAAGAACGCCCGGATAGTTGCAGTCAGGCCCTCTATGGAGTCTTTTGAAAAGAAAAACTCCTTTATCTTCACCAGCCGCCCCTCTTTGGAGAGGAGGTTTAGCAGGTCCAACGCCTCCCTTTCCATGATCTTCAGCTTTTCCAGCAGCTCTGTAAGGGTGGGTGGTGTAAGGCCGGCCTCTATGTAAATCTTTTCTATCCTCTCTTTTTTCTCTCCTCCTGAGGCCTTGTGCGAGGCGAGTCTCAGGGTGTCCTTTTCTGCAACTATTTGCCGGTCCTTGCTAAGGCTGTCTACAACAGCATCCATAACCTTTTGAGAGATCCTGAGCCTTGTCCTTGCCTCCTCAGTCAGGAGACCGGCCTTCATCGGCTCTTTCTTGTGGAATGACCCTATGAGTTCCATGAGAGAGTTTTTCAAGGCGTTGATTGCCTCAGCAGATATCACCTCTCCATCTATCTTTAAGATAATTTTAGATGAAATAAGCTCAGATATTGAGGGTTCAATGGCCTTTGGGTTGGTATTGAACTTCACCGACAAATCACTAAGAGTGACAGCGTTTACTCCGCCCCTCCTGATATAGAGAAGGACCTTTCCCTTCATATCTCCTGAAGAAAGGATCTTTAAATCCTCCATAGTCTCCTTCCTGCTTCTCCTGGGAGGGTCTGCGTCAAGGATAACGCCTCCTCCTATCGTTCCTGCATCTGGAGACCTCAGGACAAACATGTCTCCATGCACGGCCACAATAGGCTCTCTAAGCCCGATCCTGGCAAATCCGCTCTCTCCCGGTCTTATCTCCTTTGAATTCAGGAGGGTGATAGTCGACATTGATGATGCTGAATAGATATGGAGCATCCGCTCTGCTTCGTTCTTAAGAGGCCTTGGGGTCGTCGGCAGTATTGATATTTCCGCCTCAACAGTCATTCTGGTCTTCAAACTTCCCGGAGAGGTAACGGTGTCCCCGCGCTTGACCGTGTCCCTTTCTATCCCCTGAAGGTTTATGGCGACCCTTGAACCGGAGACCCCTTCCTCCGCCTGCCTTCCATGGATCTGGATCCCTCTTACCCTTGTCTTCACGTTTTTGGGTAATAGCTCAACCTCATCTCCAACCCTTACCTTTCCTGAAACTAGTGTCCCGGTAACAACCGTTCCAAACCCCTTTATTGTAAAGGATCTGTCAACCGGTAGTCTCAATACCTCCCCGCTCTTTCTCTCTTTTATAGATTTAGCGATGGAGTCTATATTTGTGATAAGCTCCTGGATCCCCTTTCCTGTGACGGACGAGACAGGGACAACCGGGGCTCCCTCAAGTAACCCTCCTTTAAGAAAGCCGTTTATCTCCTCTATGGTTGCCTTAAGCCATTCATCATCAACCATGTCCGCCTTTGTGACGGCAACGAGACCATGCCGAATGCCCAGAAGGGAGCATATCTCGAGATGCTCCCTGGTCTGGGGCATAACTCCGTCATCCGCTGCGATCACCAGTAATACCATGTCTATCCCCGCTGCCCCTGCCACCATATTCCTGACAAACTTCTCGTGTCCGGGGACATCTATTATGCTGAGGACCGTCCCTGAGGGAAGGGGCATATAGGCAAAACCAAGGTCTATGGTTATCCCCCTCTCCTTCTCCTCTTTCAACCTGTCTGTGTCGGTTCCAGTCAGGGACTTTACAAGAGAGGTCTTCCCGTGGTCAATATGTCCGGCTGTACCTAAGACGAGATATTCCATGAAGCTAAGATAGCATAATCAAAAGGATTTCAGCAATAAGGAAAAGAAGAAAGAAAAAGTCTTGACTTTAGTATAGTAGACAGGATAATAAAATATACAAATATGTAATATAAAAAAACGAGAAACTTTTTCAAAAAACGAAAAATGACACCTACTGATTACAAAAAGCTTTTTGAGGAATTATATTTTGCTCCTACCGAAGACGCGGTGGATACCGTTATCCAAGCGCATCCCGACTTTTTCAAAGACGAAAACTGGTTTCCCTTAGGTGGCGATGAGAATATGTTCGGGATCGTCCGCAATCAACAGTCAAATCCCATTGCTGCACTAGTGGAGAAAGTGACAAACTCGATTGATGCTGTACTGGTAAGGAAATGCTTTGAAGCAGGCATTGAGCCAAAGTCATCAGAAGCCCCAAAATCAATGGAAGAAGCAATAAAGAAATTCTTTCCTGAGTATAAACAATGGGATCTCCAGACATTCCGAAGAAAGCAAGCGGAGGAAATACAAATAGTCGCAGACGGCCCTACAAGAAATACCTCCGTTATCATCTATGATAACGGAGAGGGACAGCGCCCAGAGGATTTTGAAAATACATTTCTATCATTATTACGTGGCAACAAAATCAATATTCACTTCGTTCAGGGCAAATATAATATGGGAGGTAGCGGAGCACTGGTATTTTGCGGAAAGAAGCGCTATCAACTCATTGGCTCCAAACGATTTGATTGTAATAGCAATTTCGGATTTACCCTTGCTCGTCAGCATAAAATAACGGAAGCAGCAGAAACAAAAAGGTTTAGCTATTTTGAATACTTAAAAATTGATGGGAGAATCCCGTCATTTGAGATGAGCTATACCTAAAACTGCACAACAGAAAATTTAACACCGGAACCATAATCAAACTCTACTCATACCAATTTCCTTCTGGATATGCAGGATTTGCGCAAGATCTAAATCAAAGTTTAAATGAGTTCCTATTTAAGCCTGTTTTGCCAATCCTTACGGTCGATAAGAAAGAAAGGTATCCACACAATAAAGTCCTTGAGTTAGATCTATTTGGACTTCAACGCCGATTAGAAGAAGCCATAAACGATTATGTTGATACATTTTTTTCTGAAGAGTATGAAGACCAAGTGTTTGGGAAGATGAAAGTAACATGCTACATATTTAAACCAAAATTAGAAGGCAGGGATGTAAAGAAATCTAAGGAAATTATTCGAGACCGTTTTTTCAAAAATAATATGTCGGTAATGTTTTCTGTAAACGGTCAGGTACATGGGAATTACACCGCCGAGTTTATTACTAGAACATTGAAGTGCAATCTCCTCAAAGACTATCTATTAGTACATGTAGACTGCACTAGAATGAAGCCGGATTTTAGGGAAGAGCTTTTTATGGCATCAAGGGATCGGCTTAAACAGGGTGATGAATCAAGCCTACTGCGAGATTACTTAGGAAAGAAGCTTCGCAAAAGTCAGTTGGATGAAATCAATCGCAGGCGCAAGGAGTCTATCGGCTTAGAAAGCGAGGATACTTCCGAACTAATTAAGTCCTTTGCCAAAAATCTTCCCAAAGACAGTGAGTTATTTAAGTTATTACAAAATACCCTTAAATTAGAAGAGAAAAAGGATAAAAAGAAGGCTGAAGAAAAGGAATCGTCAAAAGAGAAAGAAAGGGACGAAAAACCATTTGAACCCAAACGTTTTCCTGCGCTTTTCAAGCTTAACAAAAAGAAAGATGGGATGAATATGATCACATTGCCGCTAAATGGTGAAAAAACAATAAAGTTCGATACCGACGTGGCCAATGATTATTTTGACCGAGTGGAAGAGCCTGGTGAATTACAGCTGGCTTTGTTGCAGATAAAGCACAACGACAAAAGAGGTGGCGATAGAGAAGGAAAAGAGAAGGAGATATCAGGGTTATTGAATATCGTTAGGAGCAGTCCTAATAAGGGAACAATAAGGCTTACATTGAACCCTACTAAAGAACTTACAGTTGGTGATGAGCTGGAAATTAAGGCATCATTAACAGCGCCAGGCGAGCCATTGGAGGAAATTGTATGGATAAAAATTGCTGAACCGGACTCACCTAAAGAACCAGCACCAAAAGAAGAAGAATCTTTTGAAAATTTAGGGCTTCCGGAGTTAATCCGTGTAACGAAAAAGGAATGGGCCTCATTGGAAGCCCAGGGTATTTCTATGACGCATGACACTGTAATGTATCCAGAAGGTGAAGGAGACAAGCTGGAGAAAATATTTATAAATCTGGATAGTGGTGTTTTTCTAAGGCATCGCTCAAAACTTAAAGCAGAAGACCAGATTACGGTTGCGCAAAAGAAATACCTATCATCGATATATTTTCACACCGTCTTCCTTTACATGATCACTAAAAAAAGGAACTATAATTTAACAGTATTGAAAGACGGGAAACAAGAGGATGTCACCGTGGATGATTATATCAGAGACGTGTTTGATAGTTATTACAGTGATTTCCTCTTAAATTTTGGCATGGAACAATTGATGGGGGCTTTGGAGGAGTAACATTATCGTTATGCTAAAGCTGAAGATTTAGAAAATGTTTTGAGAGGAATTAAATAAAACAAGCTGTGCAGCCTTCTTCCTCTGCATTTTCCAGAATATCAAGCAAATAAGATGATTTCTTATTAGTGGTTCGTGCGGTTCGCTTTAAATATTCGTCTTTGACCTGGCTAATACGTTCTGGCTGTATAAGGTCTTCTAAACTCTCATCTTGCATCCAGGTATAACCGTCTTTTTCATACTCCATTGCCAACTTAAACTTGTCGGGATGCTGCTCGTACAGCCAAATCCACTCAATATTTTGCTGAAAGAAACAGAAGTAACATCCAGAGCGGCTGCGGCAATATTGACCTTTGTTGCCGTCAATATCAAATACAATCGGCTCATAATATTTTGGCACACCAACACCGCTATCTTTAAGTATTCGAAAAATATCATCACGCCCCAGGAGGTCTTCATTGTCTAACAGTGGGAATGTCTCGCTTTTAGATAACGGATAGTCGGTGTTTTTTAAAAAATCAAATACTATTTGATTAAATGCCATAACACTTGCATCTAATAAAGCATTCAGCTTGTTTAGCTGGTGGAACTTAGACGATAGCGGCTCGTTCACTATTTCTAAAATCCTTTTAAGCTTAACATTGTCTATGTGTTTCTCGTATAGTTGCACCAGCAGTTGGATGTTTTCGTTGCGTAGGATTTTACTTATTACATCTTCGCTCCACATATTTTTACGGAATGGGAATATAGATTGAATATTTATTTTTTTTGAAATATATCCCTCTCGATCTTCATCTCCCCGAATACCCACATATGAGATCACAGGATCGTTTCCAACCCATTTTTCAAAAGGTTCCAATTTTAGTTTCTTCGTACACCAGCGGGCAGTAGAGGATGGTAAATATCCTCCGTATATTTTTAGGAAATGATCAAATGGAGGCTCGTGGCTGTTTTGTGCAGCTTCCAGTCGGATAATTGTCTTGCCGAAATATATTTCAAGGTTTTGAATGAGCATGTAGGTCTCATCCAATTCCTTGCCTGTATCGCAGAAATAATATTCGATATCCAATTGGGGATATTTATCTGTTAGGTAGATCGCCAGTGCTGCACTATCTTTTCCACCCGAAATGCCTAATACGTGACGAACATTATTTGTCATTTAGTTGTTCCTGTAAAAGCCTTAGTAATACTGCTATATTTACTCTTCGGTCCTCGCTGAGCTTTGGTCTAATGGTAATTTCTCGCTGAGAAATTTCTGCATTCTTGTTTTTAGGAAGTCGAATTAAATTCTTTTTAAGACCTTCCACAAAGGAAGTAACTTCAAGTTTTAATACTTCTTCTTTTTCATCATTCACATCAGCGTTACTCAATTCGCAGAGGTTATCTAACTCATGGATAATATCCCTGAGCTTCTCGTAAAGCACCTTTTCCTCATCATCAGAAATAGCTTCTAATGCTTTACCTAAGCAGGCCTGCCCAATAGAGCTTAACCAAGCCTTTCGATCATCCAACGCTGACATTAACCGCTGATAAAAAATTTTCTGATGAGGCAAAAGTAAATGCTTTTTAACTTTCTTAAACCGATCCTGCAAAGTAGTTTTATATTCAGGAAATGATGAACTCTCTCCGAGAATTTCATTAAATAAAAAACTTTCCACCCTATTAATTAATTCATCATAGGAGGTACGTATTTCACGTATACTATTTTGTAACTGCTCAACATATTTCTGGAGTGCATCCTGGCTTTTCTGAAGCTGAATTATATTATATCCAAGAGCCGTAGGAAATTTTTCAAAAAAGGACTCTTCTGGATCTTTTGCAGAGGCAATCGCTTCTCTCAACGCAAGCGTTTTCTTGTTTAAACGTTTCGTAGTTTTAGCATATGCAGGAAGTTGCCGATAGAAGGTAAGAAACGGTCGGATTGTCTCAATAAAGGCTCGATTGGAAGGATTTTGTTGCTGCGGCTGGTTCAACAGTTGTCGGTACTGGTTAAATAAATCTAATTTGACCCCTTCAATGTCAAATGCCTTTATTTCATAATCCTTCGGTTTTTTACTTATCAAGTCCAGAGTTTCTTCTGTTATGTAAGGGATATACTCTTCATCATTAAACAATGCAAAATCGTCACGTTTGATGAACAAAAATGTAGGCAGCCAAAAATCAATAAAGCCTCGTTTCAATTTAAATGGCTTGGAAAGAAGAATGTCAACTAATTCCTGTAGGCTGCGCTTACCATGTCTGGTACTTTGTAGAAATTCAATTCCTGTATGCCAAAGGGGCATAAATGTTTTGTCCATTGGTTCATTTAGTGTAAATCCGATAGAGGTTTCATGGTGAATGCCGGTTTTCTTAAGCATTGAAAGATAGATGGTCTTTTCTGGTGGATATTTACTTACCTCGAATCCTAAATCTCCTTTATCCCAGTTTTCCACTAAAGCACGTACAAAGTTCTTTCTCGCTGTTAAAATAGGAGAAGAGAGCCGAGTTTTATTAACCATTTCATTTCGGTAAATAGGCGCATCAGAATAAACTGCCGTGCAGATATTAGAAAGAAAGCGATTAAATGATTTTCTATCCGCAATTCTCATTCTGTTCCCATCAAAATACCAAAGTACTGGTGAATCATTCGAATAAATATTCCCAAGCACGTAATGATTAAGTAGTTTTATCTGATGTTGTAATATCACCTCTAATTCACGTACGGCTACCTTGTCGTCGTGGTGGGTTTCTTTTACTTTTTTAACTTTTTCAATCTCAAAAAGCAGATTTTTAATTTCGGCAGTATTTTTGTACCAACCATATAAGATGGCTTCCTGACAGTTTTTCGAGGCTTCTTGAATATCCTTCTCCTTGATTGATTCAGAAAAGATAAGATTGACATAGCCGTCGATCTCACCTTCTGGATGCAGTTCAGCTGGTGTTTCACTCAGGTGAAAGGCAAAGAAGCGAGGAGTGCCCTTTTCATA
Source organism: Desulfuromonadales bacterium (assembly GCA_919902985.1). Taxonomy (GTDB): domain Bacteria; phylum Desulfobacterota; class JAENJC01; order JAENJC01; family JAENJC01; genus JAENJC01. The sequence continues at coordinate 24,220 of CAKKSC010000039.1, read as the reverse complement.
GGAAGCGGCCTTAGCAGAAATATAGTGAAAATCAAAAAAATGATTAAGGTGGTGAACTACATTGACGACTCGTTCAACTAAGCTGCTTGCCCCGTCGATGGCCAATTCAATATCAAGATCCGTTCCTTCAAATAATATGTATTTATTTCTATGCCTTACAAAACGGATGATCTTGAATCCTTCCAATGCTTTAATAATTTTTTCCGAATCATTGATGCCTAAACTATATTTTGCGTACTTACAGACGAATTCTTTATCCGGGCGAGCAGATGCGGACGCAAAAATGTTCAATAACCCAATGGTCTTAACTACTTTGACTCCATCGGCAATGTTTTCTTTAAATACCCCTTCTACCCTTTCTATCGCAGTTCTAATAGCTGACCACTGGGTATAATGAGGGTTGTATTTTGTGGTGAGAAATGAATAGTAATTATGAATCAAGTAATCATAAACACAGCTTAGATTGTAGTAAGGAGCCTTTTGGTTGAAATCTTTAATGCTTAAATGATCATTGGATTCTATGAAGGAAAATAACGAGCGCTCATTCTGTCCATATTTCTGCAAGGCTAAAGTTAGTACTGCGGCAGAAAGAATGTCAAATGGAAGTAATTTTTCTGCGTAGGATTCGCTGAAATAGTCTTTTAATGGAAAGGCATTTGCATTTTCAATGCTTTCAAATAGACCTGAAAAATTTTTGTCTTTATTCCCTAATTTTAATTCACTTAACCGCTCTGCTGCTAAAAATAAAAGTTGTTCTACTGGCTCGTTAAAAGTGATTTCTTTTAACCGACCCTTGACTTTGTCCCACTCGTTTTGCTGTGTTTTTGTCAGATTGCGAGCATACCCGTTAAAATCCTGATGAAGGGTAGTAATAAGAAAAATATGTTTCCTTGGGTCATTAACATATTCAGCTAATTGCTGAATGAAATACAATTCTCTTTCGGGATTATTTTTGGCGGCATATTCTAAAAATTTTCCGAATTCATCTATAACTATGGCCAATCCTCTGCCTGACTTGATAATCGATTTATAATACTTGTCTATAAGCTGTATTACATCCTCCATGGAAAAATCTCTTTTAGAGGCAAAGCCTAACTGTTTTGCAAACGTCTCAATGGTAGAACTAAACTCTCCAAGGAAAAAGCGGAATTCAAAACCATTTAATTCATGAAATGTCCCATTGAGTGGCGCGAAATAGCTATGTTTTTTATTGATATTTTTTTCAAATGCCCATAAAAACGACGATTTCCCAGTGCCGTATGCGCCAACAATATTGAACGACCTCGTTCCTTCTATGTAATTATTAATGAGTTGATTAAAAATCTGCTTAGAGTTGGGTGTGGGAATATAATTCAGATTGGAATCTACATCGCGTATGATGTTAACCGATGGTGAAAAGATGGATTTACTCATTTTTCTATCTTCCATAGTAATCATTAAGAATGTCTTGTGGTTTTAATTCTTTCTTCAACTGAAAAAGCTGGTTACCCGCGGTTTCTGTATATACGGCCTCATTATACTCTTCTGTTATCCTGTTTAACTTATTGTGTAGTCCTTCTCCATTCAAAGCGAATATCGTCCCAGGTGAATTCTGCCCAACCTGTAATTCTCTTAAGGTAATAGATCTCTGTCCTCTATAATTATCAAGTATTACGTATAGGATGATTTGATATGGTAGATCAGGCCTCTCATCGCCTTCGATTTTATACCAATCTGTCATTTTACCCTCAGCATTGCGCTGTTTGTAATGCTTAACTAAATCCAAATCCATTAGAACACCGGCAAAATCGTCTTCAACCTCTACCCTTTCGTCTTTCTGTGGTTTAATGTAAGTTCTTAAAAAAATATTAATGTCTCTTTGAATAGTATTTTCGTTATCAGTATTTGCATTAAATTCCCTGCACTTTCGGATAAGAAATCCCAACAGCTGTTCCCGTGTAAAATCTACTCGCTCCCTTCTGAATTCATTAAAAACCAAATTATAAATAGATGCTTTGCCGGTTTTTACTAAATGATAATGTAAAAGCCAAATGGTGCCGTAGTCTTCCAAATAAACATCTTTACCATTTTTCCCGAAAAGATATTGAGCTAGTTCCGTTGGAGCATCTCTTTCAGTTAACATTTCAAACGCCTTACCCCAAAACCGGAGAGAGGCCACCATATTTTTTCCAACACCTAAATCAATAACAGAGGTTTCATCATTAAAGCTTCTTCCCTCATTTGCAAAATCAAATGCTTTTTTCAGCCATAACTGTTTGCAGATGAAGGATTCGTGACCGGAAAAGGTTAGATTATTCATAGGGATTATGACCTAAAGAGGGTAGAGATAAGATATTGTCGAGGTTAACATTATTTAAAGATAGCCAACGTGAAACCATCATAGAACAGATTAAACAAAAATTCAAGCTTGGAAACGCTACATTTCTATTTTGGCTTGACAAAGGCAATAAAGCCATTGACAAAAGCGCCTTTTCCGTTTACTCTTTTCATCCATCAAAAATCATTTTAGAGGAGGGAAAATATGGAAAGGACTTTATCTATCATCAAGCCGGACGGGGTCAAGAAGAACGTCATAGGTGAGGTGATAAAGAGGTTTGAGGCAAACGGGCTGAGGATTGCGGCTATAAAGAAAATACACATGACAAAGGCCCAGGCCGAGGGGTTCTATGCAGTCCACAGGGCAAGGCCGTTCTTCGGGAGCCTTACTGAGTTCATGTCAGAGGGGCCTGTTGTTACCATAGTCCTTGAGGGGAATAATGCCATTGCTAAGAACAGGGAGTTGATGGGCGCCACAAACCCGAAAGATGCTGCCCCCGGCACCATAAGGAAGGATTTTGCCGCAGACATAGAGAGGAATGTGGTCCACGGCTCAGACGGCCCGGAGACCGCTGCGTTCGAGATCTCTTACTTCTTCAATGCCTTGGAAATATTTTAGGGTAGGGGCGTATTGCAATACGCCCCTACGGTTTACGCCGCACGTTTTATTATGGTAGACATCAAAAACCTCACAGTTGAAGAACTCTCCGCCTTTATCGCGCATCTCGGAAAGGAAAAGTTCAGGGCCTCCCAGATAATTAAATGGGTCTATCAGAAGAGGGTCAGATCCTTTGATGATATGACAAACCTGGCCAAGGATTTCAGGGAAGCGTTGAAAGGTATTGCCTTTATCAGCACCATTCAGGCGACAAAGGTTGAGGTCTCTAAGGACGGGACGAAAAAGTATCTATTCCATCTCAAGGACGGCAACTCCATAGAAAGCGTCCTCATCCCGGATGAAGACAGGCTGACACTCTGCATATCAAGCCAGGTGGGGTGCCCTCTGGACTGCGGTTTCTGTATGACAGGGAGCGGCGGATTTGTCAGGAATCTGGATACCTCTGAAATAATAAACCAGATATGCGCAGTTCAGGACGACCTGCCGGAAGAGGCCCAATTAACAAATATAGTATTAATGGGGATGGGAGAACCCCTTCTTAATTACGACAACGTCCTGAAAGCAATTAAGATAATGATATACGGGGAGGGCATGAGCTTTTCCACTCGAAAGATAACGGTTTCAACATCAGGGATAGTCCCGGAGATGCTGAGATTAGGCTCGGATACAAACGTAAATCTTGCTGTCTCGCTTAATGCAACTACCGACGAGGTCAGAACCAGGCTGATGCCTGTAAATAAAAAGTACCCCTTGAACAAACTTTTGTCTGCTTGCAGGGAGTATCCCTTACCTCCAAGGAGGAGGATAACATTTGAGTATATCCTGATAAAAGGGATCAACGATTCTCTTGAGGATGCGAGGAGGCTGGCCAGGCTGGTCAAAGGGATTCCGTGCAAGATAAACCTGATCCCTTATAACGAGCATGCGGGATCAGAGTTCAGGAGGCCTTCTGACGAGGCCATTCGCGCATTCCAGGAGATACTCCAGAATGTTGGATACACTGCGCTTCTCAGGACAAGCAAGGGACTTGATATATCCGCAGCCTGCGGACAGCTCAGGGGGAAGCTGTTAAAAGATTTGCACCACAAAGAGCACTAAGGACACAAAGGGAGCCTAATAGGAACAGAAACTTTGTGCACTTCGTGAACTTTGTGGTAATATTGTGTTCAGATTTTAAAGGAGGTTTTTAGTAATGCCGAAGAAGAAGGACGCATACGCAGAGGCCGGTGTAAACATTGATGCCGGCAATAGATTTGTAGAACTTATAAAGCCCATGGTAAAGGCCACGTCAAGGCCTGAGGTCCTGGCTGATATCGGCGGTTTTGGCGGCCTCTTCAGCCTGAGGAACAATAAATACAAGAACCCGGTCCTTGTATCATCTACAGACGGTGTCGGGACAAAGCTCAAGATCGCTTTCATGATGGACAAGCACGACACAGTGGGTATAGACCTGGTTGCGATGTGCGTAAACGATGTTATTGTCCAGGGGGCTGAGCCGCTCTTTTTCCTGGATTACTTTGCAACCGGAAAGCTTGATCCTGAAAAGGCAGCCCAGGTCGTCAAGGGGATTGCAGACGGATGCAAGGAGGCTGGCTGTGCACTCATTGGCGGAGAAACTGCGGAAATGCCGACCTTCTACAAGGATGGAGAATACGATATAGCCGGATTTGCAGTCGGAGCTGTTGACCATGACAACCTCATAGAGGGTTCCAGGGTAAATGTTGGAAATAAGGTTATTGGAATTGCATCAAGCGGACTGCATTCAAACGGCTATTCCCTGGTGAGAAAGATCTGTTTTGAAAACCACAGATTGAAGATTGGCGACCAGATCCCAGAGCTTGGGAAGACTATTGGCGAGGAGCTACTTACGCCGACAAGGATATACGTCAAGAGCATGCTTCATATTGTCAGGGAGTTCAATGTCAACGGTATGGCACACATAACCGGCGGAGGCTTTACAGAGAATATTCCGAGGGTTGTGCCAAAGAGCTGCAAGGTCAGGATAAAGACAGGTTCATGGGAGACGCAGCCCATATTCGGTTTTCTTAAGGAACAGGGGAAGCTGTCCGACGAAGAAATGTTCAGGACCTTCAACAACGGGATAGGGATGGTTATGATGGTCAGACAGGACCAGGTAGACGATGTAATGATCAGGCTTAACGGATTGAAGGAGAAGGCCTGGGTAATCGGAGATGTTGTTGAGCGAAAGGACAAAGAGGACAGCATCGAATATGTCTAAGCTCAGGCTTGGAGTCCTTGCATCAGGGAGCGGCTCCAATCTTCAAGCCATAATAGATTACATTAAATGCGGCAATCTCCCCTGCGAGATTGCCGTTGTCATTTCTGATAAACCGGAGGCATATGCCCTGAAAAGGGCTGAACTGAATGGGATCAAAACCGAGGCTGTCCAATCAAAAACTTTCCAGAACAGGGAGGACTTTGACACTCAACTGGTCGGGATATTAAAAGACCATAATGTAGAGCTTGTCGTACTGGCAGGATTCATGAGGGTTGTAACCAGAATCTTGATAAATGCCTTCCCTATGAGGATAATGAACATCCACCCTGCCTTACTCCCATCCTTCCCAGGCCTACACGTCCAGGAGAAGGCAATAGAATACGGAGCGAAGTTCTCAGGGTGCACAGTACATTTTGTCGATGAGGGTGTGGACACAGGCCCCATTATCATCCAGGCAGTGGTCCCAGTCTATGATAACGACACAGAGGAGACCCTGTCAGCCCGGATTCTAAAGGAAGAGCACAGGATATACCCTTACGCAATAAAGCTCTTTGCAGAGGGAAGGCTTGAGGTGAAGGAGCGCAGGGTGTCAGTAAAAGACCATCCAAAGACCGAAGGAGCGATGGAAAATCCGCCGGTGTCATATTAATTCATCAAATCTTCTTACATAAGAGTTGGGCATTATGCCTCATAACAACCAAACCATAGATCAAGCCATCCACCACACCCTGAAGACCGTCTTCGGCTTTCATGAATTCCGTCCGAACCAGGAAGCAATCATTAATAATGTCCTGTATAAGAAAGATGTCTTTGCCGTCATGCCTACTGGGGGCGGGAAGTCGCTCTGCTATCAGCTTCCTGCTAAGATAATGACTGGTACGGCAGTTATTGTCAGTCCGTTAATATCGCTGATGAAGGACCAGGTTGACGCAGCGAGACAGAACGGGATAGCTGCTGCTTATCTGAATAGTTCCCTCGGCTCTCAGGAGGTCTCCGACCTCTTCCGCGAGTTGAGGAGCAACAAAATTGAACTGCTCTACATCGCCCCTGAGCGGTTTGCCATGCCGGGCTTTCTTGACACGCTCAAGTCCGTTCCCATATCCCTCTTTGCCATAGACGAGGCCCACTGCATCTCCGAATGGGGTCACGACTTCCGGCCGGATTATCTGAGCCTGTCGGTCATACCAAAGAGCTTCCCGGACGTGCCTATAGCGGCCTTTACTGCGACAGCCACGCCCAAGGTGCAGGAAGACATCTGCGGGAAACTGGGGCTCAGGGCACCCTTCTTAGTTCGGGCGTCATTTAACCGTCCAAACCTCTATTATCAGGTAGAAAGAAAGACACAGGTCGAGACCCAGATAATTGAATTCATCAGGGGACATCCCGACGAACCTGGGATCATCTACCGGACCACCCGCGACTCTGTTACTGATACGGCGGATTTTTTAGTGCGCAACGGGATAAAGGCGCTCCCATACCATGCCGGGCTGTCAACAGATGTCCGGGGCAAAAACCAGGATGCGTTCAACAGGGACGAGGCAGCTGTGATTGTGGCAACCATAGCCTTCGGCATGGGGATAGACAAGTCCAATGTGCGGTTTGTAGTACACGCCGATCTCCCTAAGAATATCGAGGGATACTACCAGGAGACGGGGCGCGCAGGGCGCGATGGAGAGCCTGCCCACTGCCTCCTCTTTTTCGGCATGGGAGATATACCCAAGATCCGCTTTTTTATTGATCAGATAACCGACGACACGGAACGCTCCATGTCCCTTGAGAAGCTTAACCAGGTGGTCAAGTTTGCCTCTCACAATGTTTGCAGGAGAAGGCAGCTTCTGGGGTATTTCGGGGAGGAGTACCCTGTTGACAACTGCGGCAACTGCGATATCTGCACCGGCTCTGTCGAACAGTTTGACATCACAAGAGATGCCCAGATAGTCATGTCGGCAGTATCAAGGACACAGGAAAGGTTCGGCATAGGCCACATAGTAGACATAGTGACGGGAGCTGACACAAAGCGCATCCGCGAGCTACAGCACGACATGATTAAGACATATGGCGCAGGAAAGGACAGGGACAAGAAGCACTGGCGGTTTATCGTTGACGAACTCCTTGCCCAGGATGCCCTCAGGCAGGAGGGGGAACCGTATCCTGTATTGAAGCTGACGGAAAAGGGTCAGAATGCCCTCTACGGCAGGGAACAGGTTGCGGCCCTGAAGAGAGACGCGGAGAAAAGGAAGGGGCAGACGAAGAGGGGGATATTCGAACAGTATGACACTGCCCTTTTTGAGAGACTTCGTTCATTGAGGAAGGGGATCGCCGAAGAGGAGCAGGTCCCTCCCTTTGTCGTGTTTTCGGACAAGACCCTACACGAGATGTGCAGATGCTACCCGATAACGCTTACTGATATGAGAAAGACCAGCGGGGTTGGCGACAGCAAGCTCAAGCGGTACGGAGACGCCTTCGTTTCCGAGATAAAGAGATACCTGAGTGAAAATCCCGGCATAATAATATCTGAACGGCAGGCCGTCTCCATTGACCGTCCTCGAACCAGTGAAAAGAAGACAGGCGAGACGGTGGAGAAGACATACAGGCTTTTAACAAAAGGGATGTCAATGGAAGAGATCGCGCGGGAGCGCAATCTTGCCCAGTCCACTATTGCCACCCATATCGAAAAGCTGATCCTTGAAGGGCGCGGCATTGAGATAGACAACCTTATTGACCCCAAAAAGAGGCGCATGATTGAGGAGCTGTTTTCTACAACAAAGCACTGGAACCTTGGGCCTGTAGTTGAGCAATTTAACGACTTGGTGACTTATGAAGAGGCCAAGCTGGTAAGGGCGTGGATGAGCAAAGGTGGATGAACTGGTGTAAACAGTTCCGTCTGAAAAATCTTTACAAACTGTTGTTGATCTTGGTGTTGAACATACAAGAACAGAGGGTAGAAGATTTAGTGGAACCACGAAAAAAGAGTCTGAAATCATGAAAACCATCATCCTTTTAACCATATCGAACATATTCATGACCATCGCATGGTACGGACACCTGAAATACAAACATACATCCGTGTTCAAGGTGATCGTGATAAGCTGGCTCATCGCCTTTCTTGAATACTGCTTCCAGGTGCCTGCCAACAGGATAGGGCATTATCAGTTTTCTGCGGCGCAGCTAAAAACGATCCAGGAGGTCATTACCCTCGTCATCTTCTGTATATTTTCAGTTGTCTACCTCAAGGAAGAGCTGAAGTGGAACTATCTTGTGGGGTTTGCAATGATTATTGGAGCGACATTCTTCATATTCAAGGAGTGGTGAGGCAGGTGAAACCGCATCCTCAGTCCTGGTGGTGTCCTTCGGACCTTCAATTAAGCCATCTTGCCACAGTTCGCTAATTGTGATAGGTTGCGGCTAAAGCATAAAAGATACCGCTGATGAGAGTGCAATGATGCCTGATAACGTTCCTTTGATAGTCGGATTAATCGTTTTCGCCTCAAGCCTGATCTCACTCAGGGTCGGCCTGTCGGTCACAATAATAGAGATTATTTTGGGAACTGTAGCCGGGGCCCTGGGGTTGAAGACGGAAGAATGGATGATGTATCTTGCAGGCTTCGGCGGCATTGTCCTGACCTTTCTGGCAGGGGCGGAGATAGACACCAGGTTGATGCGGGAGCGGTTTAAAGAGAGTCTCCTTATAGGCTCCTTTTCCTTCCTGACTCCTTTTGTCGGGGGTTTCCTCTTCGCCTATTACCTGGCAGGATGGGACCTGCCTGCCTCCCTGATTACCGGGATCGCCCTGTCGGAGACGTCTATTGCCGTTGTCTACTCGGTGCTTGTCGAGACGAAAATACCGAATCCAGCCGTAGGAAAGATGATCATGGCTGCCACCTTCATAACCAACACAGGCACAGCCCTTGCCCTGAGCATCCTGTTTGTCAAACCAACCCTCTATACGCTCGCGTTCATTATAGTCTCCATCATTGTCATCTTTCTCGCAGTCCGATTTTCCCACAAAGTCTTTGACAACCCGAAATTGAAGAACAAGGTGATCGAGCCTGAGATAAAATATATATTCTTCCTGCTGCTGGTCTTTATGTATTTTGCAAACCTTGGACAGGGCCACGCCGTTCTTCCAGCATTTATTTTGGGGCTCCTTATGTCGGGGCATTTCACAGAGACGTCTGAGACCAAGGTTGTAAAAAGCAGGTTGAGGACAGTTGCCTTTGCCATCATAACACCATCTTTTTTCATCGTGGCTGGCCTAAAGGTCTCTTTGCCGGTGATAATCTCTTCATTCGGGCTTTTCCTGTCTCTCTTTGCCGTAAAACAGCTAACTAAGTTCGCCGGCGTTTACTTCTTCGCAAAGAGGTATATCCCAGACGGAGGAGGCATCTACAGCACACTTCTTATGAGCACCGGACTTACCTTTGGGCTGATAGCGATTGTTTTTGGTTTGCAATCAGGATTTATAGACCAGGAGAAATACTCTGTTTTGACAGGCGTGCTCATCGCAAGCGCGGTGATACCGACATTCATAGCCCAGAAGTGGTTTTTGCCTGTTCACTCAGAGGATATCCCGGAGTAACCACGCTTCTATCGAAAGAGGATTAAGCGGTCAAATACGTTCCTTGTGCTCATGCATCTCGGGATGGGGATGGCAATGGGCATGACAGTGTTCTTCCCGTTTTTCGTCATGGTCATGGGTATGAAAATGGGTGAATCTGATAGAGTGGGGGACCTCAAGGCCGTGCCTTAACATCAAGTCTTCCTTTCCAAGAATCACCTTTATATCGCCATCCGCCACAACCGTCCCCTTGTCCATTACAACCACCCTCTTGCAAAGCTCAAGGGCCATCTCCAGGTCATGGGTTGCTATGATCTGAGTAATTTTAAAACTGTTCAGCAGGTTTATCAGCTCTCTCCTGCTCCTGGGGTCTAAGGAGCTCGAAGGCTCATCTAACACCAGTATTTCAGGCGACATGGAGAGCACAGAGGCTATGCAGACCCTTCTTTTTTCTCCGAAACTCATCCTGTGTGGGAGCCTCTCTTCAAAACCGGCCAATCCCACCTTTTCCAAGGCCTCGCTGACCCTTTTATTTACATCCTCTTCAGAAAGCCCCATGTTTATGGGGCCAAATGCCACGTCGTCGAATACCGTTGGCGAAAAGAGCTGGTGGTCAGGGTCCTGAAAAACTATCCCCACCTTCTGTCTTATCTTCGGGAGGTTCCCCTTTTCCATTCCAATTCCCATTACCTTTATCTGCCCGGCGCCATTAAGTATGCCGTTAAGGTGCAGGATAAGTGTAGATTTGCCTGCTCCATTTGGGCCTACTACTGCAACCCTTTCACCTTGTAAAACAGATAAATTAAGGTTGTCGAGGGCTTTGTTGCCTGTAGGATAAAGGTATGTAAGGTCGGTTATCTCTACAACAGTTTCCACGATACTGACCCCGCTGCCAAAAGATATATTACCGATATTGCAACAAATATAATATCGCCCCTTTTGATCTCCTGCATACCCAAAGTCCTTATCTTTCCCTCATATCCCCTGGCAAGCATGGCTGAATGTACCCTGTCCCCCCGCTCGTAGCTGTGCAGAAAAAGAGTCCCGACGCTGTGGCCGATGGCCTTCCACTGCCAGAGCTTATTCCCACCAAAGTTACGGGACTCCCTGGCTATCTTTATGTGGCCGTATTCGTCTGCAATTATAAAGAGATAACGGTATACGAAGGAGATCATAGATACAATGATCTTAGGCATCTTTAGCCCTTCAAGACCTTTAAGGAGATTTGAAAACCTGGTTGTTGATACGAGGATGATCACAGAAAGGACGGAAAAAAACGCCTTAAGGAAAGCCGCTACAGATGCATGACTCCCTTTTGAAAATCCGAGCACTAAGGATGCGAAAAGAAAGAAAGGGAGTGCGGGAAGCATCCTTCTCAGTAGGACCTTTGGAGAAAGTCTTGATATGGCCGCAAGGAAGATAACAAGCAGGGAAAAAGGTATTACCCTTAGTGGCCTGTCATTGACTGAAAAGGCCATGATGACCACGAATGCCACGGTTACGATGATCTTTCCCCTGGCATCGAGTCTTTGATATGGGGCATCTATATTGCTGTAACTGTCTATGTAAGTCGGGTCGAACATATTTTTATAGGCTAAAAGGTTAAGAGGCTAAGAGTTTATAAAGTTTTAAAACCCGTTGACCTCTTGGCCTTTTCACCTTTTCACCTTTCTGTGCATTATTTTTATTATCATATACGCCAGTCCAAATGTCGCCAGCACCCCCACAACCCCAACCATTGAAGTAGAAATGCCTCCGCTCAGGCCCGGTATCTGATAATCAGGAAGTGGAGATGTGACTTTGGATGTCCCTCTTTCCAGAAATCCGAGGCTTTCCGCAACCTTTTCCAGCCCATCGGGAAATTCGGAGGCAAATGGAGCGATAAAGACTGCCACCGACATGGAAACAGCTAATAATATCCAGAGAATCGGCCTCCGTTGGACCTTCCTTTCCTCAACTGTCTGAACCCCGTAAAACACATCGACGCTTACCCCGCTTATCAACCCAAGGGCGGCAATGGTTATGGCGCCTTCGCCAATCCCTATTATTGCATGAACTCCGGTCATAGCAGGAAGGGATACAGCTATAGGAATTACCCCTGAGATAGAAAGCTCTGCAGCCGCTGTCCCTGCTGCTGTAACTACGGAAAGCCATGAGGCTGTAAATACTGCGAAATTAAGGTTCCCTGTTACCCTGTTCAGGCCTTTAAAAGTGAGGTAGCCAAGGCCTGCGCCTACTATTCCCATGTTAAAGATATTTGCTCCGAGGGTCGTTATCCCTCCATCCTGGAAGAGCAGTGCCTGAATGATAAGGACTGTTGATATCATAAGAATTGCGGCAAAAGGGCCCATAATAGTTGCTATCAATACCCCCCCCATGAGATGCCCGGAAGTACCGCCGCCAACAGGGAAGTTCACCATCTGGGCCGCAAATACGAAGGCAGCAATGACCCCCATCAGAGGGACCTTCTTTTCATCAAGGTCTTTCGAGACCTTTTTTGAGGCATACGCAACGGCCGCCGCCGAGACAGCTGTCAGTGACACCCAGACCTTTGGTTCAAGGAATCCATCTGGTATGTGCATAAAATCTCCTAATTCAAGGATGAAGGCTGAGGCCTGAAGGATGAAAACTCCGCATCCTTAAAATTTATCCCTCATCCTTCATCCTTAGCCTTTAAAAGGTTATCGACGCGCCCACAGTTGTGCTCGTGAAACGTACTGAGTCGTTTAAGCCCCATCTGTAAGCGGCATCCAGTGTAAGGTTATCTGACACCTTATAGGTGATCCCCGTCAGCGCAATAAGTGGGTTTTCGTTTTCAGGCCGGTCGGGATGCCTCTCGGCAGTCACTTCCCCAAGTATGTGGATAAAATCACTCAGGGCGTAATCAAGGGCCGCGCCATACAGTGTCAGATCCAGTCTTTTATCCTTCTTATCCCCGGTCCATGTATATCCGATCTGGGCATGACCTGTAAGTTGTCCAACGGTCTCCGATAGTGCGGCAACGATTGAATAGTTTTTATCCCCGCTTCCAAGCCCCCTATCATAGTCTCCGTTGTCCATCTTCACAACCCCCTTCACAGCAAAGGCCGGGCTTTCCGTCCCTCCAGGCACAAGGAGATACTTGGCCACTATGTTTATATCTCCTATTCCCTCCTCCGAAGCGCCTGACGAGGGTTTGTGATATAGATACGGAATTTCCACAGAAAGTTCAAGGTTTTCTGTCAACCCATATATTGGAACCAGCAGAAATATATCCTCTTTATCGGCATTTTTCCACTTGATGTTGTCCCAGCTTACCTCGGTCCGGGCAACGCCCTTTCCTGCAACCCCGGCGTTCTCTGTAGTTAAAGGTCTGTAGGCCGATGCAATTCCTGCCGTAAGAAACACCAACACGCACGACAAAACAACTCCCTTTTTCAACATGATTCCCTCCGTGGTAGGGCATTTAAAAACAAAAAAGCCACAAAAGCCCATAAACTGCTTACAAGCAGCTTATATAGACCTTCGTGGCCCTTGCTTATAAATACACTTCAATGCCTTAAATAACCTGGCCGTCATGATCTGGATAAAATGAAAATAGTCGAAGAGCTGGAAATTGTCAAGATGAACCTATTTTTCCAGAACTATTCTGTGCCTAAGGAGTGATATCTCTCTTATGTGTCCATCGAATACCTTCTGCTCTCCAAATATGCTGCGTATCAAAAGTCTTCCACCTTCTTCAGGTTTAATAACATCTATATTTTCCAGGAAAAGCTCCTCTTTTCCATCTTTCATAACATATGCATGGGATTCACACATTGACAAGCTCCTGAGTAATGTCCTGCCCTTAACAGCAGTACGGTTTAATACTTGACAACATATACTAAGTTGAGATAAAAATCAAGATATGGAAGAACTCATAGTAAAGGCGTTTGAACAAAGCGCTGAGGTAAAGCTCTCCTTTGTCAAAAAAAATGTGAAGACCATAATCTCTGTTGTGGAGTTGATAGCTGACGCCTTCCAGGAAGGGAACAAGGTCATGCTCTTTGGAAACGGGGGCAGTGCAGCCGATGCCCAGCATATTGCAGCAGAGTTTGTTAACCGCTTTATGATAGAAAGGCCGCCGCTCCCCGCACTGGCGCTCACAACAGACACATCCGTCATCACAAGCATAGGAAACGACTACAACTATGACCAGATATTCCTGAAGCAGATTAAGGCCCTGGGGAAGGAAGGCGACATTGCCTGGGGGATATCTACCAGCGGCAACTCTCCTAATGTCCTGAAGGCCTTGAAGGCTGCCAGCGGTATGGGGATCAAGACCATAGGGATGACGGGAAAGGACGGCGGAAAGATGGCAAAGATGGTCGATTTCCACCTCAATGTTGAGTCTGACTCCACTGCAAGGGTACAGGAGACCCATATCACCCTTTCCCATGTTATATGCCAGCTGGTTGATGTAAAGCTGTTCAGCCACTCGTAATCATGCCCTTAAGGCTCACAGACATACACCTCTACCTTTCTGAAGACGAATCAGCCCTATACTCTAAAGCAGCAGCTATCCTGAAAATCCCGAAGGACAATATCCTTGATCTACGGATTGTCAAAAAGTCTCTTGATGCAAGAAAAAAGGACCGGATTGCCTTTGTTTATACTGTGGATGTAGAGACGCAACATTTTGCGTCTCTACAGAAAGAAGAGACAGGCAAAATCAGGGTAATTGAAAAAGAGAGCCATGTATCTTTTCCAAAGCTAAGAACTGAACTCCGCCCTGTTGTAGTGGGCACAGGACCTGCCGGCCTGTTTGCCGCCTTAAGACTTGCAGAGCATGGGGTCAAATCCCTGGTCCTTGAGAGGGGGAAGGAGGTTTATAGAAGGGTCAAGGATGTTGAGAAGTTCTGGGCAAAGCGTGTCCTGGACCCCGAGAGCAATGTCCAGTTCGGAGAAGGGGGCGCTGGGACATTTTCCGACGGGAAGCTGACCACCAGGGTTGACGATCCGAGGATATCATATATTTTGAAGGCCATGGTGGATGCAGGGGCGAAGGAAGAGATACTATACCAGTCCAAGCCGCATATTGGAACAGACAGGCTCAGGGGTGTCGTCATAAACCTGAGGAAGAGGCTTATTTCCCTCGGATGTGAAGTCTGTTTTGAATCAAAGGTTACGGGGTTCAATGCCCATGACGGCAAGATAGAATCTATAGTAATAAACAAGGCCCGCGAGATACGGACAGACCTGCTGATCCTTGCCATCGGGAACAGTGCGCGAGACACATACGAGGCATTGAGTAAGGCAGGGGTTAAGCTTGAGAACAAACCATTTGCCATAGGTTTCCGGGTTGAACACCCTCAAAGACTCATAGACGGCATACAATACGGGAAGGCCGCCGGTCACCCTAAATTGCCGCCAGCCGAGTATCTCCTTACCCACAACATGCCTCATATGGGGCGCTCAGCATATTCATTCTGCATGTGCCCTGGAGGCAGTGTCATTGCTGCATCTTCAGAGCCGGGCAGGCTGGTTGTAAACGGGATGAGCCTTTCAAAACGGGACTCCCAGTATGCCAACAGCGCACTAGTAGTGACTGTGAGGCCCGAGGATTTTGAGGTCTTTGGAAAAGGGCCTCTGGCAGGGATTGAATTCCAGAGAAGATTTGAAGGGGCCGCATTTGAGGCAGGGGGAGGAAACTATAACGCCCCGGCCCAGGGGCTAATTGACTTTCTTTATTCTAAGAAAGAAGCCTCCTTGAACAGCTCCAGCTACAGGCCGGCCTTAACCTCTGCAAATCTTGAAGAATGCATGCCTGATTATGTTATTACTGCCTTGAGAGAGGCGATCCCGCAGTTTGAAAAGAAGATGAGAGGGTTCATTTCGAAGGAGGCAATACTGATAGGGGCCGAGACCAGGACATCTGCACCTGTAAGGATTACAAGGGGTGGTGACTTTCAATCTGTCAATACTACAGGTCTCTATCCATGCGGGGAGGGGGCTGGATACTCTGGAGGCATAGTAAGCTCTGCACTGGATGGTATCAGGGTGGCGGATGCTGTAATAGCGGATCGGATCAGTATTTCTTAGGTTTGTAGCTCACGCTGTGTCAACTCAGATAATATCTTCCGCGTGGCCTTTCCTTCATCTTAAAAACGGCAATTAAACACAGATGGTCACAGATAAAAGTATATGATTCACACAGATATCTTAACTAGCCTCTTAACCAAAATGAGAGTCATTTGCTTATGGAACTCTGTGTAAATCTTAAGTAATCTGTGGAAATCTGTGTTGAAATGCTCTTTAATAGGTTCAGGCCTTCATCATTCCCAATTCCCAAATAGCGACACGGGTTAGCGCTAAGGTCTGCAAATTTGACACCCATGCCTGTATTGGCTAATATTCAAACAGATGAGGTACGAAGTATTTGAACATGTTTCCGATATCGGACTCCGTATCTACGGCGATTCATTCAAGGAGCTGCTGGAGAACGCAGGTCTGGCCCTCTTTGACCAGATGGCTGACCTGTCAAGGGTTTCTTCTGTCGATACCTTTGAGGTATCTGCTCAGGGTGACACGGTTGAAGAGCTCTTCATGGCATGGATGAGAGAGCTTCTTTACATCTTTCAAGGGGAGGGTTATCTGTTAAAGGAGTTTATGGTAAAGGAAGTTTCAAAGGGGAAGGTTCGCGGTATTGCAAAAGGGGAAAAGATAGACCTGGACAGGCATCTGATGCACGGCGAGGTGAAGGGAGCTACGTACCACAGGTTAGAGGTAAAGGAAATTGATAGTAAATGGGAAGCAACGGTGATCCTGGATGTATGAGGTGCGGGGACTGTCCCTATTTACGGACGAAGCGCAGCGGAGTCGTAGAATAGGGACTGTCCCCATAGGTGAGGTGGATTATGGACGAAATCAAGTTGCAGCAGATGGATAATTACCGTTTTTTGATCCCAAAGGAAGGGGGGATGAGGGTCCCCGGCCTCGTATTCGTTGACGAGAAGATGCTCGCCGAGGTAAGGAGGGACGAGAGCCTTAAGCAGGTGAGAAACGTCGCCCACCTTCCAGGGATAGTAGGTTACTCGATGGCCATGCCGGACATGCATGAAGGTTACGGTTTTCCCATAGGGGGGGTTGCCGCCTTTGACATGAAGACAGGGGTCATCTCTCCCGGCGGTGTGGGATACGACATAAACTGCGGGGTACGGCTCCTCACCACAAACCTGCAAAGGGGTGACCTGAATGGCAAAGTCAGGGCTTTGGTAGATGCCCTCTTTATATCTGTCCCATCCGGCGTCGGTTCAACCAGTGAGATGAGACTGTCTCCGGATGATGAGAGGAAGGTCTTTTTAACCGGCGCAAGGTGGGCAGTTGAGAACGGTTACGGGACACCCGAAGACCTGGCCCATACGGAGGAAGGCGGCTGTCTCGAAGGCGCAGACCCGTCCGTTGTAAGCGAGAGGGCTGTTGAGAGGGGGAGGAAGCAGCTTGGCACTGTCGGCTCCGGAAACCACTTTGTGGAGATAGGTTATGTGGACGAGGTCTTTGATGAGGCTGCGGCTGAGGCCTTCGGCCTTCACCAGGGTCAGGTGACTGTATTTGTTCACTGCGGTTCAAGAGGGTTCGGATACCAGGTGTGCGACGACTTCCTTTTCAAGATGGGGCACACAGCGGCCAAACAGGGGATAGCGCTTCCTGACAGGCAGTTGGCCTGCGCCTATATCAACTCACCAGAGGGACAGGAGTACTATGCTGCCATGGCATGCGCAGCAAATTACGCATGGGCGAACCGTCAGATGCTTATGCACTGGGTGAGGGAGACGTTCATGAGGGTCCTTAACATCGGGTCATCCGACATTGGGATGAGGCTCCTCTACGATGTATGCCACAACATAGCAAAGTTTGAGACCCACAAGGTGGAGGGCAGAGACACAAAGCTCTGCGTCCACAGAAAGGGGGCCACCAGGGCCTTTGCCCCTGGAAGGAAGGAGGTCCCTGAGATTTACAGAAATATCGGCCAGCCTGTCCTTATACCTGGAGACATGAAGAGGGCGTCGTATGTCCTTGTGGGGACTGAGAAGGCCATGGAGCAGACATGGGGCAGCACGTGCCACGGCGCAGGAAGGGTGATGAGCAGGACTGCGGCAAAGAAGATGAGTAAAGGACGTTCCATTGTGAAGGAGATGGAGGAGGCCGGGATCATAGTCAGGGGCGCGAGCATGGGGACATTGACAGAGGAGATACCTGAATCATACAAGGACGTGAATGAGGTGGTGGAGATCGTACACAACGCCGGCCTGTCAAGGAAGGTGGCAAGGCTTAAACCGCTTGGGGTAATAAAGGGTTAGTTCTTATTTCCTTCGCTTCATAAGAGATGAAAAGCCAAGCGGGCCCTCTCCGGCATCGGTAGTGTCAAACCTGAACTCCCTGATCCAGAGAAAATCGAAGAACTGAGAGAAGGCCTCCCTGATCTCATCCTCGGTCATAGTCGGCGGGCCTGGGTTCCTTGGCTCTTTTGCATTGCCTGTCAATAAAAGGAAGAGGCTTCCCTCTACCGTAACCTCCTTCAACATCTCAGCATACCGCGGCCTTTCGTCATCCTTGAGGGCATGGAAACACCCTCTGTCAAAGACAAAATCGTATACCCTTCCCGGCAAAAACAGGTTTGGAAGTTTTACCAGCATAAAAAGAACGCTTAAACCTGCTGCATCAGCCTTTTCTCTTGCCATCTCTATAGCCACCTGGGATATATCCACGCCGGTGACAGCAAACCCCATCTGTGCAAGATAGATGGCGTTTGTGCCGGTGCCACACCCAAGATCCAGGGCCTTGCAAGGTGAAATGACCCCTTCTTCCAGGAGTCTGACCAGTTCAGAACACGGCCGCCCGCTGTCCCAGGGGGTCTGCCCCTTTCTGTAGGTCTCGTCCCAGTCTCTCTCTTCACCCATCTTACCCTCCGTTTTCTGTTGTCCTGACAGGTTGGTCTGGATAGATAATATCCTATCATAGCTTAAAGAAAAAAAGATGCTATATTTATAAGGAAATGTTTTCGAGACGCTGGATATTAAGGGTTATATTTGCAGCCGGATTCCTTTTTTATCATAGGAAAGAAGTCTTCCGTAGCACTCATAGACCGTTTTGAGAAGTTGAAGATAAAAGGAAAGATCGTCCTTGTCAAACACAATGTTGTGTCCGGGGAGAAGAATCCGGCAACTACCAATCCTGAGATAGTTGGGGCAATGTTGAATATCCTTTATGAAGAAGGCGTAAATAAGGTGTATGTTGGAGACATGTCGGCAATGCTCACCCTTTCTATGTCCAGGAACATGGATAAAAACGGGATCAAAAAGGCCGCTATGGAGCGCCTTATTAGCCATTATTTTTTCTGTAAAGCCCATAGATATAAGGGCGTGGGTCACCAAATGGATTGATGAATGTGTAATCTTCATGTTTGACGAGTTCAAATTCTGCACCCATGCGCCTTGTGATTTCTTCGATAGAGTAGCGATGGAGTTCAAGGCCTGCGCACTCAGGGGCACCCATGGTCGAAAACTCTGCCAGCAATGCGTAGCCTCCAGGGCGTATCGCTGAATGCAGATTGGAGAAATATCCTTTAATGTCTGCTTCTTCAAGCAAGAAATGAAGAACAGCCCGGTCGATCCAGATATCGGCTTGAGGAATGCCATCAGGCAGCGGTTTAGAGATGTCATGGTGAATCCATGTCAATCTATCCTCATTCATGCCTATTCTATCTTTTAGCTTATTTAGTGCTTCGTTGCTAATGTCGTTCAGAATGATGTCGTACCCTCTATCCAGGAGTTCGTCGACAAGCGCGGTTGTCCCGGCACCGGGGAGGAAGACTGTAGTGGTCTGACTCTGTGGAATTAGATCGAGAAACTTTAATGTCTGCGAGACTTCGCTCTCATACCAACCGAGTTCGGGGTCGGTCTTTGTGGAGAAAATCGCATTCCAATGTTGATTTGGTGTGGTCATATTTCTCTCTGGCTATTAAAACGGCAATTAAATATATCAATTCAATCTCCTCCCCCTTGACGGGGGAGGATTAAGGTGGGGGTGAAATCTCTTCAGTTTACAAAGATCTCCCCCTCCCCTTACTCCCCTCCCGCCAGGGGAGGGGAGTTTTATATGTTTAATTGCCGACGGAATAACGATCAAACTAAGCGGCTGCGGTTTTTGGCGTCCGTTTGAGTGTCTTGTTAGGCAGGCCTTTCTGCCCTTTGATGATTTCTGCTAATGATCGCAGAGCTTAATTTACAGCGTTATGGTCGGAAAAATACTTTGCTACATCGGGCTCAATCAGTGTCATATTTGTCCCTTCCGCATATCTCTTTGCATATTTTCCCTGGATGCCCTTGCTGAAATAGTACTCTTCAAGCATGTCTTTGTCTTTTTGCATTCTCTTCATATTGTTTCCTTTCATGTTTAGTAGCCTGCCTCGCGCTTATTATTCTGATTTTGACCCTCTTTCAGTATGAATAACTACCAGGAGACGATTACTGTGTGAAGTGCCAATGAGAATAAACCTGTCTTCAGTTTCTGAGTGTAATGGGTCATAAATCGCCAATGATAAAATATCGCTGAATCCCGTACTTGCCTCATCAAAGGATAAACCATGACTTTTTATGTTCTTTCTTGCTTTTATCCCATTCAAATGAAAGCATGTTTTGCCTCCAATTATAACCGGTATGCTTGTCTTAGACAATGAATTGTTTTAATAATGAGAACCCGTCCCCGATCTTCACGGTAATCTGCAAGGTGAAATGACCTCTTCTTCCAAAAGCCTGACCCTTCGGGCCTTACCTTAGACGCTTTTTCCTGACAGCTTTTATTTCAGCGTTGATTTCATCCATCGAAATCTTGTCGGTTCCCTGCTCAATTGACCTTAGCGCTTAAAATATCTGTCATCAAAATTGAACTTATCCGATGAAGCCTTAAGATGCTTGAAATCAGGATGGTTCGGATTGATGATTATGTTGTGCTCTTTATTAATAAGAACAGATGGGACTTTCAGAAGGAGAGAAGCATTAGACCTGGCCCATTGAGATCCTATCATAGCAAGAGCATCCGGCGCCGGATGCATGTCCCAGTTTTTTGGCAAATGAGCAAGGTCTATAGGTTTCGGTTTGATGGAATCAGGGATATGTATTGTCAGTATACTGAGGTCTTTTGGCGCAAGAGCCATGGGTGTATGGACTAAAAACTCTAAGGCTGCCAGGGCTCTGGATTCTGAAGTGTAAATGACAGCTACGCCCTTTTCATTCCATCGGCCTCCATACACCCTGGCCCCGGTACCTGAGAGGTCATTTATATATTTGGTCTTTGCAATCCTGAACAGATCCAAGGAGACCTCCTATGGCAATCAAAATGGGCTAAGAATATACTCCTGTCTCTATCCGCCCAAGTTCATCAATCACCATATCAATGCCAAATCTGGAATCAAGAAGCATTAGTGGATTCTTCCCGCCTAATGCTGTATTGGACTGCTTCAACCATTCAAAGAACCGCTCCTTGTCCTCAAAAACCTCTACCCCTTTGGCAAAGACCTCTGCTATCTGCAGCACATGCTCAGAAACCGGCTTGTTTAGATGTTCCTTAGGTTTACACCTTAGCAATGTGCGCTCGGATATCGGCAGAAGACTGGCCACTTGACGAAATGGCATACTGGCATAGCCGGCAAGGTGAGTTACTGCATCTTTAGTAACTCCTTTACTCCCAAGCGTGATCAGATCCATCTGGCTCTCTATCTGAAAACCCAAGACTTTTGCGCCTCCCAACACGTTAGAAACATGTAATAGATTCATAATCTTCACCTCCCTCCTGACATTTGGCTTAACAATAACGCCAAATGTCACATTTGTCAATCAATTTAAAGACCATATTAGAGTGGCTCGTTGTCTCAACATAGGGACGAGGGGCGCTGCGTGAAATCTTTCTACCCTGTGCTATACTTTGAAGTGCAGTCAGATGAGTTGACCTGCTAAAAAAGTCTTTGGAGGTTATCTTATGGAAGAGAACCGTTTTGCCCTCTGGTTTGATGAGATTGGAATAGAAGATGTCCCGTCCGTTGGTGGTAAGAATGCATCCTTGGGAGAGATGTACCGGGAACTATCCGGTAAGGGGATCAAGGTCCCTTATGGATTTGCTGTTACCGCCTACGCATACAGGCACTTCCTTGAAAAGAGCGGCATAGTGCATGTGATGGAGGAAACCCTTAAGGGGCTGGATACCGGGGCAGTAGCCAACCTCAGGGAACGGGGCAGGAGGATAAGGACTGCCATAGTAGATGCGGAGCTTCCTGAAGAGCTGGAAGACGCCATTATAGAGGCATACCGAAAGTTGTGTGAGAAATACGGCGAGGACACGGATGTGGCAGTCAGGAGCAGCGCTACTGCCGAGGACCTTCCTACCGCAAGCTTTGCTGGGCAGCAGGAGACATATCTCAACATCCACGGGGAGGCTGCATTGCTCCTTGCGTGCAAGAGGTGCTTTGCATCGCTATTTACAGACAGGGCCATCTCATACAGGGTAGACAAGGGTTTTGACCACATGAAGATTGCCCTGTCCATAGGGGTACAGAAGATGGTACGCTCTGACCTGGCATCATCAGGTGTCATGTTCTCCATAGATACTGAGACAGGCTTCAAGGATGCGGTGCTGCTCACAGCTTCATACGGCCTTGGGGAGAATATAGTCCAGGGGGCAATCAACCCTGATGAGTTCTATATCTTCAAGCCTACCTTGAAGTCAGGTTTCAGGCCAATACTTCAGAAGAAACTGGGGAGCAAGGAGCTAAGGATGGTTTATGACATTGGCGGGGAGAGGCTCACAAAGAACGTCCCCGTACCGCCGGAGGAGCGAAACAGATATGCGTTAAGCGATGACGAGATACTCCAGCTTGCCGGATGGGCATGTGACATAGAGGAACACTACTCCGCCAAAAAGGGCGAGCTCACCCCAATGGATATAGAGTGGGCAAAGGACGGGGCCACTGGAGAGATGTTCATACTCCAGGCGAGGCCTGAGACTGTGCAGTCCCAGAAGAATATGGAGGTACTGGAGATATACCACCTTGAGAAGAGAGGGAAGATGCTGGTAACAGGGAAGAGCGTTGGCGAGAAGATTGCCGCTGGGAAGGCGAATGTGATAAGGGATGTCAGCGACCTTGGCAGGTTCAGGGAGGGGGAGGTGCTGGTAACCGAAAAGACAGACCCTGACTGGGAGCCTATCATGAAGAAGGCTGCTGCCATTGTAACCAACCGGGGTGGAAGGACGGCTCATGCCGCCATAGTGAGCCGCGAGCTTGGTATTCCCGCCATAGTGGGGACATCCACAGGGACGGAGGTGATAAAGAGCGGGAATGAGATAACCATATCGTGCGCCGAAGGGGACTCTGGTTTTGTATACGAGGGGACCCTCCCGTTCCATCTGGAGAGGACTGAGCTTGGCGGACTTAAAAGACCGAAGACGAAGATAATGATGAATGTGGGAAACCCTGAGGAGGCCTTCTCTCTTTCATTTATACCCAACGACGGGGTAGGCCTTGCAAGGCTGGAGTTCATTATAAACAACTACATAAAGGTCCACCCAATGGCCCTTTTAAGGTTTGACCAGCTTAAGGATGAAAAGGTTAAAAGGGAGATAGAGGCTACAAGCATCGGACACAGTGACAAGACACTGTTCTTCGTGGACAGGCTGGCCGAGGGGGTCGCCATGATTGGGGCGGCATTCTATCCAAAAGACGTGATTGTGAGAATGAGCGATTTTAAGAGCAACGAGTACGCAAACCTCATAGGAGGCAGGGAGTTTGAACCTGTGGAGGAAAATCCTATGATCGGGTTCAGGGGGGCGTCCAGGTATTATGACGAGCGTTACAGAGAGGGGTTTGCCCTTGAATGCAGGGCAATGAAGAAGGTCAGGGACGTGATGGGGCTCACCAACGTAAAGCTGATGGTACCCTTCTGCCGCACCGTAGAAGAAGGCAGGAAGGTGATCGCGGAGATGGAAAAGAACGGCCTCAAGAGGGGGGAGAACTCCCTTGAGGTATATGTCATGTGTGAGATACCGAGCAATGTCATCCTTGCGGATAAATTCTCAGAGGTCTTCGACGGCTTCTCGATAGGCTCAAACGACCTTACCCAGCTTACCCTTGGCGTAGACAGGGACTCAGAACTGGTTGCCCACATATTCGACGAAAGGAACCAGGCTGTAAAGGAGATGGTCTCATCAGTCATAAAGGCGGCAAAGAAGAACAATAGGAAGATCGGGATCTGCGGCCAGGCCCCAAGCGACTACCCTGAGTTTGCAGAGTTCCTTGTACGGGAAGGGATAGACTCCATCTCCCTTAACCCTGATGCGGTGATAAAGACTACGCTGAGTATCCTTGAGATGGAAAAAGGGAAGTGACCTATTTCCTGAACTCAGGGGAGAAAGATCAGATACCCCCAGCTTTGTCCGGTTAGGGAATTGCATATAGACCGCCTTCGGTCGGTTTTTCATA
>CAKKSC010000038.1 GCA_919902985.1 Desulfuromonadales bacterium | reverse complement strand
TTGAGCCCTGTCTTGTAATCCACCTGAACTTCGGGAAACCTTTTAAAGACCTCTATGGCCTTTTCAGACATCTTATCGCTGATCAGAACACGCTTCATTAATTCCTCCAATATTTCTAATCCTTACCCCTTAATCCTTATCCCTATTACTTATATCCTTCTAAAAGGATCTCCTGGGCAGCCGCAACGCCTTTACCCATTGGGACTGCATATCCGGACTTCTTCAGTGCCATCTCAATGGATGCCACGGCAACAATCGTATCGAATGTATCAACATAGCCGAGATGCGCAATTCTCAGGACCTTCCCCTTCAGATGGTCCTGCCCGCCAGCCATGGTAACGCCGAGGGTGTCCTTAAGCACTTTAAAGAGCTTCCCTCCATCCACTCCTTCCGGGGCATAGACACCGGTACAGCTTTCAGCAGGAGCCTCCGGAGCCAGGAGCTTCAGTCCTATGGCCTGCATTGCAGCCCTTGTGGCCCTGGCCAACCTGTTGTGCCTTGCGAAGATATTTTCAAGTCCCTCTTCCTTCATCGCCTTGAATACCTCCCTCAGGCCTATTATTAGTGAAACAGCCGGCGTATATGCAGTAGTATTGTCCTTAAGGTTCTTTCTCTCTCTCTTCAGGTCGAAGTAGAAACGAGGACATTTGGCGGTCTCGTTGAACTTCCACGCCTTGTCGCTCACACCAACAAAGGCCAGGCCTGGAGGAAGCATTAACGCCTTCTGAGAGCCGGTTACAAGAATATCAATTCCCCACTTGTCCATAGGTATGTCATAGACTCCAACGGCTGTGATTCCATCAACGATCAGGATCGTATTGTCGTGTCTCTTGACTATCTCTGCAAGTTCTTTCACAGGGTGGCAGGCAGTTGTGGAGGTCTCACTGGCCTGCACGAAAACACCTCTTATCTCAGGATCAGCCTTGAGGGCGTCCGCCACGGCCTTCGGGTCAACGGCCTTTCCCCATTCAACCATTATTTCTGTGACCTTGAGACCGTATGTCTGGCATATCTTAGTCCATCTCTCACCAAACTTTCCGCCGTTTACGACAACTACCTTGTCCCCAGGTGAGAAGAAGTTGGCAACAGAAGCCTCCATACCGCCTGTCCCTGAAGCCGCAAGGATGAGGACATCTTTTTCTGTCTGGAACAGCCACTTCAGACCCTCAGCGGCCTCCTTGAAAATGGCCTCAAACTGAGGTGTCCTGTGATGGAACATGGGCTCTGCCATTGCAAGCAGGGCTTTCTCCGGGACCGGTGTTGGCCCTGGGGCCAAAAGAAACTTCTTCTGCATATAAGACCTCCATTTGGGGGTTAACCCCTTTATATTAAAGGGGTTGTCGAAAGTTTGTATACATAACAGATTTGGGTCTCAGTTGTCAAGGGAAAGATTTCCAATCTGTTATGTTTTTTTATGTTTTTTTATTGACACAAGTCATCCAAATTTGGTAACATTATTTTTTTATGGGAGCCGCTAGCTCAGTTGGTAGAGCACCTGACTTTTAATCAGGTGGTCCTGGGTTCGATCCCCGGGCGGCTCACCATTATTAACCATACATCCGCCTCTTAATTTTACTAATAGGGAAACTTCTGATAACATCAATTCATGCAAACAGCTTGCAAGAATACCTTAAAGACCGCAGCCATCCAGCTTGACATAAGACTCGGAGATGTAGACGCTAACCTTTCAGACACTCTCTCAGAGATTAAAAGGCTCTCAAAAGAAGATGTTAAGTTGATTGTCCTCCCTGAGATGTGGAGCACAGGTTATGCATGGAGGAAGCTCGGCATGCTATCTGAGCGGACGCCTGAAATATTGCAGGAGTTAAAGAAGGCCTCAAAAAAAGGGACCGTTATCATAGGCTCAATGCCGGAAAAGGATGGAGAGGAGTTATACAATTCGGCATATGTAATAGACAGTGAGAGTCTTATAGGCAAGTACAGAAAGGTCCACCTCTTTACCCCTATGAAAGAGGACTACTTCCTGAAGCCTGGCAACGAGCCGCTGCTTTGCAATACGTCTGTTGGTAAAATCGGTGTCCTTATCTGCTACGATGTGAGATTCCCAGAACTTGCCAGGAGACTGACCCTTGAAGGGGCAGAGATACTTGCAGTCCCGGCTGAATGGCCCCATCCGAGACTTGACCACTGGAGGACTCTTTTAAAGGCAAGGGCCATTGAGAATCAGCTATTCGTTATAGCTGCCAACAGGTGCGGGAAACAGGGTATGGTAAGGTTCTGCGGAAACTCTATGATTGTAAATCCTTGGGGGGAGGTAATTGCTGAGACAGGAGAAAGAGAAGAGACGATAACTGCCGAGATAGACTTAAGTCTTGTGGCAAAATACAGGAAAGATATGCCTGCCCTGAAGGACAGGAGGGAGGAGATATATTAATTACTCTGTATTTTTAAAACGACAAAATATTATAGTTATTAAATGAATTTTTATGATATATATTGAATGAAATAGAGACTCATTCTTTGGACCATCGCATAACCTAAATTTAACCAAATCCCTGACTCTCTTCATTTTTTATAGGAAGAGAAACCTTGCTTCAAAGGAGAATTATGTCAAGAACAAGAATTCTGCTGGTCGAAGACAGTGATCTACAGGCCAGGACTGCGATAAAGTTTTTAGAAAAAGAGGGGCATGAGGTGCAGTGGGCAAAAGATGGCAAAGCTGCGATCAATCTTATTAAATCTTACCCAATAGACATCGTCCTCCTGGATCTGGTTCTTCCTGACATGACAGGAAACCAGATTTGTCGCTGGTTGAAGCTAAACGAAGATACAAAGGGAATTCCCATAATCATGCTTACTGTAAAGTCAGAAGTAAATGATAAGGTTGCCGGTCTTGAGGCAGGGGCTGATGACTATCTTCCTAAACCTTATAACGAGATAGAGCTCAATGCCAGGATTTATGCATGCCTGAGGACAAAGTCCCTTCAGGATGACTTGAGACAGAAAAACGTCCAGCTGGAAGAGTTGTTAAAGAAAGTAGCTGTTTTCGCTAGCACAGACTATTTAACCGGGCTTTACAACAGGAGACAATTTGAAATTCTTTTAAAAAAAGAATATTTACGGGCAGCAAGATACAAAGAACCTCTTACCTGTTTTTTGCTGGATATAGACCACTTTAAGAGGGTTAATGATACATTTGGGCATAACGCAGGGGATGTAGTGCTTAAAGAGATATCTAAGACAATTACAGCCAGCCTGAGAGAGATAGACATTATAGCCAGATGGGGAGGAGAAGAGTTTATCATTGCCCTTCCAAACACCGATAAAGAGGGGGCCTTAAGTCCTGCTTTAAGGATACTTAAGGCTGTTTCTGAACATCGTGTATCTCTCCTACCTTCTGAAGAAAGGATCACTGCCAGCATCGGGATTGCCGCCATCCCTGAGCCAACCATTACAACTTATGAACAACTTATTCATATGGCGGATGAAGCCCTGTACAGAGCAAAAAAAAATGGCCGGAACCGATTTGAGATCCACCAAACCGCCATGGTGGATGAAACCCGCCAATGATGGGTTTAGCTTTGCTGCACCCATCCTACATGACTCAATAACTCTCCCTCCATACCCCGGGGGTGGTATAGTTCCCCTGCCCCGGCGTAGAATCATAAGGATTGACCGTTACCGTTGTCGGGACTGTTGTAACATTTGGCGTTGCGCTGGTGTCAGTGATTACCACATTGAAAATATTTGCTCCTGTTGCTGTCGGAGTTGCGGAAAAAACCAGATGGAATTCACCTGTGCCGTTAGGTGTAGCAATCCGGTTTGCAGGGGCGTCGGCAGTAAAGGTAACTGTGCCTGATGTGGTCCATGTTTCTATACCCGCGCCTGCCGGATCTATGATTGAATAGTTGTCTCCGCTGTATGTCCAACCTCCGGGAATTGCTATAGCAACGCTATTTATCGCAGCGCATCCCAGATTTGTAACAGCCCATCTAATCTCTTCATTGGCGCTGTTTGCGTTTGTTGTTACAGGCAAGGCAGTTACAATATATCCGTCAATATCTTCGGTGTTGGAGGTTGCCGTTACCGATATAGTACCGCCGCCTGCGCCACAAGCCGCCTTATTATAGTTCACATTTCCCGATACATAGAAATTGGATTTTGGATTATTTATAGTGCCTGTAACAGGGGCCGTCCATGTAAATGTGCCCGATGCGCCGTTTGCAATACTTGCTATGCACGCAGGCGCCGGCCCTGCTAAGGCTCCTATTGTTACTGTGCCAATACATGGCGGGTAGGCGCATTGAGTCAATGCCGAAGGTGTAACATTTGTAACAGCTGCTCCGGTATTGTTTGTTACGGTCATTGTGAAAGTTGCTGTGTCGCCGGAGAATACGCAGGTAGGGTTCGCAACTACAGGCCCTCTGACGGCAATGCTGATAGTGAGGCGACTGACTGAGAGGATATTGGAGTTAGCAAGCATTGACGTTACGGTCGCAATCCTCTGGGCAATAAGGTTTACAAATTGGATCGTCCCATTGTCAGTCCCTACAGTTGAATAGCGGAATGTGATTGTGCCTGATGCCAGAGCCGCGAGGTTTAAAGGGTTCGGACTATAGGTCGTAGATACCCAACCCTGGGTCACGGTTCCTGTTTTGCTTATATTGGCTCCGGAAGGTGGATTGGTGGGATTAGAAACAATGCCGTTCTGAGCTGTGCTGGAGATATTTGTAATAGCCATCACAACGCAGAAATTATTCCCGGCAGTTAAGACAGCTATTGGCGTGCCGGCGCAGTCTGTGGTCTGAAACGAAGTAATGCTCAGGGACAATAATTTCCATGAACCTGGGTTGTTGATTGTTCGAGTGGCGCCTGTTGAAAATGTAGCGCGTACATCCCTGAGTGTTTGAGTAAAATCAGCCGTCATATTTCCCATATTAAAGGCAATGGTAAAATCCTTTGTGCCGCCTGCCGGAATCCGGTCAGCCACTGTGTTTGCAGTAAAGGTAACAGACGCTACAGCAAACGCGCTCCTCGTCCATCCTGCGGGGGCTGCGGTTGTGTTAGAAAAGAGTGTGTTTGCGCACGGCGCTGCGCCGCATGTGCCGACCGCGTTTCTTATACGAAATCTGACTGTTCTAATCGTCTCTCCCGCTGTGCTGGTATTTGTAATGCGGAAGGTAATGGACGAAGTGGTTCTCATGTTAAAATTAGCCGTAGGTGCTGGATTGGTCTGGGTTACCGTATAGTTCACTGCAGCATCTGCGGAGACAGACCAGAAACAAAGGCAAATTATAATTGCAGTGGTGGTTACGAATCTTCTCATGGGCCTTCCCTCCAGATTTTATCGCTGAACAGTCTTTCTAACCACACGTACCGCGCTGCTTACCGAGCCGGTTGACACGGTCTCGGCCTCAAAATCAGGCGAGACTCCACCAACAAGAACAGGGGTTACAGGCCTGCCTGGAGGATGCGCGGCAGACGCAGTTCCGTTCTGGCAGCGCTGAACTCCAGTCAGGGTCATGTTTCCACCGGAAACACTGGAGCCGGTATAGGTGATCTCCTCTCCCTCGACATCCAGAGTCCCCGCACCAAGGAATTTAGGATGAGTCGCAACCCGCAATGAGGCAATGCTGGTACAATTGTTGGGCATGTTGTCTATAAGGGTAGTAACAGGATAGACCAGCATTCCGCGGGCATGCGGACTCGCTCCACCTGGATTATTTATGCCACCTATAGTCACATTTCTGGTGATAATACCGGCAAACGTGTCTCCAACAATATTTGTATATTGAATAAACTCCGCATTCCCGGTGAAGTCCTCCTCAATCTGAATGTACCCGGATGAAGGAAAACGATTCGTTGTATAAACCCGGACAGGTGCGGTTGATGCAGCTGTAGGTATCCGATTGCGAAGCATGGTCGCAGGCAGATTGCTGCTTACTGTGAACGACCCGGCCCCAAGGTTCCGCGTCGTTATCGCCATAGGATCGGTCACGCTTCTATACCAGTCAAGGTTCTGGGCAAGACTTCTCTGCTCATACTCGATTCCCCCCTCCGTCACATTAAAGGCCTGCTCTGACTGTAGTTGGTTTATAGATACATCGCTGCCCGTTGTAACCAGAGATATCAGGGTCACACCCATAACGGACAGGATAAGCATGGCTGCAACAACAGCAACTATGGATACGCCTTTTTGATTACAGCTAATATTACCGATGAGACGCAGAGGCGCAGAGAAAGATAAAAGGTTGCGGTGCATAATATTAATACCCCTTCATATTGGAGAGATAGACCTCGCTGTATTTCCTCAATGTCTCTACGCCGCTTGTGCTGACAATCTCAATACCCACCCTGCGGACATTTGCAGCCAGTGCTGTAGGCACATTGGCGTTGTCGTAATATGTGAAAGCAAGGGAATTGACATCGTTCGCCAGATCCACGCCATTACGTTGAACTGTATAAGGAGCGACGGCTCCTGCTCTGCTGAAGTTAATTGATGCACAATTGGAAGGGTCATTACCGAAGACAAAAGAAGTTGTTGTGGCCGCCGTTATACAAGGGGCATTCGCCGCTGTCCTCGCTGTGTTCCTGATCTCCCTCATCATCCGCTCTATTGCTATCCTTCCGCTCTCCGTAATCCCTTCCCTCGTTGTTGCCTCAAGCCATCCCCTTGTCCCCTCGTAAAGAGGGAGGGCTATTATCCCTCCGATAATACCGAGGAGGGTTATGACCATGACCATTTCTATCAGGGTAAAACCTTTATTATCCATCATCTCTCAATACCCCGTCATCAGGCTGACCAAACTTATAGTCTCAGCGCTTCCGGTATCCGTTATTGTTACCAATATCCGCTTATAACATGTGGGGCCTCCAACAGCGGTATCCAGAGCGGCCGGATTGACATAACTCACTGTAACCTGCTGTTGGAAACCGGCATAATTCAGCATTGCAGCGCCCTGAGAATCGCTGGGTGGAGTGTTGTTAATGCCATTGAAATCATCGATGTCATCGTAACCTATCCTTGCCTCTGCATCTGTGCCTATCACAGAGGCATTACTGCATGTGGCATTGATGACGGCAACCTCATCCCATCTCTTAGATCTTATCTCCTCCATCAAACCTTCCGCAAGAAAGATTGCTGTTGTCCTCCTCTGGGAATCTACGCTATCTTTTACACCCTGAATGAAGTACATCATTATCCCTGGCAGCATTATGCCGAGGAGGACGATGACCATAACAACCTCAATCAATGTAAAGCCTTTTTTGTTCACTTGAAAAATCCTTTTCAAATCTCCCCCGACCCCTCTTTTCTAAAGAGGGAAACTTAAAATTCCCCCTTTGTAAAAGGGGGATGAAGGGGGATTTTAATATCAGTACGACACCATCCCTGTCTGAGTCTGTATAGAGATTGTCCTGTCTGTCTCTCCGCTGTATGTGACAGTAACAGTAGCGCCGGCAGAAGCAGTACAGGAACCTCCACCGTCATACGGCCTGCCGAGGGAATCAAACTCCAGTAAACTCACGGTGCTTGCAATCGTGACCCCTGAATAGTCTGTATTCAGATTTACCTGGAAAATTCCCCTTGTATAAGGGTCTGTAGCAAAGCTCCAGCCGCTGGCGCAGGTGCAAGTGGCCTGGGTATAGGATGCGCAGAAGTAGACCTCGTAATTCGTGGCGTCCACAGAACTTAGCCGGCTCCTTTGCTGTGTCGTTGTCGCCCTGTTCTGTGCGTATCTGATGTCCGAGGCTATCTTCACAACAGCGTTACCTTGTTTAATAGCGCCGTAGCCGCTGAACCGAGGGATTGCAACCGCAGCGAGAATGGCAATAAGCATGAGAATCATTACAAGTTCGATTAATGTAAATCCGCGCTGCATATATACCTATCAAAGCCATTCGATTTCGACAATATCTTCAAACCTTTTAAAATCTGGATCACCCGTGACGATCACCGCCTTTTCTCTTATGGCAGTCGCTGCGGCAAAACAATCTGCATAAGAGATAGGATGGCTGGCTTTTATCCGTGACGCCTCTATAATATCTTCAAATGAGTTGGAAACGATGACGACAGGAAGGTTCGGCAGGATGGTTTCTATAAAGTATTCGGCCTGTTCACGGCCCCTTCCCCTGGCAACAAGATAATAGCACTCTCCTACATTTATCTCATTCATTATAAGATGATGCTCTTGAGGAGCCAGGGAAAGCAGTTCCACAACTTTCCGGTAGTTATCTTCTTTTTTTAGATACGCCAGAAGGGCGCACGAGTCGAGTAGTTTTTTTTTCCTCAATCTTTGTTTCCTCCCTTCGATCCCTCAAGAGGGCTTCGGTAAGAGAACGGCCTTTTTCAAAAATACCGCAGAATGCCTTAACAGGGTTTGTTGGCAAAGGTGTGATTTCGGCATGGTTTTTTACAATTTTCAACATCACCTTCTGCTTAGGTTTGATGTTAAGGGCGTCTCTAACCTCTTTAGGCACCACGATCTGTCCCTTGGATGATACAGTAACAGTTGGCATTGTCTTACCTCTTTGTTTGAGTTTTACTATTTAAATATAGTATTACTTCTTTTTGGATGTAATGTCAATGGAGCCGATAGCAAAATCAACAGATATCCCCCATTACTCAAGGGATGGGGGAAAGAGTTTTGCAAAAGGCTCATGGTACTAGGAGATTTAAATAGCAAGAGTTAAACCGCATACCCCTTCAGGCCTTCAGCCTGCTTGAGATACTCATCCACTTCCGCCCTCTTCTTTTCGTACCCCTTCCTTCCCATCATCCCGTATGCATACTGCTTTCCATGCTCTACACCAGGCTGGTCGAACGGGTCTATGTTGTAGAGGCCACCTGCAAAGGCGGTCTGGATCATCAGCATCTGGAGGAGCTGACCTATTGTGAAGGCGTTTACTTCAGGGAGCGTTATGGTGCAGTTCATCCTCTGGTTATGGGTTAGGGCCATCTCCGTTGCCAGCATCTCTGCCTGCAAAAGCCCTTTTAGTGAATGCCCGCCAAGATATCCAAGCTCGCCAATCTCTTTATATGCCTTCGGTATCTTTGCCTCAGCACCGAAATCCTTAACCCTTATAAGGGTAATGACCTTGTCTAAAGGCCCTTCCATGTAAAGCTGAAGCTGGGAGTGCTGATCTGTAGCACCCAATGCCTTTATGGGGGTCGGCCCCACATGGACGGTCTTGCCATCGAGAGAGACCTTTTTCCCAAGAGACTCGGCCCATAACTGCCTGTACCAGTCAGCAATATCTTTCAATGAATCGGCATACGGCATCATGACGGACATGGGCTTTCCCTTCCTGTTAGCCAGGTATTGTAAAGTAGCGTTAAGATACGCAGGGTTCTGGAAGAGGTCGGATGTCATGCACAGTTCGTTCATATATGCAGCCCCGGCCAGGAGTTCCTCTATGTCAATACCAACAACAGCGGCAGGGAGAAGGCCTACGGATGAGAATATAGAAAAACGACCTCCCACGTTGGCAGGGATAGGGAATGTCTCAAAACCCTCATCAGTGGCAATCTTCCTGAGTATCCCCTTTTCTGGGTCCGTAGTTGCGACAATATGATTTTTATAACTCTTGCCAAGTCTCTTCTTCAGCAGATCCCTGACTATGATGAACTGGCTCATCGTCTCAGCAGTGCCGCCGGACTTGCTTATTACATTAAACATGGTCTTCTCAGGGTCAAGAACGCGTAAAATCCCTTCAAATCCCGTAGGGTCTATATTGTCGGCAACAAACAATTTCGGAGATCCGTTCCTCTCCTTTTTAGTCAGAAGGTTGTAATGAGGGGGATTAAGGGCAGTCTGGAGGGCTATGGGGCCAAGGGCAGAGCCACCAATCCCAAGGACCACAAAGGAATCGTAACCGCTTTTTACCTTCCTTGAGAACGACTTTATCTTATCAACATTTTCTCCCTGAAAAGGAAGGTCAAAAAAACCGATACGTCTCTCCCTCCATCCCTGTTTGAGATCCTTGTCGATTCTCTTTGCAGTAGCCGACATTTTCTCCATCTCACTCAGGGTTATGCCATAATTTTTCCCTACTGAATCGGCCATCATGTTCTTGTAGTCGAGGGTTATCCTCATCCTTGTCTTCCACTTAGAGTCCTTCCAGTTAACAGCTTTTTTCATAGACACCTCTCTATTATTATATAGCTCAAACCTAAGCAATCCGGTATAATACGAGTAAATATAACAGGGTAGCTTGAATAAATCAATTAAATGACTAAATGACTGCGGAGCAAGGTTGGAAGGACCTATAACAAAAAAAAGGATGCGGATAGGAGATATCAGGAAACAGACCTCCTGCTGCGCCCCCAAAGGGGATACGGAGCAAAAACCTGTTTTTTATCAGGAGTCGGCTTGTTGCCCTCCTCAAATGGATACCGATAGATCCGATTTTATCCCTCCGGTAGTGCAAACTATATCATCAGATTGGTCATTAGAAGACCACCTTGGGCAGTTCAGGTGCAGGGTCAGCTCTTACAGGAATTCCTATATTGTACAGCCAGGCCTTTATGCTGTTGGGACACCTGACAATGGTTCAGATGTCTTTGTAAGCGCCAATTACAAGCTGAGCTTCGACATCCTCCGAAGGTCGCTGAAAGGGATTAACGCCTGGATACTCGTCCTTGATACAAAGGGTATCAACGTCTGGTGCGCGGCTGGGAAAAGGACATTTGGGACAGATGAACTGATTAGGCGCATCTCAGCGGTACATCTTGACAAAGTAGTGAGTCACAGGAGGGTCATAGTCCCCCAGCTCGGCGCGCCTGGGATTGCCGCTCATCTGGTCGTCAAGAAGACAGGCTTCAGGGTATCTTATGGCCCGGTTGATGCCAGGGACATACCGGCCTATATAGCAGCAGGGTACAAGGCCACAGATGAGATGCGCACAGTGAGGTTCACCTGGCTGGACAGGATGGTCCTCACTCCAATGGAGATAAACCCGGTCATGAAGAAGTTCCCGATATATGCCCTTATAGTCCTTATTATCTTTGGCATCCAGCCTTCCGGCATTATCTTTAAGGACGCCCTGACAGGTGGTTGGTCGTTCATCTTTCTTGGCCTTATTTCCATGCTGGCAGGGGCATTACTTACCCCTCTACTCCTCCCGCTTGTCCCGTTCAGGGCCTTTGCAGTCAAAGGGTGGATTGTGGGGATGATCTCTGTCTTTTTCTCTCAAGGCATCGTAAGAACCACAGACAGGAGCCTCCTCCTGTTTACATATATCTTCTTCCCCCTGCTGAGTTCTTACATAGCCCTCCAATTTACAGGCTCTACAGCCTTTACCGGGATGTCGGGGGTAAAAAAGGAGCTTAGATACGCCCTGCCTATATATAAGGCCGCAGCAGCGATCTCTTTTGCCTTATTGTTAATATCCAGGCTCGGACAGTGGGGTGTCTTATGAAATACCTCTCAAGCGTGACATCCCTGAAGTTTTTCGCAGAGAAATGCACAGGTTGCTGGAGATGCATAGAAGTCTGCCCCCACCGTGTCTTTTTGATGAACGGGAAGAAGGCAGCCATTGACGACATAGATATGTGCATGGAGTGCGGCGCATGCATGATGAACTGCGCCTTCGGGGCTATATCGGTAGATGCAGGGGTGGGGTGCGCCTTCGCAATTATAAATGGGATGTTGACAGGGACCGAGCCGTCCTGCGATTGCGGTGGAAGTAAAAGCAAAAGCAGCTGCTGTTAGCCTCAAAAAATCCTTCAGTCGCCAAAGCTTGAATCAGAATCCCCGGCCAGGTCTTCAAATGCCGTATATTTATTAAGGAATGCCAACCTCACTGTCCCAATTGGCCCATTTCTCTGTTTCCCTATGATGATCTCTGCCACACCCTTGTTCGGATTGTCATCGGCCTTGTTGTAGACCTCATCCCTGTAAATGAACATGATCACGTCTGCGTCCTGCTCAAGTGCCCCGGACTCCCTTAAGTCTGCAAGTTGTGGACGCCTGTCCGTGCGGTTCTCCACAGCCCTGTTAAGTTGAGAAAGGGCCACTACAGGAACATGCAGCTCCTTGGCAAGGGCCTTCAGCCCCCTCGATATCTCAGATATCTCCTGCTCCCTTCTCTCCGCGCTCCCTCGCCCTCTCATAAGCTGGAGGTAGTCAACTATTATCATCCCCAGGCCCTGTGATGCCTTTAACCTCCTGGACTTTGCCCTCATCTCAAGGAGGGATATGGCTGGCGTATCGTCTATGAATATCAACGTATCGGAGAGGTGCCCTGCAGCTGTTGTAAGCTTGGGCCAGTCGGATTCCGACAGATACCCTCCCCTTAGCCTGGAGGCATCCACCCTGGCCTCAGAACAGAGCATCCTTATGGCCAGCTGCTCCTTGGCCATCTCAAGAGAAAATACGGCGACAGGTACCTTGGACTCTATGGCGGCATACTGGGCGATATTAAGACAGAAGGCTGTTTTACCCATACTCGGCCTTCCTGCCACAATAACCAGGTCAGAGGGCTGAAGCCCGGATGTAAGTTTATCCAGGTCCTTAAAGCCTGTGGGGACACCGGTTACAAGCTCCTTCCTTTCATAGAGTCTCTCTATTGTCTTGAAGCTGTCCTTTACTATATCCCTCATTGCAAAAAAGGACGGACGTATCTTGTTCTCGGATATCTCGAATATGACCTTCTCTGCCTCGTCAAGGAACTCTTCCGCATCACCCTCAGCCTCATAGCATCTTGTCGCTATATCGGTGGCCGTTGAAATAAGCTTTCGGAGGATGGCCTTTTCCTTTACTATCTTTGCATATACCCTTATATTTGCAGCTGTCGGGACACTGTCCACGAGATAGGCGATATAAGGCACGCCGCCAACCTCATCAATAATCCCCTTTTTCTTTAATAAATCGGTAAGGGTTATAAGGTCGCACGGCTGGCTTTTCTCTGAGAGGTCAATCATGCAGTCGAATATTTTTTTGTGGGATTCCCTGTAAAAATCCTGGGCTGTAAGGATTTCAAGGACGGTGTTTATAGCCTCGTTGTCTATGAGGACGCCGCCTAAGATAGATTGCTCTGCCTCTAAATTCTGTGGGGGGAGTTTGTGGTTTGAAAGGTCGTCGTTTGCCATGGAAATTACCCAAAGAGGATATGAAGATGAGAAGATGAGAAGTTGGATTTTTCTTAACCTCTCAACCTCTCAACCTCTTAACCTCTTGTTTACTCTGCCTTTACAACAGATACCTTGAGAGTTGCCTTAACATCCTGATGGAGCTTTACCGAAACGGTATACTCTCCAAGGCTCCTGAGAGGCTCTTCGAGGAGGATGTTCCTCTTATCCACATCAACACCTTTGCCCTTCAAGAACTTCTCTATATCAATGGATGTGACTGAGCCGAACAGCTTCCCTTCTTCTCCAACCTGACACGGGATCGAGCAGGATAGTCCTTCTATCGTCTTTGCAACCTTCTCTGCTTCTCTCTTCAACTTGTTCTGCCTGTCGGCAATGACCTTTTTCTCATGCTCCAGTGCCTTGACATTGTTGGATGTTGCAAGGACAGCCAGATTCTTCGGGAGCAGGTAGTTCCTTCCAAACCCGTCCTTCACATTTACTATCTCTCCAGCCTTTCCTATCCCGTTAATCTCTTCCGTAAGTATTATCTGCATCTTATGCCTCCTTTTTCGACGGCTTCTCTGTTTTTAACCTTCTAAAGTCAAACCACAGGTCAAAGAGCCCGAATCCTATGACCATAATGGTGAATATCTGCTGAAACACAATCAATAAGTATCCAAGGGCCTTGAAAAACAAGGGAGTCTGCAACTTTTTAAAGTAAAAGGCCATAATGGCCATTCCCTGAAAGAGGTATATCCCCCCACTGACAACCAAAAGGTTAAGACCAATAACCCAGGCCCATTCGTTTTTTATAAGAAGGAGTGCCCCCCCGGCAATCAGGAGCCAGACCAGCGGCTCAGGAGAGCGCCAATTTGCAGGCTCAATCTGATATTCCTCTACCCCATTTTTCTTAAGCAGACCCTTCAGGGCCAGGATGTTCAAAATAGCGACAGATAGGGTCCCTATAAAAAACAGCGAAGGGAACACCTTTAATATAATTGCCTCAACCCTGCCTGTAAATTCAGTCAGCCCCTCTACCTGCTCGTCAGGGAGCCCTACCTTCTTGTATGCTTCAACAGTAACTTGGAGATTCTCTCGAACCTGGTCTCCTATTACTTGGGGCAAAGGCTTGTCGAGCGAAGATGAAATGCTTAACATAAAAAGGGCGCTTCCTGCTATTGAAGCCGCTGCAGCAAGTAAAACACCTTTTCCAAGAGGGAGTTTCATCCTGACGGATTCTGAAAGGGCTACCCCCATTGCGGCAAACTCTGCAAGGAAAAATGCCCCAACTCTTATCCCTGCCGTAAATCCCACAATGGTGGCTACTGTCAGCAGCAACAGCAACCCATACCTCATCCCTATCTTCCTGAAATAATAGGCAATCGGTAACGGGGCAAACCCACCTACGGCCAGGCCTAAAACAGGAACGGTTACCCCTGCAAAGAACAGGGAAAGGGTTAATACAATCCCTCGCAACAGGTCATTTACAACACTCCTCTGCAAAGTCATCCAACCCCGCTTAATGAGATGGATGGCTGCTTGCCGTTGAGAACGGAAGGAATGCGATGTTCCTTGCCCTTTGTATTGCCGCTGTCACTTTCCGCTGATGGAGTGCACAGTTGCCTGATATTCTCCTGGGGATTATCTTCCCCCTCTCTGTTGTAAAGTATTTAAGGCTCTTGAAGTCTTTATAATCGATAACAAGGTTCTTGTCAGCACAATAACGACAAACCTTTCTCTTCTGGAAAACCCTTTTTTCTCTCTCTTGCCTGACGGCCATTTATATATCCTCCGAATTATATGTCTTTACGCCTCAGCCGCAACGTCTGCCGGGGCCTCTACTGGGGCAGCCTTTGCAACCGGCTTCTCCTCCACCAGCACGGACTGGTATTTTATAACGCCCTCATTGATCCTGAGGTTCCTTTCAAGCTCTGCCACAAGGTCAGATTTACCTGAGAACCTGACATACAAATAATGTCCCCTGGATTTTTTCTTGACCTCATAAGCCAGCTTCCTGGTTCCCCAGTCCTCGGTCTTTTCAATCTGGCCGCCCATCTTCTCAATGAGCCCTGTTACCTTCTCAGTGATTCCCTTTACATCGTCATCACTGAGCTCAGGACTTGCAATGAATATGGTCTCGTATCTACGCATATCTTCCTCACCTCCTCTCGGGTTTAATAGCCCCGGAACCATGTCCGGGGCAAGGAGTTATCTGTTAATTTATACCAAGTGGTTTTCAAGCATCTACTATTAAGCCCAATGAAAGTATTCTTGGTATTAATATTGAAACAAAAATTTATACACCATGACTCCGGAAATAGCAAGCTTTTTTTCAACACGATAAAGAAATACAGCTCGTTCCTGACTGATAAAAAGGTTCGTACTGTGCATAATAATTTCAAGAAGTGGTTAACGGACTCAAACCCAATTGGGAGGATACGGTATAAAAAAAGAGCCCTGAAAGATCTTTTCAGGGCCTCTCTACTATTATTAGGCAACAGTCAGGTATTATTTCTTATCGTCAGAACCCATCCCTTTCATATCGCAGGGCTTTTTATCTTTCTTCTCGCATCCCATCTTTCCGCTCTTTTCTCCACCGTAGTGGTGCTCTCCATCTCCGTAGTCGTCATTAGATTCAAGATAGACATCTTTCTGCCCCGCATCAAGGAGAGATAGTGTCTTCACCTTGCAGTCCATATTTGTCTTCATGGCCTTCTTAACCTGGTCGGCTATCTCATCCACCTTGGCGTCTACAGCGGCCTTATCAATTGAATCCTTTCTAAGGAGGGCATTAAGGTCAATCCTTATAGCCTTGATATCAGCCATAGTCTTGACCCTGGACTTTTTACACTCGTCCTGGATATCTTCGATCTTTGCCTTCTGCTCTTTTGAAAGCTTCAGGTTTAAGGGAAGCCCGGCATAGCATGACTTGTCCTTCTTATCACAGGCCTTCGCAGAGACATAACTTAACCCTGCAAATGCGGCTACTACAAACAACGCAACAAACACTTTCTTTTTCATCTTTCCTCCCTTTATGGTAAAGGCAACCCCATGTGGTTGCCCAAATAAGGCAGGCACATAGGCTGGCCCCTACAAGTTGTTTAGGCCGGTATTACCCCTTTTATCTCAGGCACCCTCTCCCTAATGGCCCTTTCAACTCCCATCTGAAGAGTTATTGTGGAGCTCGGGCATCCTGAACAGGCGCCTCTAAGCCTTACCTTAACGTAACCATCCTCCATCCCGAGGTAATCTATATCGCCCCCGTCTGCCTGGAGCGCAGGCCTTATCTCGTTCAGGGCCTCTCTTATCTGCTCCTCCATTTCTGTTTCTGACATCAAATCACCTCCTTATTATTATTGACACTGATTCACACCAAAAAATAAAATACCATATACAAAACCAAAACCGTATGATTCAAATCATCACGGAAGCCCTACTGCCTTCTCAAGCTTTGCCCTTGCAATAGCAACATCGTATCTTGCGTTGACAAGGTCTGTCTCTGCCCTTATATGGGATGACTGCGCATCTGTAACTTCTATAATAGTCCCCACACCGGCATCATATCTGCCGTTGGCAATATCAAGGTTCTCTTTCGCCTTGTTAAGTCCGCTCTCTGCAATGCTTATCAATGCCTCTGCATTTTGGAGCTCCAGGTAAGCCTGGGTCACCTCAAGAGAGACATTGTTGGATAGCGCCTCTTTCTGTGCTTTAAGAGATTCTATGGCTGCGACAGACTCTGAAACCCTCCTCTGTGTAACAAAGCCTTCAAAGATAGGGATATTGAGTGAAAGCCCCACATTCCATCTCTTGTTTTTCTCCTGGAACAGGTCTTCACCCTGACCTGCCGGATACTGGTCATAATAGCCGTAAGAACCGCTGGCATTGAGGTTCGGATAGTACCCGCCCTTTGCCGCCTTTAATGTTGCTTCTCCTCCCTTTATCCTCGCCTCTATATTTTGTATCTCCGGTCTTCTTTCCAGGGCCTCACTTAAGACCTGTTCAAGGTTAACTCCATGGGGAGCCGTTGGGAGAGAGGCAGATATCTCCAGATCTAAACTCTGGTCAAGCCCCATTCGCGTCTTTAATGACGCCATGGCCGTGTTAAAGGCATTTCGCGCCCTTATAAGTTCGAGCCTGGCCTGATTCAGCTCAACCTCCGCATTGGTGACATCAAACTTTGCCTTTGCCCCTGCCTCATAAAATCCCTTCGCCTGCCTGAGATGGCTTTCCGCCTGGACAACAGATGCCTCCTGCACCTTTATGAGCCCTGTGGCCTTGAAGACGCCGTAATAGGATTCCTTTATGTTATACACTATTTCTATTTTTGTCTTTGAGAGGTCCCACTCCCTGGCCGCTACCGTTGACCTGGCGGCATCAATGCTGCCACCCGTCCTGCCGAAGTCGTATATCTTCTGGTCGACCTTAAAAACGGTCTGGTAGGTCTCTGTTTCTCCTGGGACAATAGCAAGGGCCGCCTCAGACCTCGCATATGACGCATCTATGCTCGCCTGTGGATAATAAGCAGATATGGACTCTTTATACTGTTCGTCAGCAACAGCAATCTCCTTCTGTGACGCCCTCAATGATGGATGTTTTTCCAGGGCTATCGCAACACACTCATCAAGGGAAAGAGGCTTCATCTCTTCAGCAAACCCCTGGGACAGATAAAGCGAAACAACAAAAACGGGAACCAATATAGTCTTGGCAAGTGAGGAACGCATTGTAAAAAACCTCCTCCAGTTTATATTTATCAGATCATCAAAAAGTGAATATACCACAGGCGTTATCAAAAGTGTAATCAGCAGAGAAAGGGTCTGTCCTCCAACCATCACCATGGCCATAGAGGCCCTCGATGCGGAGCCGTCCCCTTTTCCGAGGGCAATAGGCAGCATTCCGAAGATGATCGATATGGTCGTCATGAGTATAGGCCTGAGCCGCACATGATTTGCCTGTATTATCGCTTCGTCCCTTGGAATCCCCTGCTCCCTGAGGGTGTTTGTGTAGTCCACCTGGAGAATAGAGTTCTTCTTTATTATTCCGAACAACATCAGCACGCCGATCATACTGTAAACATTCAGGGTCATTCCGGTCGCAAGAAGGGCAAACAGGCCGAACGGAAGGGAGATGGGAAGGCAGGCCATTATCGTAAATGGATGAACGAAAGAGTTAAACTGGGATGCCAGGACCATATAGATAAAGATCATGCTGAGGACAATGGCCATGGCAAAACCCAGGATGGCCTGATTCATCGTCTTTGCCCTTCCGGTAAACACAGTGGAATACTCCTGGGGGAGATTCATGGAGTCTATCTTCTTCTGGAGAAGCGCCACCGCCTCTCCCAGCGCCATCCCTTCAAGGTTTGCCAGGATTGTAACCTGCTTTTCCCTGTCTTGCCGGTCTATCTGGGCTGGGGCCTTCTCTTCGGACAGGTTCACAAAGTTATCAAGTCTAATCTGCACTCCTTCTGATGAGGCCACAGTGAGCCTTGATATTACAGACTGGTCCTTCCTGTAGTCCTCCATCAGCCTGAGAAGGACTTTATACTGCTCATCACCGTCCTTGAACTTAGTAACCTCCTCTCCGCCTACCATAGTCCTAAGGCTTCTGGAAAGTGAATCTATGGTAACTCCAAGTTCAGAGGTCCTGTCCCTGTCAATATTTACCCTTACCTCAGGTTTTCTTAAGGAAAGGGAGGTATCCACATCTACTATCCCCGGAATTGCTCTTGCATGGTCAACGATCTCCCTGGCATAAATATCGAGCTGATTCAGGTCCGGCCCTCTCAGCACAAGGCTCACAGCAGTCTGTTTGAATCCCCCTCCGCTTATCACACCTACGTTCTGGACACTTCCCCTCAACTCCGGATATTTCTTCAAGACCTTCCTGGCCTCAGTCATGGAGTCCAGCTGGGAAAAGTTCCTCTCCTTTATAGGGGACATGGCAACATAGATAGATGCATTGGTAACCGATGCAGTTTCTCCTGCGCCTATTGTGGTAAATGCATGATTAACTCCGGGAAGCTTGAGCACCTCTTCCTCTATTCCCCGAATTATACGGTCCGTCTTTTCCAGAGACGAGCCCTCCGGGGCCTCTACAACTATTTCGTACTCGCTCTGGTCGTCGTCAATAACCAGTTCCTTTCCGACCCTCGGGAATATATAGAAAACAGATGAGAATATGGCGACACCTATTATCACCATGGTTAAGCGGTGCCTCAATGACCATTTGAGCATAACGCCATAGACCTTGTCTATTATTGAATAAAACCTCGATTCCTTGGAAACCTTATGCCCTCCAGGCTTGAGGAATATGGATGCCAGCATGGGAGTAAGTGAAAAAGCCACGAAAAGGGATATCATTATTGCAACTGTGGCGGTAATGCCGAAAGAAAAGAAGAACCTTCCGGCAAGCCCGGGCATGAACGCTACGGGCAGGAATATGACAACCAGCGACAGGGTTGTTGCCATGACAGCAAGACCTATCTCTGATGTTGCTGCGGTTGCGGCCTCCATAGGGGTATAACCCTTTTCCTCAATATATCTGAAGATATTTTCAATGACTATGATGGCGTCGTCAATAACTATTCCGGTGCAGATGGCAAGAGCCAGCATAGTCATGTTGTTCAGGGTGAACCCTAAAAACTTTATTGCAGTGAATGTTGCTATTATTGACGCAGGTATCGATATGGCTGATATAAGGGTACTGCGCCAGTTCCTCATAAACAGGAGGACAACGATACTTGCCAGCAGGCTGCCTATAATAAGGTGGTCCATGACCTCATTGTATGACTTCTTTATAAACCTGGAGCGGTCCCTGACCACCTCCATCTTTATGTCTGACGGCAACGCAGATTTCAATACATCCATCTTCTTCTTGATAGTCTCGATCACCTTTACAGTGTTGGTTCCCGACTGCCTCCTTACCAAAAGGGATACCGCATTTTCTCCGTCTAACCTCGATATGTTCCTTGGCTCCTCAAAGGTATCATCTACCCTTCCTATATCTGAAAGCCTTATGGGGACACCGTTGACGTTGGCAATAATAATATCGTTGAACTCTTCAACGGTATTCAGCCTGCCCATGGTCCTCAGAACGGCTTCCTTTTCTCCCTGGGTTATCCTTCCGCCCGGGACTTCCGCATTCTGAGCCCCTATTGCCCTTGCCACCTGATCAATCCCAAGGGCATAGGCGTTGAGTCTGTTT
The DNA here is from genome assembly GCA_919902985.1 of Desulfuromonadales bacterium. GTDB lineage: Bacteria > Desulfobacterota > JAENJC01 > JAENJC01 > JAENJC01 > JAENJC01. The sequence goes on along the minus strand of CAKKSC010000038.1, from coordinate 31,734 downwards.
ATATCAACAGTTACCTGTATCTCCCTCTCCCTTCCGCCCACCATGGTGATCGATCCAACACCGTTGACAGTCTCAAGTGGCTCCTTTATCCGCTTTTTTGCCAGCTCTGTCACTTCTCTGGCAGAACGCTTCCCTGAAACGACTATGGCCATAACAGGGGCCGCATCCGGGTCCATCTTCTGAATGACGGGTGAATCTGTATCTTTAGGGAACTGAGACACAATAGTCGCCACCTTCTCCCTTACCTCCTGAGCGGCAATATCTACATCCTTCTCGAGGAGAAATGTCACGAATATATGGGAAACACCTTCTACGGTAGTAGACCTGAGTTCATCTATACCGCTGATGGTGTTTACAACCTCTTCAACAGGCTTGGTTATCTGGGTCTCTATCTCTTCAGGGGATGCCCCGTTCAGTGTGGTTGTTATCGTCACCGTAGGGAAGTCAACCTTTGGGAACATATCAAGACCAAGCAGGGCGTAAGACATAAGACCTACGACCAGAAGGAAACCAATGAGCATCGTCGCAAAGACAGGATATTTTACGCTTATCTCGGCTAATCTCATCGTTTGACCTCTACTTTTACGCCGGTCGAGAGTTTATTCAGGGCTGACGTTGCAATGACCTCCCCCTCCCTGACCCCGTCCGTTATTTCAAGTTCATCGTCAACCCTCTCTCCTACCTTAACAACTCGCTCAGAAGCTATTCCATTTTCTATAACAAAGACCTTTTTGACCCCAGCGAAAGAAATCAGAGAAGACTCCGTAACAAATATTCCCTTGTCATCACCCTTTGTTACAACCTTTCCTTTGGCAAAAAAACCCGGTTTCAATATTCCATCGTTATTCGAAAATACGGCCTCTATGGGGAGAGTCCTTGTCTTCGGATCAAGAGAGGGACTCACTCTCACTACAGACCCTTCAAAAACCTTTCCAGGATATGCCTCGATTTTAACGAATACCTTCATCCCCTTACGAACACCCCCAGCTGCCCTTTCCGGGATAGACGCCTTGAGCTTGAGCGGCGACATAGCCACGACTGATGCCACAGCCGACTTATCATCAACATAATCACCGACATTTACAAACCTCTCCTTAATGACGCCTGAAAATGGGGCAACTATATCCGTATCTCTGAGCCTCTTTGTCGCCATTTTAAGTACGGCATGCCTCTCCTTTACAGTTGCCTCCAACCCATTAAGCGATTCCCTGGCCTCATCACTCTCCCTCTCGGATATCAACCCTTTTTTGAAAAGCCCATCAGCTCTGTCCCTGTTCAATCTTGCCAGTTGGTACTTTGACCGGGCCTCCTCAATGGCCTGGGTTGCCTGCTCATGAGATATCTTGTACTCCTCGGAATCAAGCCTGGCGATTAATTCCCCTTTTTTTACGGCCTCCCCCAGGTTTTTATATATTTCCAGTACCTTTCCCTTTACCTCGGCCTTAACATCGGCCTCAGCTTCAGCCTGGAGTTCTCCGACAAACAACAGAGACCTTTCCACCGGCCTCAACTCTGCCTTCGCCGTGGTCAAAAGGACACCTTTCCTTTCTTCCTGCTTAACCTCTTTCGGAGTTTCGGAATATACCCAGATGGCAGAGATCATCAACATACACGCTATTATTATAGTCCTGATTCTAAACATTAATAACTCCTCCTTGTATTTGTCCCAATACATTGCCCAGAGATCTCCTCAGGCTGGTCTTCAGCAATTTAACCTCATTTGTAGTAAATCCCATTGTTGCCGCCGCATTTAAATCCATCGCAGTCTTGCGAAGGGGTTCCTTAAGGCCCTTTCCTTTTTCAGTAAGCACTGCCTTCACGATCCTCCTGTCCTTTTCATCCTTTACCTTTCGGATAAATCCATTTTTCTCGAGACGGACGGCAATCCCGGTAATGGTAGGCTTGTCGCAATAGAGGCTATTGCCTATACTGCTCAGAGACTGTCCATCTTCTTCAAAAAGCCTCAAAAGAAATCCATATTGAGGAGCTGTAAGGCCATACTCCTCCAACCTCTTCTCAAAAGCCTGCCTCATGGCAGTAGCGAGCCTGTTCACTATGAACCCAAAACTATCACCAATCTTATAGTTATCCATGGACAATAATAGTTAGCACACTAACTAATATATGTCAACTTTTCGATCTGTCAATTCGTGTTGAGAGAAACACAGAGACAACACTGAGAGAAACACTTGACTCTGTCATTTTTATACTGTATAGTTTCATGTTTAAAAGGCCGACAAATCGGCCTTTTTCTTTAAACACTGATAAGCATTGATTATCTATGGAGCCTCTTGCAAAAATCCGAAATTACCCTTCGACAAGCTCAGGGTGAACGGTGGCAGGGTTAAAATCATTGACTTTTCCCCGTTCGTGGTGAGCTTGTCGAACCACAAAAGATAGTTTTACAAGAGGCTCTATGATGAATACTATTTTTATCAGTATTCATCATTAGTTTTCTGAGTAAATCAGTGTCAATAAAGATTTTGAGGATTTAAGAAAAAAGGAGAACAAAGAATGCATTTAAGAAAAGATATCAGAAACATCGCTATCATAGCCCATGTTGACCATGGCAAAACCACCCTGGTTGACGGAATGCTAAGGCAAAGCGGAATATTCAGGGCAAACGAGGCAGTTACTGAAAGGGTAATGGACTCCAACGACCTGGAAAAAGAGAGAGGGATTACGATCCTTGCCAAGAACACATCCATCCGCTACAAGGACACCAAGATAAACATAGTTGATACGCCAGGACATGCCGACTTTGGCGGAGAGGTGGAAAGGATATTGAAGATGGTGGATGGAGTGCTCCTTCTGGTAGATGCCTTTGAAGGTCCAATGCCCCAGACGAAGTTCGTCCTAAGGAAATCCCTCAACCTTGGATTGAAACCTATTGTAGTTATCAATAAAATAGATAGACCAGATTCGAGACCGGAAGATGTGGTAGACATGGTCTTCGATCTGTTCGTTGAACTGAATGCAAGCGACGATCAGCTCGACTTCCCTATTGTTTACGCATCTGCCAAACAGGGTATTGCAAAGAGGGAGCTTGATGAGGTGTCCGAAAACCTTGAGCCTCTCTTTGATGCGATCGTAAAACATATCCCACTCCCTCCTGGCGATGCAGATGCCCCCCTTCAAATGCTTGCTACGACCCTTGATTATAATGACTTCCTTGGAAGACTTGCCATAGGGCGTATATTCAAGGGAAGAATGAAGGCAGGCTCCCCAGTATCAGTGGTCAGAAAAGACGGGAGCATCATAAAATCAAAGATAACAAAGCTCTTTGCCTTTGAGGGTCTTACCAGGGCTGAGATTTCAGAGGCGGCAGCAGGGGAGATAGTAGCGCTGGCAGGGCTTGAAGATGTCACAATAGGCGAGACCGTTGCAGATTTTGAAAATCCTACCGCCCTTCCCCCTATCCATGTGGATGAGCCGACCCTTTCCATGAACTTTATAGTCAATAACTCCCCATTCGCGGGGAGGGAAGGTAAGTTTGTGACCACAAGGAACCTTTCTGACAGGCTTCAGAAGGAGTTACGGACCAACGTCAGTCTCAAGGTTGAAGAGACAGGCTCAACTGACTCCTACAAGGTTTCAGGAAGAGGAGAGCTGCACCTTTCAATCCTTATCGAGACTATGCGCAGAGAGGGTTTTGAGTTACAGGTGTCAAAACCTGAGGTTATCTTGAAGAACATAAACGGTCAGATGCATGAACCTATAGAACACCTTGTTATAGATGTGGATGAGGTATTCATGGGGAGTGTAATTGAAAAGATAGGCCTCAGAAAGGGCGAGATGGCTGATATGGTAAACGACGGTAAAGGCCACGTAAGAATAGAGTTCCTCGTTCCTGCCAGAGGGCTGATAGGCTTCAGAGGCGAATTTATGACAGACACCAAGGGTTCAGGGGTAATGAACCACACCTTCCATGACTATCAGCCTTACAAAGGCGAGATAGGCGGGAGGAGAAACGGCGTACTTATCGCCCATGAGGAAGGAGATGCAACAGCCTACTCCCTATGGAACCTTGAGGACAGGGGGGTCATGTTCATTGACCCGGGGACAAGGGTCTATCCTGGGATGATCATTGGCCAGCACAGCAGGGACAGCGACCTGGTTGTAAACCCTTGCAAGAAGAAACAGTTAAGCAATATGAGGGCATCAGGGGCTGACGAGGCCATAAGACTCACGCCCCCTATCCGTCTTTCTCTTGAACAGGCCCTGGAGTATATTGAGGACGATGAGCTGGTAGAAGTGACGCCAAAAACAATAAGACTCAGGAAGAGGTACCTTGATGCTGAAGAAAGAAAGAGGCACGAGAAAAAGGCAGTAAATGCATAAATATAGATGATGCTGGAGGTGTAGATGTTGACGGAAGAGCGTCCCTGGGGGTCTTATACTGTCCTTGAAGAAAAAAATGGATATAAGATAAAGAGGGTCGAGGTCAAACCCAAACATAGGCTTTCGCTCCAGAAGCACCATCACAGAAGCGAGCACTGGATTGTTGTTTCAGGAACAGCCCTGGTGACAAACGGAGACAAAACTATTACTGTTCATGTCAACGAAAGCACCTATATCTCCAAAGCTACCCTCCATAGACTGGAAAACCCCGGGATTATTCCTTTGATACTGATTGAAGTCCAGAGTGGCGAGTATCTTGGGGAAGATGACATCGTCAGATTTGATGACGATTATAACAGGGAAGTGGCGGCTGTCTGATATATTTTATCAGACGGCCATCTACATCGCTGGTTTCATCACTACCATGCTTAATGGAGGAATTGTCAAAGATAGTGAAGATGGGCGCCCATGCCACGGCATCTCGTCCGCCCATATACCGCCGAAGTTCCCCATATTACCGCCCCAGTAAGACCAGGAGTCGCTGTTCATAACCTCTTTATAGAACCCACCCTTTGGAACACCTACCCTGTAATCCATTCTCGCCACAGGAGTAAAGTTATATACAAACACGAGGAAGTCCTCCGGGTCCTTTCCCCTCCTGACAAAGGATATGATGCTCCCTTCCGCATCACGGAAGTCTATCCATTCAAACCCGTGATAGTCAAAGTCCACCTCATATAAGGCAGGTTCCGACTGATAAAGCCTGTTTAAATCCCGAACATATCTCTGTATCCCCTGGTGGGACTCATATTGAAGTAGGTGCCAGTGGATACTCTCATCATGGTTCCACTCCCACCACTGCCCTATCTCCCCTCCCATAAAAAGGAGCTTTTTACCCGGGTGCCCGTACATATATCCATACAACGCCCTCATGTTTGCAAACCTCTGATGGAAATCTCCTGGCATCTTGTCAAGCAGGGAGCGCTTGCCATGAACCACCTCGTCATGGGAAAGGACAAGGATAAAATTCTCGGTAAATGCATATAGGAGGCTGAATGTCAGGTTGTCATGCTCATATTTCCTGTGGATCGGGTCCTTGGAGAAGTAGCACAGTGTATCGTTCATCCATCCCATGTTCCACTTCAGGCTGAAACCAAGCCCGCCCAGGTATGTAGGCCTGGATACGCCAGTCCATGCTGTAGATTCCTCTGCGATAGTCAATACCCCCGGATGGGTTGAATGGACGACCTCATTGAACCTCTTGAGGAAATCTATCGCCTCCAGGTTTTCATTCCCTCCGTACTGATTGGGGATCCATTCACCCGGCTGCCTTGAATAGTCAAGGTATATCATGGAAGCGACTGCATCCACCCTGAGGCCGTCAATATGGTATTTGTCTAACCAGAAGAGGGCGTTAGACAGTAGGAAGTTTCGAACCTCGTTCCTTCCATAATTGAAAATAAGCGTTCCCCAGTCCTGATGTTCGCCCTTCCTTGGGTCGGCGTGCTCATACAGGCAGGTCCCGTCAAAACGTGCCAGCCCGTGACCATCCTTTGGGAAGTGGGCTGGAACCCAGTCCAATATAATCCCTATCCCATTCTGGTGCATATAATCAACAAAGTACATGAACTCTTCAGGTTTCCCGAAGCGGCTGGTAGGGGCAAAGTACCCGATGGTCTGATAACCCCAGGATGCATCAAGAGGATGCTCTGTCACAGGCATAAGCTGGACATGGGTGTATCCCATATCCTTTACGTACTCTGCAAGTTTTTGGGCAAGTTCCCTGTATGAGAGATAGCGGTTCCCATCTTCCGGGACCCTCATCCATGAACCAAGATGCACTTCGTACATAGATATCGGCGCGTCAAGAGCATTGTGATGTTCTCTCTCAGAAAGCCATTTTGCGTCATTCCAGGTATATTTATCTATGTCATGTACAATTGAGGCTGATTTTGGTCTAATCTCAGACCTGAATGCGTATGGATCGGCCTTTTCCAGAATCTCTCCGCTCTTTGATTGAATGTTAAATTTATAAATCTCACCTTCGAACAAGCCAGGTATGAATATCTCCCATATGCCCGAACTCCCCAACATCCTCATCCTGTGACTGATCCCATCCCATCCGTTGAAATCGCCTATTACGCAGACACCTTCGGCATTAGGGGCCCATACGGCAAAATGGACGCCATTCACACCTTTCACCTCTCGTACATGGGCCCCGAGCTTCTCATAGTTCTTATAATGGGTCCCTTCCCCAATCAGGTGAAGGTCAAAATCGGTAAGTATCTGTGGGAATGGATAATCTGCTTTCATTTAGACCCCGAATATTGTACTCATTTTCCTTGACTCAAATAAGGTATACTAATAAATTAGAGCTGTCAATAAGGCTACCATATGAAGATACCTAAAACTATAATAGATAAAATATTGGCCCATGCCAGAGAAGGTTACCCGGATGAGATCTGCGGCCTTATCGCCGGGAAGAACGGTCTTGTATCAAGGATTTTCAGGACAACAAATATTGATAAGAGCTCAATAAGTTATATGATGGAACCTGCGGAGCAGTTCAAGGCATTTAAAGAGATGAGGGCAGAAGGGTTGGAACTACTGGCTATCTATCATTCCCATCCGACATCACCTGCCTACCCCTCTCAAACAGATGTAAGGCTTGCATACTATGCAGAGGCAGCTTATTTAATAGCATCTCTTCAAAACGTTGGCGCACCAGTAGTAAAAGGGTTCAGGATACTGGACGGGAAAATAACTGAAGAAACATTGGAGGTCATTCAGTAACATTCTTTGGGACACCGTAAACCCTGGCCTTCCTCTGGAGCTCTTCAAGTTCCTTGTTCAGGTTCTTTAGATCTTCTTCCATAGCAGGGATATCTGCCTTTGATCTTTCATACTGGGCTATCTCCTCCTTTGAGAAAACCTTTCCGTATACCCTGCCTCCTTCAAATACGGCTACAAAGTTTTTTTCTCGATCAAGACTTGCCTTAATATCTGCAATATTCTGTCGTGTCTCCCTGAATGTGTCAATCCACCACTCAAGGGGGTAATCACCAAAAATCTCTCCGGTGTCGCCCCCTTTATATGTCTCTGCCGCCTCAGGAGCAACAGCCTGCGTGTCATTTTGGGACGGCTTTATCTCCTCCTTTTTAACTCGTTCCTCTTCCCAGTATTTATCAGGAATATTCGACCGGTCATCTGTTATGTGAACAACCCCATCATCATCTATCCAGCGATATATTTCAGCAGCATTGGATAAGAATGGATTAATGAGAAAAAAGAAGACCACAACAATAAATCCACCGCTGAGGCGCTGAGACGCCGAGTAACGCCCCCTCGCTCCCCCTCTTAATTTAAGAGGGGGATGGGGGGAGTTAAGGTTTTCTCTGCGTCTCTGCGGTAAATAGTTCATTTTTGCCTCTCCTTATTCTATCACAAGGGACTTCCACTCCGCACTCTCCTTTACATCTTCCCACCCGGCCTTTCCATGATACCACCCGTTGCAGAAACCTGTCTTCTCCAGTGCCTTCAGTCTGTTATTTGCCTCTCCGACGGAAATCCTGCCGTCAAGTCTCTCTTTAAAGACCTTAACTACATCCCCTGTCACTCCATACTGGGGTGATATCCTTGCCTTTGTGATCCCTATATCCCTCAGCTCATCCAGATAATCTATCAGGTTCATAGTAAGGGCGCTCATGATCTGGGTCCCGTTCACTATAAAGAGAGGCTTTCTTTCCAGTGTCTCTATCATCATCCCCTCAGGGTATTTACGGCAATCGATCTTGCAGTTGCTCTTCATCAATCCAAAGGCCCTTGATGTGTAACAACGCCATGAAAAGGCCAGTGGCAGTTTCCCGTATACAAATGCCTCGGTCTCTATATCCGACCTCTCTGTAATGGCTGCCATGGCATCTCTTGAAAGTTCCAGCGGGAATACTACCCGGTTCACCCCGATACCTTTAAGGAACTGTACACTATCGTAATTATAGCTTGTAATATGAGGGCCTGCCACAAGACCTTTCTTCCTCTTTGTTAGTTGCAGGGCAGACGCGTCGTTTGCCTCTATGGCAAAGGGAAGCAGGCAAGCCTCTCTCACAACATCAAGGTCTTTATCATCAGATACCAGGGATAGGGTAGATATAACCACATTCTTTCCTACCTTTTCTAAATCCTCTCCGATTTTTATTATATCATCAGGCGTCAGTCCCCGCTTCCTGTGGCAGACTACCTCCCCAAGATATATATCGGATACGGGCCATCCAGCAGCCTCTTTATAAAACTCCAAGAGTTTGTCCCTCCCCCAGTCGAACAGGACAGGGCCTAATGTCAAATCCATTATCTTCTCCTATTTCTCCAAATAACATCCCAATGTCGGCGCAGAACCCTCAAAGGAGGAATTAGACTCTTTTATCCATTCGGGTTTCATCACAAAACCTGAAGGGTTCTGATAGTAGCTGTCAACTGCCGTCCTCAGGGTCTTTGTAACAAGGGCCACATATGATTTTGTCCTCTGCCTTCCCTCAACCTTGAGGGCGTCAATTCCCGCATCTGCCAGCCTCGGTATAAGTTCCATGACATTCAGCGACTCAGGCTCCTCAAATGCATAGAAAGGCTTCCCGTCCACATAATAGCGGCCCTTGCAGCATGTGGGATATGGGGATGACTCATCAGAGGCGAGTTCATTCAAAAGGATGTCGTTTAATGTAATCCTGAGCTTGTCATCTTTGTTCTCAAACCTCACAAAACGGGATGGAGAGCATACCCCTCCAGTGTTGCATGATACCCCTGTCACATACGATGACAGATAGCAGCGCCCCTCCACATTTATACAGAGGCCTCCCAGGGCGAACACCTCAAGCTCAACATCCGTCTTTGACCTTAAGACCTTCATCTCGTCAACGGTCATGACCCTTGGAAGGACGACCCTTTTTATCCCGAAATGCTCCTTGTAGAAGTTTATGCTCTCTATATTCGAGCAGCTTGCCTGGACACTGAGGTGGAGGTTCATCTCAGGGTATTTGTCGCGGGCATACCGGAGGACGCCCATATTGGCCAGGATAACGGCATCGACCTTCAGGCTGTAGGCATCATCAACCGCCTGGAACCAGACCTTTGCATCGTCAAGCTGGGGAAAGGTGTTTATGGCTGCAAAGACCTTCTTCCCTCTCGAATGGGCATATGCCACACCTTCCTCTATCTCCTTCAAGGAAAAGTTCAGACCTTCAAAGTTCCTGGCGTTGGTGGCGTTCTGAAATCCGAGATAGGCAACGTCTGCCCCGTTATCAATGGCTGCCTTGAGGGACGGAAGGTTTCCGGCGGGACAGCAGAGTTCGAGCTTCTTCATTATTTACACTCCGCATGTTCATGTAACTGGCTTCTGACTATATCAAACAAACAACTTCCTTACAAGATACTTTTGCCTTTCCTACTGCTATATTAAGGTCCGCGGCAAATGGTTGACACAGAAAGGCATTGAAGGTATCTTTTTCAGAATGTATACAGAACCGTCTATCGTTTCAGAGCTTAAGCGCCGGATCAAAGAAAGGGGCAGGATCACCTTTGAAGAGTTCATGGATATGGCCCTGTATCATCCAGAATACGGCTATTACACCTCAAAAAAGGCGAGGATAGGTAAAGAGGGTGATTATTACACCAGCTCCGATGTCCACAGGGTCTTCGGTGTCTGTATAATGAGACAGATTGAGGAGATGAATCTCATACTGAGCCACTCCCCTTTAAATGTTGTCGAAGTAGGGGCAGGTAAAGGGCTCTTATGTGCGGACATCCTTCTATCCGCAAAGGAAAAGTCCCCTACCCTCTTTAATGACCTCAAATACTTTATCGTTGAAAAAAGCCCGGACTTTATTGAAAGACAAAAAAGGCATATAGAAGAATTAGGCCTGATGGACAAGGTCTCATGGGTGCCTGAGATAAAAGAGGGCCTTTCAGAGAATATTGGGATAGTCCTGTCCAATGAGCTCATCGACGCCTTCCCTGTCCACAAGGTCAGATATTCCAATGGTCTATGGAATGAGATATACGTCACTCTTGAGAATGGCATCCTGACTGAAAAAGAAGACAGCATCTCAGACCAGAGACTCACAGATTTCCTGACTGGATTGGAAGGCAGTTTTGATGATGGCTATACCACAGAGGTAAATTTTAAAGCCATTGACTGGATAAAGGACGTCGGGAAGAGCCTGCAAAAAGGTTTTATCATCACAATAGACTACGGATACCCGAGAAAAGAGCTTTACTCAGCTGAAAGGAACAGGGGAACACTGATGTGCTATTTCAAACATCAGGCCTCCGAAGACCCGTACCTGAATATCGGTGAACAGGACATAACCACTCACATTGACTTTACTTCGTTGGCTGAAGCCGGTAAGTCCGCTGGTCTTGAGGTCGCAGGCTTTACAGACCAGTCATATTTCCTCATGGGATGCGGGATAGAAGAGGAGTTTCAGCCTCTCTCTGCTCCCCCCCTTGATAAGGGGGGGGCTGGGGGGGGTGAAGCATTCATAAATAATATAACCCTGAAAAAGCTTCTTCTTCCTGGAGGGATGGGCTCAATATTTAAGGTGCTCATTCAGCACAAGGGGATGGAAAGGCCAAGACTCAGAGGATTTAGCTTCAGGGATATGGCAAAATACCTTTGATAGGATGGTTTCAATCCTCACCCGCCCGTAGGCGGGTGCTACCCTCTATGTTGACCGGATACATCTATCTATATCATGACTACAGTCTTTCTGCCTTTTTCACTCAGATATACGGAGCCACCAGGTCGATCTTCAAAATCAAAAGAGGGAGACCGAAATCTCCCTCTTTTGATTTAGCATAATTATTAACTAATCAAAGATATATTCACAACACATTACGCGAGTAATTTATGCCGAGTTACCAGGTACCAGTACCTCCGGTAGCAAACACTGGCGCAACCGCAGCCAGAATGGCAATAAGCGTGAGAATCATTACAAGCTCTATTATTGTAAATCCTCGCTGCATATGCTCCTGTTAAAGCCATTCGATTTCAACAATATCTTCAAACCTTTTAAAATCCGGATCACCAGTGACGATCACCGCCTTTTTTCTTATGGCAGTCGCTGCGGCAAAACAATCTGCATAAGAAAATTTGTTAAATGCTCTCTATTCTCCTTTTCAAAACATTGGGGCTTCTTCTACCATGAAGCACACCAAGGACAATGACCTTATGATTTTCAAAAAGATAAATTATCTTATAGGGAAACCTCTTGATGATGTGGCTTCGCACCCCTTTATAGACTGGCGCATGTATCTCCGGCTCTCTCGCTGCAAACCTTAGCCCGGCATCAACTTGTAAAAGGAAATCTAACCCCAATCCGCGCCTGTTCATTTCATACCAGACAAAAGCTTCCGTCAAGTCTTTTTCAGCCTCGGGCCTGATGATAATTTTATATTCCATGCTTAGCAACTATCCTGTCGTAGACCTCATTCCACGGCGCACCCACATCAGGATTACTATGATAAGCCTCAAGCCGCTCGTCAATTATTTTTTTTTCGCCCTCCGTTAGCTCCAGAGACTCTGCCTGCGCTGCAATTGTGTCCCAAATATCCTCTACCAGTTGAATTCTCTCTGGGATCGACAATTTGAGGGTGTCGACTACGTTTATTTTATTCATGAGTATTCCTCCTTTTTTATGTTCGTCCTTGTAAGGTAAGGGAACAGTCCCCAGAGTTTACAGATAAGATTTATATCTGAGCCTCTTGCAAAATGCAAAAAACATTCTATCATTACCATAGCGCTTTTGAGCAGGAATCCAGTTTTTGTTAGAGGCCCGTGCCTTAAGGATAAAATATTCTGCCACCTATGTCAAGGAAGGTTATAAGAAACAAAGGAAAGGGTTTGAAACACCAGGGAAAGGAAATTTCGCGCAAGGGGGCTCAGCGGAAATACAAAAGGCGGGTCAAAAGACCCGCCTGAAGATACAGAACAATTAAATAATTAGCACATTATGACACCCTACAGCATGTTATAATGCTGTAACACCAAGAATAGTGGAATTTGCAGTGGCACCCCCGGAGGTTTGAGTCACCACGCAGGTATTCGCACCGGCAACCAATACAACAGCAGTTGTAGTATAACCAGTAGGCATTCCACCCTGCAAAATAGCCGTCGCCGCTGCAGTGCATGTCAAGCCAATGGTTGTTACCCCACCACCTCCTGTGACTTGCGCACCAGCATAATTAACAGCACTTGCACCATTTATCGATCCAACAACACCCTGTAATGCAGCTGCTCTCGCCTGCGTCTGAAGATCAATATACCTCGGTATCGCGACTGCGGCCAATATTCCCAGAAGTACAATAACCATCACAAGCTCAATTAGCGTGAAACCTTTTTCGTTTCTCATCTTCAAAACCTCCCTTTTTTATTTTTAAAAATTTGCCTTAATGGAATTTGAGTAAAATTATAAGCCGTCAATATCGTTTTGTCAATTATTTTTAGCAAGAGACTCTCTCTATCCTACCAGCTTTCATAACCCTTTGAAGAACTCTTCACCCATCCTGTCCTACTCTCGTAAGTGAAAGGGGCGCCAAAGGTGTCGAGAAGGTTCCCGTCTTTATCAACGGCCATCCCTTCGATGTATTTATATTTTATAAGACCGCTCCCTGTCGGCAGTGTATAACCATCCCTGACCATGTCCCTCAAGCTATCAGGATGCCTGCGGTTTAGAGTAACATAGAGAATTATGGATGTCCTTATGTTTGACAGTTCTATCCTCAGGGCGGCCTCTCTTGTCAGCCTGACCGAGCTGAGAAAGTTGCTAACTGCTATGACCAGGAGGACTCCAACCAGGGAAGTGATGAGCAGGGTTTCAAAGGTCGTTCTGCCGCTGGTATTCATGCCTATGGGGGGACAGTCCCGATTCTACGGCTTCGTTTCACTTTGCCCGTAAATCCGGGACAGTCCCCTATCTCCCTCCCTGCGCTAACTTAACCATGTCCCACATCGGAAGAAAGAGGGCCAGGGCTAAAAAGAGCACCATCCCGAATATAACGCCGAGGAGCATAGGCTCAAGCAGGGTTGACATGTTTCTTATGGTATAGTCCACCTCAGTGCTCAGGTGATCTGCGACCCGCAACAGCATCTCGTCAAGCTTACCTGTCTCCTCTCCGACAGACACCATCTGAGTCATCATGGGAGGGAAAAGACCGCTATCCTCCATTGGGGCAGCCAACGGGCTTCCTCCCCGTATCTCGTTCCTTACCCTCTCCACTTCGGATGTTATTATTACGTTCCCGACCGCCCTGCCGCTTATCTCCATGGCCAGTAGTATAGGAATACCGCTACTTACGAGGGTCCCAAGTATCATCGAAAACCTGGACATCGAAGCCTTAAGACTCATAGGTCCAAATACGGGGAACTTAAGCCTGGTATTGTCCCACCATGCCCTTCCTGTTCCGGTTTTTATAAAAAACTTGAAGAATAAGACGGCCGCTATCGATACTACGGCCATGAGATACCAGTATTTGCTGAAGATGACGGATATGGAAACGAGAATCCTGGTAGGCAGAGGAAGGGCTACCTTGAAGTTTCCGTAAAGGGTTGCAAACTTTGGGATGACAAAGGTCACAAGGATTGCAACAGCGGCAATCAGTGCCCCTACTACAATCTTTGGGTACAGAGTCGCCGACTTAATCTTGGATTTAATCTCCGCATCCTTCTCGATGAGTGTGGAAAGCCTCGCTAATATATCATCCAGCACCCCCCCTGCCTCGCCGGCCTCCACCATGCTCACATAAAGTTCATCAAATACCTTCGGATGCCTCGAAAGTGCATTGGCAAAGGTCTCTCCCCTTTCCACATCAGCCCTGACAGTTTTAATAATCTTCTTGAGGCTCTCACTTCCGGTCTGCTCGCTTACAGCCTTTACGGAGCGTACAAAAGGGATGCCTGCCTTGTACATTGTCCCCAACTGCCGTGTAAATATTATAAGGTCTTCTGGCTTCACACTTTCAAAGAGTGCCCTAAACCTTTCCGAATCAAATTTCTTACGTATCTCGCTGACGGATATCGGTATAAAACCCTGGTCCTCCAGGTTCCTCTGAAGGGCACCCTTATCCTGCGCCTCGGCCTGGCCGGTTATCAGTTCTCCTTCATAGTTCCTGACCCTGTAAGCAAACTGCGGCATATCCTTCCTTAATATCAACACTGTTCACTTAGGTTGTTTTATAGTTTTACCCCACCCTCACCCTAACCCTCTACCCACGGGGCATAAATCCCTGAGGGAGAGGGGGCAATTAACTCCCTCCCTTTCAAGGGGAGGGTTGGGGTGGGGATGGGTAAATGGTTTAAGTGAACAGTATTGCTCCTAATATTGTTCCGTATCCTCTATGTCCTGGGTAGCCCGGAGGACCTCTTCTATTGTCGTAATCCCGGAAACAGCCGCCTTTAATCCTTCGGCCCGCAGGGTTAGTGTTCCCATCTCTTTCATTCTCGTCCTGATTGCAACGCTGTCGGCCTTTTCAACAGTGAGCTTCCGGAGTGCCTCGCCCATCCTTAGCACCTCAATAATAGCTGTTCTTCCCTTGTACCCCTCTCCCTTACACCGCTCACAACCCTCTCCCCTGTAAAGAATATCTGTCCCGGAAAGACCGAACTCCCGGATAACTGCATCATCCGGCTTATAAGGTTTCTTGCAATCCGGGCATATCTTTCTGATAAGCCTCTGGCTCGCTATCCCGATTATTGCGGAAGAGATAAGAAAAGGTTCAACTCCCATATCTATAAGTCGGCCTACTGTCCCGGCGGCATCGGTAGTGTGCAGGGTGCTGAGGATCAGATGTCCTGTGAGCGCAGCATGTATGGCTATCTCAACAGTCTCTCTGTCCCTTATCTCTCCTACCATTATTATGTCCGGGTCCTGCCTGAGTATATGCCTCAATGCCTCGGCAAAGCCAAGGCCGGCCTTGGGGTTAACCTGTATCTGGGTTATCCTGTTTAACTGATACTCAACCGGATCCTCCACTGTGACTATGTTTTTTTGCACTGCATTCAGCTGGCTGACAAGGGAATATATTGTGGTGCTCTTCCCGCTCCCGGTTGGGCCAGTCATAAGGAACATCCCGTAGGGCCTCTTTATAAGGGACTTCATCAGCTCGACAGATTCAGCGCAGGGGCTCAAATCGTCAAGGTCTGTAAGCATTGAGTCCTTGTTGAGGAGTCTCATCTCAACCTTTTCCCCGAACATTGTAGGCATGGTTGATACCCTTACGTCTATCTCCCTGTCTCCGGCCCTTCTCATAGCTTGCCAGTTAGGTGACTGTAGGTTTTTGCCTGATAT
This sequence comes from Desulfuromonadales bacterium, assembly GCA_919902985.1. Taxonomy (GTDB): domain Bacteria; phylum Desulfobacterota; class JAENJC01; order JAENJC01; family JAENJC01; genus JAENJC01. The sequence continues at coordinate 16,060 of CAKKSC010000038.1, read as the reverse complement.
TCGGACGTCATCCGCGCCCCTGTGTCCAACCTTGCTGACAAAGCGGCCGTCCTGGGGTTGTCTCTTTTCCGCTATATCCATATTGGCAATGATCTTTATCCTCGATACGACAGCAGGCTGGAGCGCCCCAGGGAGATTAGCAGCATCATGTAGCACTCCGTCTATCCTGAACCTGACCCTGAGTGTCTCTGTAGCAGGTTCCAGGTGTATGTCGCTGGCCCTGTTTTCTACAGCCTGGGATACTATCATGTTTACAAGACGTACGACTGAAGCCTCATCTGCGATTCTATGGAGTTTATCCGCTGACTCGGTCTCGCTATCCAGGAGCTCCACTCTGTGTATGTCCTGGCCTCTGGCAAACTCCTCAATACCCTTGGCAGCCAGATAATGACGGTCTATGGCCCTGAGGATATCTGTCTCAGTAGCCACGACAAGCTTGATCTTCAGTCTGGATATCCTTGCCAGTTCATCTACGGTCAACACATCCAGGGGATCGGCAATTGCGACAGTCATGGAATTGCCTTCTTCAATGGAAACGGGCAAGGCATTGTGTTTTCTTGCAATAGTCTCAGGAATGATATTAATCACGCTTGAAGGGATAGTTGTATCTTTAAGAGTTATGAAATTCAGACTGAACTGTTTAGCAAGGGCCCTCGATATGTTTTCATTCGTAACATAACCAAGATTAATAAGAGTCTTGCCGACTCTGCGCCCCCCCTCCTTCAGCGCGATATCAAGCTGATCCGGAGTTATAAGGCCCTGAGATATTAATAGTTCTCCAATTCTCAATTGTATTATCCTTGGCTTTTCAATATCCTTGGAGTTATAAATATCAGGAGTTCCTCATTTTCCTCGGCCCTGCTCTTCGATTTAAAGAACCACCCAATGACAGGAATTTTGGAAAGAAATGGGACAGAGTACTCGTTCGCACGCCTTGCGTTTTTGTATAGACCGCCTATAACCGTTGTCTCTCCATCCTTTACAAGGACTGTAGTGGTGGCGCTTTTTGTTACTATCCCAGGCACACCGTCAACCACTTTATCAAAATCCGGCTCATCCCTGGAGGTCTCAACAGCAAGTAAAATATTGCCATCGGCAGATACCTGAGGGGTAACTACAAGACTGGTTACGGCAGTTATAGATGTAAGCGCTGTTGTTGTACCGGTCGTTGTTGAGCTGGTGCTCTTAACGTAGAATGTTTCGCCGCCGCTTACCTTTGCTGGCCTGTTGTTCACGGTTGTCACCTTAGGGGTCGAGACTATCTTGACATCCCCGTTCCTTTCTGCGGCAGAAAGCTGAACGTCAAGAACCAGGTTCTTGCTAAGGCTGCCTACGGATATTCCAATCCCAGATGTCGCTCCGGAAGCAGGGAGGTTGACGGCAAAATTATTTCCACTTGGCGCAGTTCCCAGAGAGGCCCCGCCAGTTATCGTATCGCTGCTTGAGGAGTATTTACCTCCCCACTGTATGCCAAGATTTCGAGAAAAGTTGTTGTTTGCCTCGATTATCCTTGCCTCTATAAGTATCTGAGGGGTTCGAGAGTCCAGCTTTCCTATGAGCTGCACTGCGTCTTCAGTCCCCTTTTTCGTATCCTTAATAATAAAAGAATTGGTCCTGGCATCGACGGATACAGTTCCTCTTGGACTCAACACGCCTTTAACCTGGTCCACTAAATCCGATGCCCTGGCATAGTTCATGGTAAACACTTCAATTGAGAGCTCCTCCCCTGCCACCTGAACCTCGGAAAGCTTTACAATCCTGACAACCCCCTTTTCAGATACATACCCAAGACCGTGAGACTTGAGGATAACGTCAAGGGCATCATTAAGTTTCATCTTGTCAAGGGTCAGGGTTACCTTTCCTGCTATCCCTTCCGGGATAATGAAATTCTTGCCGCTCTCGCTCGCCAGGAGCTTAATGACCGTCTTTATATCCTCATCAACAAGGTTAAGTGAATAGGTACGGTCCTCTTCCTGAGCATGAACAACATTAGGAAGGAATGTGAATAGCATAAAGACATAGAAACATGGCTTTAGCCATGTTGACAGGCCTGAATGCCTTTTTCTACTGACCACCGACCAATGACCACCGACCAATGCTTTTATCATTTTTTTAGCTCCAGTCTGTACGTCTTTTTTTCCCCGCCGAGTATAACATGACTCCTCTTTATATCAAGGATTTTATGGCCGGATATGTCATCTCCTATATGATAGATCTTTCCATTTATCACTGCGGATGAGTGCTCATCGCTGAAAAGAATTGTAGATAAACCAAAGTCAGTGGCCACTTCTCTGCCAGTAAGCTCTGGGACAGCCTGAACAGAAGGAGGGACAAAGGGGTCCTTTTCCCATACCTTAACCCTGATCCCCTCACCCTTGACTTCTACCGCTCCGGGTATAAATCCCTTGGAAAGAGGGAGTGAGGTCTGGGAAAAGACATTGGACGCATGGAAGATAAGGATAACCACCATCATCCACTTCATACGGCCCCCTCCTTCATGAGATATGCACTCAGTTCCATCCTTATCGATAGCCCTGCCTTGTCTTCTTTAACCAGATTTATGTTCTCAACACCTATCAGCCGTCTGGAATTCTCAAGACTTACGAGATAAGTCCCAAGAGACTGGAAACCTCCCCGGAGCTGCAGTACTAAAGGCAGCCTGCTGTATTCCCCCTTATCCTCAAGAGGCGATGTCTGTATATTTACAAGGGTCAGGCCCGGGCGTGGTGATGAGAGCTCCATAAGGATATTGGAGACCTCCTTTTCAGAAGGAATCTGTTCTTTTGAAAAAAGGAGCCTCGATTCCATAGCTTCATATGCCTTCACTACGTCCTCAAGCCTTTTAGATTCGTTCTCAGCAGAAGATGCAACCGCCTGATAGTCGGCTATGTTGCTGTTAAGCTTCTCTATTTCCCCTTTCAATCCCTTTATCTCTTTTTTTGAAGGCGAGTAAAGCCAGATATTGAAGATAAGAGTTATCATGGCAAAGAACAGGGTCAGAACAATACCTTCCTTCAACAATGGAAACTTCTTTATCTTCAGGTCTCGCAGATTCATTCTTTCCCCCCGATCATGAAGGTGATCTCAAATGAAAAAGCCTCCCTGCCGATGTATTCGGTATTCTGTACATAGGCCAGAGATACGCCTTCAAAGTATGGAGAGGCCTCCAAGGCCGCCATAAAGTCTGTAATACGAGTGCTTGAAAAGGCCATTCCACCCACCCTGATGCCCTTAAACTTTTTATCTCCTGCCAAAATATCGGATGATGAAAGACTGGAAAACCAAAGCCCGGCAGGGACAATATTTGAAAGTTCATACAGGGGACCGGACCACCGGGTATTCCCGTCGGATATCCTGCTTACAAGCCCTGCCCTGACCTCCATATCCTTATTTTTAGCCTCGGTCATATTTATCATGTCAATGACCTCCCTGTATTTGGCATCCTGCTTGGCAAGCACAGCTATCGATTGCCGAAGGGAGTCCCTCTTTGCCTCAAGCGCTCCAACATTTGACCTCTGAGTATTATTAACAACGTAAAGGGTTGAGAGATATAGGATGATTGAAAGAGAGGCGATAAAATAAAAAATCCTTTTACTGACAGTTCTTAACTCCCTGGGAAGAAGGTTTATGCGCTGGATCACTCCCCCTCCCTTCTTAAGGCAAGACCAAAGGCCTCGACAAAGATTGGAGAAAGAGGCGTTATATCAGCGCCACGAGGCAGGGCCCTCTTCACCTCGACCCTCTTCATAGAGTCGTATATCGCCGTCTTGACTCCTACAGCACTGCCGATATTTTCCGCCAGACCCTTTATGTTCGCACTCCCCCCAGACAACAAAAGACTGTCCACCCAACCTTCCCTAAGATGGGCCTGATAATAAGTGAAGGAGCGTCTGACCTCTATTGATATCCCTTCCTTAAAAGATTTCACAGCGGTACGTACAACCTCCGGGGCATCATTCACCCCGGCATAACGAAGCTTTTTATCCTCAGCAGCCTGAAAGTCTGTCCCCTCCGCGTCCTGAATAATCCTTGTTATATCGTCTCCAGCCAGGGGTATGTAACGGGCGAACCTGAGAGAACCATTGGAAATGATGGATAAGGTGGCTTTGGATGCGCCTATATCGAGGACTGCATACCTCTTGTCCTTCTCCCATCCATAATTATAGTCAAATGCAGAAAGGAGCGCCATTGGACCCACATCTATGACATCAGGTATCAGTGATGCCTCTTTCAGCATTCCGACATGCCCCATAACCTCTTCCTTCCTGACTGCAAAGGTCATGATGGATAGCTTTGTCTTTCCCTCCTCCATTAACTCATCTATAACAACATAGTCGATGATTGCGTCTTCAGGGAAATCTATCCCCTTTTTTACCTCCCACCGGACAGCCTCTGTCAGGTCGTCTTTCGGCATCTTCGGCAGCTTTATATGGCTGAAGGTAAGGGACTTGTTTCGTATTGAAGAAGAGACCCTGCTCCTTCCGATTCCATGAACACTCAGCAGGGTCTTCAATGCCTTCGCTGCGCCGCTTTCGCCTGCTCCGTACGGGAGTTTTACATATCCCACATCCTTCAGGCGGCAAGCGCCTCCGCTGCAAGCAAGGTGAACCAGTTTTATTGAGCTGGAGCCTATATCAACCCCCAAGAGATTTTTCCTCAAAGAGAGGCTTGGAATATGCAATGAAAACCCGCCTCTCTTCTTCCCTGTTACGGGAGACGGTGGCGCAGGTTGAGCAGTTTTCGGCGACTGTGGTTCCTGATAAACTCCTTCCTTTTCAACCTTCTTCAGGGCATCATGGATTATGCTCATGTGACAGCACCTCGACGCCTGAAAATATCAAAAAACCTGCGAAAACCCCGGATATTCCGCACAGAAGGCTCATCCCCTTTAATGTCCTTTATAGCCTTCAAGACCATTTCCTTATCCACTACCTTCTTGTTTTCGACATACGCTGCCGTCAGTACCCTGTCACAAAGGATATTTATGAGCCTTGGATAGCCGCCTGTATATCTAAATACCCTGTCAACCGCTCCATGGCTAAAGGTTAGAAACCTTTCGGGGCATCCGGCCACCTTCAGCCTGTGGAAAATATAGTCAAATGTCTCTCCACAGTCAAGAGGATTTAGATGGTACCTGACAACGATCCTCTGGTTCAGCTGCCTCAGCTCATAGTTCTCGAGCTTTTTCCGAAGTTCAGGCTGGCCCATGAAGACTATCTGGAGGAGTTTTTCTCTCTCCGTCTCAAGGTTTGACAGTAGCCTTACCATCTCCAACGCCTTGAGGGAAAGGTGTTGAGACTCATCAATGATAACAACTGCGTTCCTTCCCGCCTCTCTCCTCTCCAGAAGGAAGCGGTTCAGTGTATCTATCTTATCTTTTATTGAACGGCCTGAAGTGAGCCCGAAGTCGTCTACTATTGCTGTAAGAAGCCCGCCCTCAGTAAGGGACGGGTTGAGAATCAGGGCAGAGTCAATATCTTTCAACCTGTTGAGCAGTGCCCTGCAGATGGTTGTCTTTCCGGTCCCAATCTCCCCGGTTATGAGGATAAACCCTTTCCTCTTTTCTATGCCGTAAGAAAGGCTGACCAAGGCCTCCTCATGCTTCCTGCTCAAAAAGAGAAACCTGGGATTAGGCGTCATCCCAAAAGGCTCTTCCTTCAGATTAAAAAAGGATTCATACATAAATTCAGGTTAAAAGTCAAAGGGCTAAAAGGTTAAACCTTTTGTCCAGTTTACTTATTCACCTTTTTATTTCCCATTATGCAGGCTTTTCCTGCTCTATCTTCTTGTTGTCAGTCTTCTCCTCGTCTCCACCATCTGACGCCTTTTTAAAGCTTCTGATGGCCTTGCCAAGGCCAGAGCCAAGTTCAGGCAGCTTTCCCGGACCAAAGAATATCAGGGCCACAACAAGGATAATCACCAATTCCGGCATTCCTAATCCAAACATAAGGCACCTCCATTTTATTTCTTCCCTCCCACTTGACGGGGGGTCAGGGTGGGGGTGAAATCGCCAGTTTTCCCCCTCCCCTTCATCCCCTCACGCCAGGAGAGGGGAGATTATTGGTTAGTACACTGGTTTATAATTAAAATGGTGTGTCGCCGTAATATAACGTACAGTTCTGGTCTTTGAACGCATTACCACAGAATGGGTCTCTGCGCCTCCGCCGAAGAACCGCACCCCGCTTAGGTAATCACCGTCAGTCACGCCTGTGGCAGCAAACATGACGTCTCCGGCAGCAAGCTCTTCAATGCCATATACCCTGTTTATATCAGGGATCCCCATCTTTTTGGCCCTTTCTATCTCTTCATTGTTCCTCGGTCTCAATATCCCCTGCATGTCTCCGCCGACACACTTCATGGCAGCAGCTGCAATTACGCCCTCCGGCGCCCCTCCTATGCCCATGAGGACATCAACCCCGCTACCTTCTTTGGCAGTCGCAATGGCAGCCGATACATCCCCATCGGGAATAAGCTTGATCCTTGCTCCAGCAGCCCGAACCTCATCTATCAGTTTCTGGTGCCTGGGCCTGTTGAGGACCACCACAGTCAAGTCTTCCACATAGACCCTGAGCGCCTTTGCTATGTTATTCAGGTTTTCCGTATGGCTCTTTGTAATGTCTATCGCTCCCTTGGCCCTTGGCCCCACTGCTATCTTCTCCATGTAGGTATCCGGGGCATGCAGAAAGTTCCCCTTACTCGCTATGGCAATAACGGAGAGGGCATTAGGTCCCCCGGTAGCCGTCAGGGTAGTGCCCTCCAGGGGGTCAAGGGCTATGTCTATCTCAGCCCCGTTCATACAGGCATTCCCTACCTTTTCTCCGATATAGAGCATAGGGGCCTCGTCTCTCTCCCCCTCTCCAATAACTACGGTCCCGCACATATTTATGGAATTGAAGGCGGTCCTCATCGCATCAACGGCAGCCTGGTCAGCGGCCTTTTCGTCCCCTCTTCCCATCAGTCTGGCGCTTGCGAGAGCAGCCGCCTCAGTGACTCTAACGACCTCAAGGGCCAGATTTCTGTCCATCTTCATTCCTCCTGTTTATAGGGGCGCATGGCATGCCCCCGTTATTTTCAAATCAAGGGCGGACGCAGTCCGCCCCTACATTATGCCCCTGCCATCATCTCCATCAATTTAAAACCATCTTCAACAAACAGTCCGGTCCTTTTTGCCGAGTCCTCATCATAACTCTTAACTCCTGAGTCCCCGGTGTGCCTGGAGTCGTAAAGCACAAACGGGACAGGATCGGAGGTATGGGTCTTTAAGGAGATCGGTGTAGGGTGGTCAGGTAGAACCAGTATCTTGAAGTCCCCAAGTTTTGCAGCATTCTTCAATATCGTGCCCACCACAAGTTCGTCAAACTCCTCTATGGCCCTTATCTTCTCATTGAGCATCCCGTTATGCGCAGCCTCATCAGGGGCCTCCACATGGACATAGACAAAGTCCTTCACAGCTAAAGATCTAAGGGCAAATTCCGCCTTTCCCTTATAGTTAGTGTCAATCCAGCCTGTTGCCCCCGGGACATTGATGACGTCAAGTCCTGCATAGATGCCTATCCCCTTCATCAGATCTACTGCAGAGATGACCGAACCGGAAAGGCCGAACTTTTCCTGATAGGTCGGAATAGAGGGGATCTTCCCCTGCCCCCACAGCCATATGGAGGTTACAGCAGGGTTTATCAAATTGCTGGCTAAAAGCGTTTGAGAATCAGTCATAAGCTTAATAATCTTTTCCTGGCCGCTACCGGCAGGAAGAAACGGAGATATTGCCTTACCCGTTATATCGTGAGGAGGGGTGGTCTTAATGCTGTCATTTCCACCCTTCCAGACCAACAGGTGCCTGTAGCTCACACCAGGATAAAACTTAAACTCATCGGAACCCAATTCGGCGCCAAGGTGCTGAATAATCCTGGTTGCCTGTTCGGTCTTTATGTGCCCGGCGCTGAAGTCCTTCATATAAAGGCCGGCGACGCCGCTTTCAAGAGTTACAAGATTACATCTCATGGCCACATCGCCTTTGCTCAATGCGACACCAATACTTGCGGCCTCAAGAGGGGCCCTCCCTGTATAGCACTCTACAGGGTTATAACCAAAGACAGAGAGGTTTGCCACATCGCTTCCAGGAGGCAGACCGTGCGGAACTGTCTTAGCCAGCCCCACCGTTCCATGAGCTGCCAGATAGTCCATATTGGGCGTTCTGGCCGCCTGCAGAGGTGTCCTGCCTCCAAGTTCATCTATGGGATAATCCGACATCCCGTCGCCGAGTAGGATTATGTATTTCATCTGAAAATACCCTCTTTACCCCATCCCCACCCTAACCCTCCCCTTGAAAGGGAGGGAGTAAAACAGTCTCCTCTCCCTCAGGAAGAGGACTAAGGTGAGGGTGGGGTTAATTTTAAAAACCCAATACCTTAAGCACTGCACCTATCTCCGCGTCTACCGTCACAGGCTGTTCGGATATCTTTATGGCGTTGTCCGGGTCTTTGAGGCCGTGCCCTGTCAGGGTGCAGACGATTGAATCATCTTCCTTGAAGAAACCCTTATCGTTAAGCTTAATGACCCCGGCAATAGAGGCCGCTGAGGCCGGTTCGCAGAATACACCTTCAAGGGCCGCCACCATCCTGTATGCTGAGAGTATCTCTTCATCGGATACCATGCCTATAACTCCCCCGGATTCATCCCTGGCAGCTATTGCCCCTTCCCATGAGGCTGGGTTCCCGATCCTTATGGCGGTAGCTATAGTTTCAGGCTTCTCTACCCTGTGCCCCCTGACTATCGGGGCAGCCCCTTCAGCCTGAAACCCTATCATCCTTGGCAGGCTATTTGTTGTCCCGTATTCTTTATACTCCTTATATCCCTTCCAGTAGGCAGTGATATTCCCGGCATTCCCCACAGGCAGTGCATGGAATGTCGGCGCATATCCAAGGGCGTCGCATACCTCAAAGGCTGCGGTTTTCTGTCCCTCGATCCTGTATGGGTTCAGGGAATTCACAAGTGTTATTGGATGGTTCTTTGAGATCTCCCTGACTATCTTAAGGGCCTCGTCAAACCCCCCTCTCACCTGTATTACCTTGGCGCCATGCATCATGGGCTGAGAGAGCTTTCCAAGGGCGATCTTTCCTTCCGGTATCAGGACGCAGGCCCTTATTCCTGCCCTGGCGGCATAGGCAGCAGCGGCGGCAGAGGTGTTCCCTGTTGATGCGCATATAACAGCCTTAGAACCCTCTTCAAGGGCCCTTGACACAGCGGCAGTCATCCCCCTGTCCTTAAAAGAACCTGTCGGGTTAAGACCTTCATACTTCAGGAACAGCCTTAGCGAAGGATTAACGGCATCCCTCAGCCTCTTTGCCTCTATAAGCGGCGTATCCCCCTCATTCAAAGTCACAATATACCTGTCATCCTTAAGTGGCAGGTACTTCTGGTACTCCTTTACAATCCCACGCCAAGCCATAATAAATCCGCTCCCCGATATGTCTTAAGTAACTGTAAGGCCGATTTTTACACAATTGGAGCTCCTTTGTCAAACATAAAAAGGCATTCTAATTCATATTTTCAATATTAAATCCATCTATCATAGGTAATAACAATTTGATTATTAGAAAAGTTTGACTATAATGTCGGTAGCTGCGTTTCAGGAAAATCTATGCGGGGTGCTATGTCTATTTTGAAGGACTTCTTTGCAACACGATGGGGGGGGATCAGCAGGGATTCTCCCAGACTTACCGAAAAGGCCCGTGCTGGTGGCTGAGCTGCGAAACTAAGTCCGGGTGACTTAGAGGAGATTCTTAAGGGTCTACCCACAGAAAAACATCCAGACCTTCTTATCGGGGTAGAGAACTGGGCGGATGCTGCGATCTATCGCCTTTCGCCCGAGATAGCACTCGTCCAGACCCTGGATTTCTTTACCGCTATCGTGAACGATCCTTACGACTTTGGTAGGATAGCTGCCGCCAACTCCTTAAACGATGTTTACGCCATGGGCGGAAGACCGTTAACCGCCATGAACATCTGCTGCTTTCCAGTAAAGAAGATGGAGAAGTCTCTCTTCCGCGATATTCTAAGAGGGGGAGCAGAGGTTATACATCAGTCAGGAGCAGTTTTGGCCGGAGGCCACAGCGTGGAGGATTCGGAGCTAAAATATGGTCTTTCTGTAACAGGGATCGTTCATCCTGAACGTTTTCTAACAAATGAACGCGCCAAGCCCGGTGATAACCTGATTTTGACCAAACCGCTGGGCACAGGGATCCTCTCAACAGCCCTTAGAAGCAGGAAGCTGGATGAAAAAACGACCAAAAAGATCACAGCAGTGATGGCTGAGTTGAACAAGGGTGCGGCTGAGGCAATGATAGAGGTTGGGGTGAGCTCCGTCACTGATATAACGGGATTCGGGCTTATTGGCCATGCACTTGTAATGGCCAGGGCCGGCAAGGTCGGCATGCACCTGTATGCCGGCAAGGTGCCCATTATCCCTGAAGCCTTAACCTTTGCATCGCGAGGCTTCGTTCCCACGGGAAGCAAACGCAATCGTCAATTCTGCTCAAAGCACGTTGATATCGCCACCGGAGTAGACCCTTTGCTGATTGACGTCCTGGCAGATGCCCAGACTTCGGGAGGGCTACTTATATCCGTTCCTGAAAATAAGACCGCGATGCTGGTTCAAAGACTTCAGGATAAGAATACACCTGCGGCAAGCGTCATCGGAGAAGTGATGAGCGGGCCGAAGGGTGTGATCAAGGTGAGTTAATAAAGGAGTCTGCTGTCGCGCGTCCACATCTAAATCTAAACGGCTATGCTATAATAAAGCCACTTTCTTTATATCTGTAACAGGAGGTTTAAATGCAGACGTACTATTGCCCTGAAGATCTTTCCAAATTCCCGACCATTGGAGAAGGGGCGCCTGAACTCTGGAAGAAGTTCTCAGAGTGGTACGGGGCGGTATTTGCCGAAGGGGCGCTCACAGAAAGGGAAAAGGCGCTGATTGCCCTCGCTGTGGCCCATGCGGTCCAATGCCCCTATTGCATAGACGCCTATACTCAGACATGCCTTGAGAAAGGCTCCAACAAGGAGCAGATGACCGAGGCCGTGCACGTGGCGGCAGCGATCAGGGGCGGGGCGTCTCTGGTGCACGGCGTTCAGATGAAGAATGTGATTGAAAAGATTTCGATGTAGGGAGATTTATGCAACTCAAGCCCTTTGATAAAGCCATTGCCGAGAGCAACCTTTACCCTCTCACATCTACAGGGATCAACACATTACAGGTCAATGTCGGAAGGCCCTGTAACCAGGCCTGTCGTCACTGCCACGTTGAGGCCGGGCCGAACAGGAAAGAGGTAATGTCAAAAGAGACAATGGAGTTGTGCCTCGACATACTCAGAAACAGCGATATTGCCACTGTTGACATAACAGGCGGGGCGCCGGAGATGAACCCGAACTTCATCTGGTTTGTTGAAGAGTGCGTGAAGCTTGGGCGGCATGTCATGGTCAGGTCTAATCTGACCATACTGACTGAACCTGGATACGAGGAGATGCCCGGGTTCTTTGCAGAAAACCTGGTTGAGGTAATAGCTTCTCTCCCGTATTACATGGAGCAGAACACAGATTCCCAGAGGGGGAAAGGTGTATTTCAGAAGTCCATAGCAGCCCTGAAAAAACTGAACGCCCTTGGATACGGCATCGAAGGTCCCGGGCTGATTTTAAACCTTGTTTTCAACCCTGGAGGCGCATTCCTTCCGCCTTCTCAGAAGGCCCTTGAGGCCGACTACAAGAGGGAGATGCAGAAGAGATACGGCATATCATTTAACAAACTCTTCACCATAACAAACCTTCCTGTAGGGAGGTTCCTTGCCTACTTGAATTCATCAGGGAACTTCGAGATGTATATGGGTAAACTTGTTGCCTCATATAATCCATCGGCAGCAACCAACGTCATGTGCAGGAACATCCTTTCAGTTGGATGGGACGGGACGTTATACGACTGCGACTTTAATCAGATGCTTGGTTTGTCCATAAATCATGGTGCTCCAACCCATCTAAAGGAGTTCGACCTTTCGAGTCTTTCAAATAGGCAGATTGTAACGGGGATTCATTGTTACGGATGCACAGCAGGGGCAGGGTCAAGCTGCGGCGGGGCAACGACCTAAGTAAGACCCTCTTCAATCCTTATAAAGACCGTCTTTTCATGGACTACCGGAAGTCTGTCTATCTCATCAAGGGCCTTCCTGACATCTTGTTCTTTAGCCTCATGGGTCATCATGACAATGGGGACTGAGCCGCCGACCTGCCTACCCTTCTGGATCATGGAGGAGATGCTTATGTTGTTCTCACCCAGTATTCCAGATATCTTTGAGAGGACTCCTGGCTTGTCCATGGCAGAGAATCTTATGTAGTAATGGTTTACCGTCTCGGAGATGTCCTTTACCTTTGCATCTTTTATGCACCCTTCACTGCATCCGAGAGGCGGGACCCTCTGATGGCTTTTCTTGATAATGTTTCTTGCTATGTCTGCAATGTCGCTTACAACAGCGCTCCCTGTAGGCATCATCCCTGCCCCCCGGCCATAGAACATGGTGGAGCCAACGGCGTCGCCGGTAACATATATGGCGTTAAAGACACCGTCCACATTGGCCAGCATGGCGCTCTCCTTAAGCATTGTAGGATGCACCCTGGCCTCTATCTTCCCTTTATCATCCTTAGTTATGGCAAGGAGCTTTATCCTGTACCCAAACTCCCTTGCAAACTCAATATCCAGCGGGGTTATCTTTGATATCCCTTCAGTATATATATCCTCAAACCTTATCCTTACGCCGTAAGCCAGAGATATAAGAACAGCCAGCTTGTGGGCCGCATCAACCCCTTCAACATCGAAGGTCGGGTCTGCCTCTGCATAACCTTTTTCCTGGGCCTTCTTCAGGACATCTCCAAACTTCTTCCCCTCCGCTGTCATCTTTGTAAGTATATAGTTGGTGGTTCCGTTCACTATCCCGTATATAGATTCGATCCTGTTGGCCACAAGACCCTCTTTCAAGGCCCTGATTATCGGGATGCCGCCTCCAACTGATGCCTCAAACCCTATGTCAACACCCTTCCTGTATGCGGCCCTGAATATCTCGTCTCCATGTACCGCCAGCAGCGCCTTGTTTGCGGTTACCACATGCTTCCCCTTATCTATAGCCTTCAGAATAAATTCTTTTGCATAACCGTAACCGCCGATAAGCTCAACGACTATATCTATCTCAGGATCGTTAAGTATCTCATTTGCGTCCTTCGTAAGGATGGCCGGATCAACACTTATCTCTCTCTCTTTCTCTGGATGGTGGTCAGCAATTTTTTTAACAACTATGGGAACGCCAATCCTCTCCTCAATTAACAAAGAGTTTCCAATAAGTATCTTTGCAGTACCGGTTCCAACTGTCCCAAAACCAACGATACCAACGTTTATCTTCTTCATATCGCGGCAAACGCTCCTTGATTATCTAAATTTTATACCAAGTTGCTTTCAAACATCTACTATTGAGTCTAATGAAAGCTTACTTGGTATTATACCTGAGCATTCAAAAGTCTTTATTTGAATGCGAATTGGTATCAATAAGCCGATTCTTGTACAGCTGAAGGCTTTTTGTCAACACGAGCCCGGCATCTTCCCTGAATGGGTCTCAACCCTGTTCCTTCCATTATTCTTTGCAAGATAAAGTGCCTCATCAGCCATGGCCATGAGCTTATCAATATCCGTCAGGCTGTCACCGGCTGAAGCTGAACACCCTGCGCTTATTGTTACAGAAATAGCCTTAGATTCATCCAACTGGATTTTCATTTCTTCGATCCTCTTTCTGAACCTTTCGGCAGCACCGAAGGCCACAGCTTCATCGGCCTTAAAGAGGCACATAACAAACTCTTCTCCACCGTACCTCGCTAAAAGCTCACCTTCACGTTTGTTCTTCAGCATCAGTTCCGCGACCTTTTTCAGAACCATATCCCCAGCCTGGTGTCCGTATGTATCATTGATCTTTTTAAAGAAGTCTATATCTATCATGAGACAGGCTATAGAAAGGTCATTCCTCTTGGCAAGGGCAACTATTGTCCTGGCTGTATCGAAAAAGTGTCGCCTGTTTGAAAGCCCGGTCAGCTCATCGGTTGTGGCAATCCTTTCCAGCAATGCATTCTTGGCCTTCAACTCCTCCTGAAGCCCATACATCTTGAGTAGGACCTTTGTCCTTGCTATGAGTTCGCCCTTATCAAAAGGCTTGGTCACATAGTCGCTGGCACCTAGGGTAAGCCCCTTTATCTTATCTGAAAACCCCTTCTTGCTGGCAGTAAGGATGATTACAGGGATGTCGGAGCCGCTCTCCATCTCCCTTATCGCGGCTACCAGCTTATAACCATCTATTACAGGCATCACAACATCAGTAATAATGAAGGTCACCTTGTTTGTGAGAAACAGTTTTAAGGCTTCAGCTCCGTCTCCGGCCTCTATAATATTGGAAAAGAGGCCGGATTCGAGGACAGCGTCCTTCACAGCGGCACGGACATAAGGAGTATCGTCAACAATAAGGATGGTTTGATCGGACATCCGACTTCATCTCCCTTTTATAAAAAAACATCGGAAACGAACAGGTGGCATAACGCTCAGTTGAAATAATCTCATCCTGTTAGATAAACGAGAGTTACTTTTACACATATAAAACCACTTTGTCAACAACACCAGATTCTTCAGACAAGATTCGGAGTGGAAAATGTCAATTTGTCGCTTGTGCTACGATAGAAAATGAGGGGGTAGTTTAGAACTATCAATGGGCCTTAAATGTGATATTGTACTTCAGTTCCTTCTGGCCCGCCAGCCAGTCAACTGCCTTTCCGTTTACCTCTGCATAAGGATACATGAAGTAGTTGAGCGGACCGTCGTTCTGGCGGGGGTTCAGGTAATAGCCCCTTCCACCTCTGGCAAGGGCGACCCTGTATTCATCCACTGCCCCGAAGTAATAATCTATGTGGCTCTGGGTGCCCTTAAGGTCAAGACTGTCCGTCAGCATAGCCTTTCTGACATCGGCAGGGTCTGCGGGGACCCACCCGTATCCCGGAACGTAGAACTCAGCCCAGCAGTGATGACCGCCGCTCATATCCTCTTCATCCTTCTTTCCCAATCTGAGGCCGAAGACTTCTCGCGCCGGGACGCCTGCTGACCTTGCGATGGAGACAAAGACGGAACTAATATCTACGCATTTCCCGCTTCTCTTTTCGAGAACCTTTTCAACTTCGCCTGTGCCGCACCCCTTAACATTCGGGTCCCTTACCGTATTCTCTACCACCCACTGGTAGACGGCCCTGGCCTTTTCACTGATCTTCTTCTTGTCCTTTATTACGCTCTGGGCTATCTCCCTGACCTTCCCATCTGTAGGAATAAAGATGGTGCTTTTCAGGTACTCCCTTACTTCTACAGGGATATCTGTTTCCTCCCTGGGGAAATCTTTTTTTATCAATTCGCTGGCCGATATATTGAAGGTAAATGTTAGCACCCTCTCCTTCAAAGGTTTTGTCCATTCTGCATAGAGGGCAAGATTCCCTGTCTCTTTTTCACCGTAGATCCCGCTTTTCGAGAAATTACCGTCAACCCTTACATCCGCTATATCCTGGACATTGTTTGATACAGGATATGGGATCCAGACCCTTACATCCTTGCTATCTTCCGGGGCATCGATGGTCACTGTAAGCACGACCTCCCCCTTTCTTTCCTTTGCCATACCAACTGAAGGGAATATAAACAACATACATATAATAACCGATAATAAGCGTCCCAACATCCATCCCCTCCTTTTATACCAAGTTGCTTTCAAACAGATATTGTATGCCTTGTGAGATACGATAGCCCATATAAAGCTATCCGTCAAATAGGTTATATCTATATTTATTGGATTTATCATTGCCATTTCCTATATTACCGTTTCCTGTGGCAAATAAGCTAAAAGTTATATATGATTGTTAGGTTACATCAGTTTGGAGAGCCTCACATATGGCATTAGGGGTATCCACTTGACTCAACCACATACTATCCGTAGTATGTAAGGCATGG
>CAKKSC010000037.1 GCA_919902985.1 Desulfuromonadales bacterium | reverse complement strand
CTCTGAGAACTGGAGCCGCTTCTACCTAATTTTCAACTAAAGTTAGCACACCTTCCCAAAAGGGGTGTACACGCTCTTACCCCTGGTCTCACGGGCTGGGCACAAATCAATGGAAGGGACGAACTTCCAATTCCTGTCAAGGTTGAGTTTGATGAATATTATTTTAATCATCGGTCATTC
The DNA here is from genome assembly GCA_919902985.1 of Desulfuromonadales bacterium. Lineage (GTDB taxonomy): Bacteria > Desulfobacterota > JAENJC01 > JAENJC01 > JAENJC01 > JAENJC01. The sequence continues at coordinate 8,068 of CAKKSC010000037.1, read as the reverse complement.
CTCTTTGATTTAAAAATCATTGACAGCCCTCAAGGTCGTCAGGCGGGAAGGGGTAACGCATTAATAACCAAACCTTTCTTAGGCGAAATTGGGAAGTTAAGAAGATGAGAGGATAGGATGGTGATGCTTGAAAAGATAAAAAATAAGAAGGTTGGAGTTGGGAAGGTGGGTGATAAGATCAGGCGTGTAAACGACTTGGAGGTTTATAAGCTGGCTTTTGATTGTGCTATGAAGATTTTTGAGATTACGAAAAACTTTCTGCCAGAGGAAAGATACTCACTTACGGATCAAATCAGGCGTTCATCACGCCAATGTTGAATTCTATGGAGATGAAGTCCGATAAGTTCTGCTTTTGATATTCTCACCTTCCAATCCGATCAACATCTCAACTTCCGTTTTGTATTTATCTACTCCTTCCTTGTTTTTCTACCATACTCAAAAATCACTTCATATTTATTTGACTTGAGTGAAAATATCTGGTACCTTCATTTTATGAAAACACGGTATCTTGTCCCACACATAGTAAGAGACTTAAAAGATAAGATGGTCTTCATAGGCGGGGCGAGGCAGGTTGGAAAGACCAGCCTTGCCAAATATATTGCCGAAAACTATTTCAAGTCATACGATTATCTAAACTGGGACTCAAGAGATGACAGGAAAAAAATTATTCAGTCTCGGTTCAAGGGTGATGCTGGGATTGTTCTGTTCGATGAGATCCACAAGTACAAGGACTGGAAGAATTATCTCAAGGGCCAGTTTGATAAACATAAGGGTGATTTCAATATCCTTGTGACTGGAAGTGCGCGTTTGGATGTATATAGACGGGGCGGGGATTCGCTTATGGGAAGGTACTATTACTATCGCCTCCATCCTTTTAGCCTTGCGGAATTTCTTGAAAAGGAGAATGCGATTGTTCCGTTTAAAGAGATAGCTTTTTTAGAGTCGAGTAAGGTGACAAGAGAGGCTTTAGGGGTTACATTGAAGTTTGGCGGTTTTCCTGAGCCGCTGCTTAAGCAGAGTGAAAAAGAGTTGAGGAGATGGCACAACCAGAGGGTTGAGCGGCTCGTTAAGGAAGATATAAGAGATATGGAGAATATTAGAAATCTGTCACTTTTACAGATACTAGTTGATATACTTCCTGGTAAGGTCGGCTCCCTTTTGTCCCTGAACTCTTTAAGGGAAGACCTTTCTGTTGCTCACAAGACAGTGTCGAACTGGGTTGATGTCCTGGAAAGGTTCTATTATCATTTCAGGATTTATCCCTTTCATCATAAAAAAATAAAATCTCTTAAAAAGGAGCCCAAACTGTATATGTGGGATTGGTCCGAGGTCCCTGACAACAGCGGCGCTAGGCTGGAGAATATTGTTGCTTCCCACCTCCTCAAGATGTGCCATTTTCTGAACGATGTGGATGGTTACAAGACCGACCTCCATTTTTTGAGGGATACAGAAGGTAGGGAGGTCGATTTTCTAATTACTGAAAACGGCAAGCCCTGGCTTGCAATAGAGGTTAAGTCTGCTTCTAAAGAGATTTCAAAGAACCTGACCTATTTTGGAAATAGATTGGAGATACCTTTTCTGTATCAGGTGGTTTCTGAAAATGGTGTCGATATAAGGAAGGACACTGTAAGGATTTTAAGCCTGGACAGATTTCTGGCATCACTTGTTTAACCCGGTAAAAAGCAGTTAACTATAGATAAGCACAGATAAGGAGTTTGATAGAGGAATAATGTCTCATGCAAAACCGCAAAGGCGGAAAGAGAGACAAAAAATTGTCCTGACTCTTGAGATTATATATGTTAAACTCATGCTGATGTTAATTTAACTTGATTTGCGAGGTTTGTTATTTATGAAAGAGTTAATGTTAAGATACAGGCGCCTGATAATTATTTTTACCCATATCTCATTAATTGTATCTGCCTATTTCCTGTCATTCGTCTCCCGTTTTGAGTTCAGTTTTTTTCATTCCTCCCAGTATATGACCTTGTTTCTCGGTACTCTACTTCCTCTGCTTGTTGTGAGGTTGGCATCTTACTGGTATTTTGACCTTTTTAAAGGGCTCTGGAGGTATGTGAGTGTTGGAGACCTTCTGAATATCATAAAGGCCTCTGCCCTGGGCACGCTCTTTTTTAGTCTTTATGTCGCAATTGCCAGGGAATCCGGGTTCCCAAGGTCCATATTTCTTATAGATTTTGCCTATAACATCATTCTTTCAGGCGCTATAAGGGTGGCTGTCAGGATATACAGGGAAGGACCTGATAAGCTGAAACTGAATGAGCGATTGAACGCCAGAAATATCCTTGTTGTGGGCGCAGGGGACGCAGGCGAGATGATATTAAGGGAGATGCAGAACAATCCAAGGCTTGGCTATAATCCGGTGGGCTTTGTGGATGATGACAGGAATAAGAGAAAATTAATGATTCGTGGAGTGAGCGTCTTAGGAAATACAAGGGATATTTGCAGGCTGGCAAAGGAATATGGTGTTAAAGAGGTTATCATCGCTCTCCCTTCCGCAACCGGCAAGGCGATGCGCAGGGTCGTAAATACATGCAAGAGGGCTGACGTAAAGTTTAAGACGCTTCCTTTTATAGGCGATTTGATAGATGGAAATGTCAGTATAAGTCAGATAAGGGATGTGGCTATAGAGGACCTCCTTGGGAGGGAAGCTGTAGCTCTTGACATGTCCCTGATAGGCAATGAGTTGGCAAATAAGGTGATAATGGTTACCGGCGCTGCCGGCTCCATAGGGTCTGAGCTGGTCAGACAGGTTGCCCGTTTCAGCCCCAAAAAGGTGATACTCTTCGAGAGGTCAGAGAACGACCTCTATCACCTTGAGATAGAGCTGAGAAAGAAGAGTTGGGATACGAGGTTCATTCCAATTGTCGGAGATATCAGAGATAGGGAGAGGGTAAGGGAATGTATGGACTTATATAACCCGGCATACATCTTTCATGCAGCAGCTTATAAACATGTTCCGATGATGGAGACAAACCCGACTGAGGCAGTAAAGAACAATATATTCGGGACAAAGGTGATGACTGACCTGGCTGCTGAATACAATGTTGAGAAGTTTGTCCTGATCTCGACTGACAAGGCTGTACGGCCTACAAATGTCATGGGTGCCACGAAGAGGGTGGCAGAGCTTATTCTTCAGTGTAGGACGGCATCGGAAGGGTGTAATACGCAGTTCATTGCAGTCAGGTTTGGGAATGTCCTTGGAAGCAATGGAAGCGTGATTCCTTTGCTGAAGAAGCAGATTGCAGAAGGTGGGCCTGTTACAGTTACAGACCCTGATATTACAAGATACTTTATGACGATACCGGAGGCTGTGCAGCTTGTTATTCAGGCAGGGGCAATGGGTGAAGGCGGAGAGCTGTTTCTGCTGGAGATGGGGGAGCCGATAAAGATTAAAGACCTTGCAGAGAATCTCATAAAGCTTTCAGGATTGGCTCCAGGGAAGGACATAAATATAGTGTATACCGGGTTGAGGCCGGGAGAGAAGCTGTATGAGGAGCTTCTTATTGATGGGGAGGGGATAAAGAAGACCCACCACAAAAAAATATGGGTGCTGGAGAGCCCTGAAGTAAATGCAACTGCTGTATATCAGGCGCTTGATGAGCTGGAGACGGCAATTAGAAATGGGGAGGCAAGTAGCGTAAAGGCTATCTTAAAAACCCTGGTACCGGAGTACCACTCCGCACCACTCCCACCCACAGCAATTCATATCGCAGATACATCCTATGATTCCATTCATAGTTCGACAGTGCATTGACCCATATTCTTCTCAAAGCTGAAGGGTAGGGGTGGAAAGTTACGAAGTTCCGAACGGAATGGAGGATTTATGGAAAGAATCGATTCCACTTATAGTCACCCTGGAAGGAAGAGTCTTGTTTCATTCCTGACCTTATCCTCGACACTAATCCTTGCTTTGACCTTAATCATCTCATCCTTCGCTTTTGCCGATGTCTCCACCAGCGATCCCCTATGGGACTGGAAGTACGACGCAATAGAGAGGCTCTCTCTGGCGACCGGAGAAAATACTGTTTTAAATACGAGACCTGTATCCAGGCTGGAGATGGCCGGGCTGGTATTGAGATTGGCCGACAAGGTCGAGGTTGAGGACGAATATTATAAGGTATTGCTAAAAAGACTTGAAGAAGACCTGTCTGAGGAGATCAAGGGCATTAACGAAAGCTCATACGGGGATTTGAGTGTAAAACCTTTGAGATGGGTCAGGGCAAAGGCGGTACATACTGATTCCCCTGTGCAAATAGAGAACGACTACGGCTTTAGAGGCGGAGACCTGAGTATTCGGGGCGAGGTTTCAACCTCCGGGACATGGGGCTCAATAGGCTACGAGTTAAGGCCAGAGTATAACCTGTACAGAGATGATACTGATGAAGACAAGTTAGACCTGCATTCAGGGTATATCGTTGCGTGGCTGAAAAACATAGAGATAGAGGTCGGCAGGGACTCCCTCTGGTGGGGGCCAGGGCGGCGCGGCAACTGGGTCCTGACCAATAATGCACCGGCCTTTGAGCTTGTAAAGCTTTCTAATGCGGTGACAACTACCCCTCCAGGGCCACTGAGTTTTATGGGGAATACAAAGTTTACCGCACTCCTGGGAAAGATCAGCAAGCAGACCATAGAATACATAGATAATGGCATCCCGGTTACGGATAATAAAGAACCTTTGTTTATAGGAGGCAGACTTGACTTTAGCCCTTCAAGGTATATAGAGCTTGGGGTTTCACAGGGGGTACAGCTTATAGACAGGGGAGGAAGCGGGTACTCCTTCGACTATATCAGTAAAACATTTATCCCTACTTATGACAGCAACGAGGAAGAAGGCGCGTCAGGGCCGGTGGCCAATCGCGTCACTGCCTTTGACGTCTCCCTGAATATGGGAGGAGACCATAACTTCATGAAGAAGTTAGGACTTAAGGGGATGAAGGTCTATTGGACGTGGGGTGGAGAAACAATGGTATCGGATGAGCATACTAAATTGCCCCAAACATGCTTTACCAGCAACCTCTTTGGCCTGTACCTCGATAATGGTAGGACCGAGCTTAGTATGGAGTACTCCAGCAGTTTCGATGCAAAGGTCACATGGTACGACCACTACCAGTTCACAGAAGGTTACATGAACGAAAGTTTTGTCCTTGGTCATCCCCAGGGGGCCGGTAATAGAAAAGATATGTTTATTAGCATCTCTCATCCCCTTACTGACAGCATAGTTCCGCGTCTGCATTTTGAGAGGAAGGAGTGGCACAGCGGAGGCGGTCAGGTTCCTATGGAAAATGATTTTGGATTGTCTGTTGATCTCTTCGGAGAGAGAGGAGAAAAGATCGGTATTTCCTACGAATACAGGGACCCTGATAGTAATGCATCAAACAACATATGGATGCTTGATATGCTGTATCGTTTTTAATCAATTTAAGATAAAATCGTAAAAACTCTTATTCCCACCGCGGAGGCGCAGAGGCACAGAGAAAAGAATCAATAATTTCAAGATGTTTAACTCAGCGTCTCCGCGTCTCTGCGGTTAATTTTTAGTTTTTACGAATGAATCAATTTAAGGTTATCTCATTTACATAAGAACCTAACAAAAAGGCCTCCCCTCTTTCGAAGGGAGGCCTTTTTTACTAACAACTAACCTCTAACATCCAATCACTGACTTCTGACGACCTCTGCCCTTAGTACATTCCGCCCATTCCGCCCATGCCGCCCGGCATTGCGGGGGCAGCCGGCTTTTCCTCCGGGACCTCAGCAATGAGGGCCTCGGTGGTTATCATCAGGGATGCGACAGAGGCTGCATTCTGAAGCGCGCACCTTGAGACCTTTGTAGGGTCTATGATGCCGGCCTGTATAAGGTCTTCATAATCATCGGTACTTGCGTTAAAACCAAAGGCGCCTTTGCCGTTCTTTACCTTATCTACCACTATGGAGCCTTCAAAGCCTGCATTCATTGCGATCTGGCGGATCGGCTCTTCGAGCGCCCTCTTCACGATATTTACGCCGAGCTGCTGTTCCTTGTCAAGGGTAAGCTTGTCAAGTGCTGCAAGGGCCCTTATAAAGGCGACTCCGCCACCGGGAACTATTCCTTCCTCTACTGCGGCCCTGGTTGCATGAAGGGCATCCTCCACCCTTGCCTTCTTCTCCTTCATCTCTGTCTCTGTAGCTGCTCCCACCTTAACAACCGCAACCCCTCCGGCTATCTTTGCAAGCCTCTCCTGGAGTTTCTCTTTATCGTAGGATGAAGTGGTCTCCTCAATCTGGGTCCTGAGCTGCTTTGCCCTTGCCTCTATGAGCTTCTTGTCCCCTGCCCCTTCCACGATAATCGTGTTGTCCTTGTCAATTACAATCTTCTTTGCACGGCCAAGGTCAGCAAGTGTCAGATTCTCAAGCTTCTCGCCAAGGTCTTCGGTAATGGCCCGACCTCCTGTAAGGATTGCGAGGTCTTCCAGCATCGCCTTTCTCCTGTCTCCGAACCCGGGGGCCTTTACGGCAGCGGCTGAGAGAGTACCCCTCAACTTATTTACAACCAGCGTGGCAAGGGCCTCGCCGTCAACATCCTCAGCTATGATCAGGAGGGGCTTGCCCTGCCTTGCGATCTGCTCCAGCACAGGAACCAGGTCCTTCATGTTGGATATCTTCTTTTCATGTATAAGGATGAACGGGTCTTCAAGTGCAACCTCCATCCTGTCCGGGTCAGTTACGAAATAAGGGGAGAGGTAACCCCTGTCAAACTGCATGCCTTCCACCACATCGAGGGTTGTTTCGAGGGTCTTTGCCTCTTCCACGGTGATGACGCCTTCACGGCCAACCTTACTCATCGCCTCTGCCAGGATCTTCCCTATGGTCAAGTCATTGTTGGCCGAGATGGTGCCTACCTGGGCTATCTCTTTTTCTGTCTTGCACGGCTTGGAGAGGTCCTTCAGCGAAGCCACTGCTGTCTCTACCGCCTTGTCAACTCCTCTCTTTATATCCATAGGGTTGTGTCCGGCTGCAACAAGCTTTGCCCCTTCCCTGTATATCGCCTGGGCAAGAACGGTTGCCGTAGTTGTCCCGTCACCCGCCACATCAGAGGTCTTTGATGCTACCTCCTTGACCATCTGAGCTCCCATGTTCTCAAACTTGTCCTTGAGCTCGATCTCCTTTGCAACTGTAACGCCATCCTTTGTGATTATAGGAGAGCCATAAGACTTCTCAATGACCACATTCCTACCCTTTGGACCAAGTGTAACCTTAACTGCATCAGCCAGGGCATTTACCCCTTTGAGTATCGCGTCCCTTGCCGGCTGTCCAAATACCAACTGCTTTGCTGCCATAATTTCCTCCTTATTATTTTTATGTATTTATACTCGTAGGGGCGGGTCTTGTGCCCGCCCTTATTTTGGGCAATCACAAGGATTGCCCCTATTTCTCGATTACGCCAAGGATATCGTCTTCCCTCATGATCAGGTGTTCTTCGCCCTCTATCTTCACCTCTGTACCGCCATATCTGCTGAAAAGAATCCTGTTTCCGACCTTGACTTCGAGCGGCAGCACGGTCCCGTTTTCAAGGACCTTTCCCTTCCCAACAGCTACAATCTCGCCCTCTGAAGGCTTTTCCTTGGCGGTCTCAGGGATGATTATCCCGCCCTTTGTCTTCTCGTCCTCCTTGATCCTCTTTACGATGATTCTGTCCTGCAATGGCCTGATCTTCATGGTTTTCCTCTCCTCCTTTATTTTGCTTATTATGAACTTAAATTCAATACGGTAATCAGCTAGTCTATTCTGGTCTGCCTCACCCCCCCTGGCCGAATTTTAGCACTCACATATCAAGAGTGCTAATGGATGAAGAGTGTTTCTAATAGAAATTGACAATAAAGGCAAGGGTTGATTTTGGTTATTTTTGTTTGATTTAGTCAGATATAGCCAGATATTTTAAAATATATCGCCTTTTTAATAAGTTTCATACTTTTGAGATTTAAATGCCTCCGCAACCGGTGTCAAGACACCCAGTTCTCTATAGTGAGCCTCTTGCAAAACTATCTTTTGTGGTTCGACAAGCTCACCACGAACG